>NZ_JBYSZW010000001.1:0-296121 GCF_058787575.1 Cupriavidus sp. FW305-3-2-15-C-LB2
GGGCGGGAAGGGCCTGCCCGCCAACGAACCGGCGGTGGCTGCCGACCCGGCCGATCCGGTACTCCTGATCTACACATCCGGCACCACTGGCGACCCGAAGGGCGTGCTGCTCAATCACAACGGCATGCGGCTCTGCCATGAGCGTACCGCCATCATGGGCCTTCGCCGCGACGACGTTCAGCTTACGTACTTGCCGCTGTTTCACACGTACGCGCTCTGCTATTCGGTGCTGGCGTCGTTCATGAGCGGCGCCCGGCAGGTCCTGATGGATGCCTTCAATGCCGGCGAGGCGCTGCGTCTGATCGAGTCGGAGGGTGTCACCGTGGTGCACGGCTTCGACGCGCATTTCAGTGACCTGCTGTCGACCCAGCGCCAGGTCGCCCGTGACATTGGGAGCCTCAGATTCGGTACGCTGACAGTCGGCGCGGATTCCAGCATTGGGCTGGCACGCGAAGTGCAACGAGCGCTATGTCCGACCTTGTCCGGCTATGGCATGACGGAAATGTGGGGCGCGGTCACCATTACGCCGCAGGGCGCCACAGAGGCGCAACGCTGCGAGGCAAGCGGAATTCCCCAGGCGGGCGTCGAGATACGTGTCGTCGATATCGGGACAGGACAGCCAGTGCCGGCGGGCGAGATCGGCGAGATTCACGTGCGGAGCTTCACGCGGATGATCGGCTACCACAACCAGCCAGAGGCGACCGTGCGCGCGCTCGATGAAGAGGGATGGTTCCATACCGGTGATGCCGGGATCCTGCGCAGTGATGGCCACCTTCGCTATGTCGGCCGCTACAAGGACATGCTCAAGGTCGGGGGGGAGAACGTCTCGCCGGCGGAGGTGGAGGCGGTGCTGCTCTCGATGCCGGGAATCGATGCCGCGGCGGTCGTGGGGCAACCCGACGGCAGGCTCCAGGAGATTCCGGTCGCATTCATCGTGCCCGCTCCCGACACGCCGGTGTGCGAGCACGCCGTCAAAGCGTTCTGCCGGGGCAAGATTGCCAGTTTCAAGATTCCCGCGCGCGTGATCGTCGTCGACGCTTTGCCGGTGACGCCAACGGGGAAGGTCCAGAAGGAAGTCCTGCGCCGAAGACTGGCTGAAGCCGCGCCGGTGGCAGGTCAGCACGACAGCGAGCAGGCGCGCGCGCTGTCCTCATCCCCACTGCGGGGCGCACACTAGGAGGAAAAAATGCTCAGGACTATCTTCCAGATAACAGCATGCTCCCTGGCGGCATTCTGCATGGCCGGCGCTGCCCATGCGAATGGCTACCCGTCGAAGCCCATCCGGTTTGTCGTGCCGGCGGGCGCGGGCGGCGGGACCGATACAGTCGCGAGGGTGCTGGCGCAAAAGATGGGGACTACGCTCGGAGCCACGATTATCGTGGAGAACAAGCCGGGTGCCGGCGGGCAGTTGGGCGCGGAGTACGTCGCGGCGTCGGCTGCAGACGGATATACGTTGCTGTTCACATCGTCGTCCGTCTTGACGTTGCCATATCTGAGAAAGACCAAGTTCGACCTGCTCAGGGATTTCGTGCCGGTCGGCAAGGTCGGGGACGGCACCTTCTCGCTGGTAGTGAATGTCAAGCTTCCGTTCAATAACCTGCGGGAGTTCCTTGCCGCCGCGAAGGCCAATCCAGGCAAGTATTCCTACGGCTCCGCCGGAAGCGGCTCCGCGGGCCATCTCGCGGGCGAATTGCTGCAGAGCAAGGCTCACATCGAACTGATGCATGTGCCGTTCAAGAGCAGCAGCGAAATGTCTCAGGCGCTGATCGCAGGGCAGATCGATCTGTCGATTGACGTCCTGACGGTGCAGAAGCCACAGATCGAGGCCAGGAAGGTGCGGGGTCTGGCAACGACAGGTCCCGAGCGCGACTCGTTCCTGCCATCGCTGCCGACTTTCAATGAGACGGGCGCGATACCAGGGGGCTATGAAATCACTTACTGGTTTGCGCTCTTTCTCCCGGCCAAGGTGCCAGCCGCGATTGTCGAGCAACTACAACGGGCGTTCGTGGCGAGTGCCAAGGATCCTTCCTTTACGAGTGCACTGGGCCGTTTCAGCCTGCGGCCGTCGACCCTGGACGCGGCTGCCTTCCGCAAGAGCCTGGAGAGCGAATCCCAGACCTGGCGGAAGATCATTGCGGAAAAGGGCTTGACCTCGCAGGAGTGACCGGCGGCATTTGCAGATGACGATCTCAGTAAAGGTGAACAAGATGACGACAGGTTTGTCGACGCCCGACGAAGTCAGGAAGCGTCTTGAAGGGAATCTGAAACGGCGCGGGTATCTGCTGCCACATCAAGGTTTGATGGCCGTAGCGATGCCGGATCTCCAGGATGCCTACATGGTGATGTACTCAGCCCTGACTGTGCAGCAGAACCATCTGAGCGCCTATGAACGCGAGTTTGTCTGGCTCGGCATCCTGGTGGCGGCGGGCGAGAGTATCGGAACGCATCATGTGAAGTACTTCTTCGATACCGGTGGCGACCGGGAACAGGCGGAAATCGTTTTCCGGCTCGTCGCGCTCGCAAGCGGCACGCGGCATTCCTTTGAGTTCCTGGATCGGCACTGGGCTGAACACTTCGCGCCAATGGCGGCCGGTGCCGCCTATACAGAGGCCGTCGAGTCGTTGATCGCGGGGTCGACCGTGCCGCTCGACCTTGCCTGGATGACGATGTTGGCAATTCACACGACCCTGGGCCAGAAGTGGGGCATCCAGCAGGACCTGCTAGCCGCATACGCACTGCGCGCTCATGAAGGCAAGCTCGCTGAAAGTGCGTCGTTGCCGATGTGGGCGGCGGGCATCAATCGCACCATTGACGCGTCCGAGGTGTGGCTGCATCTGATGCGAACGGGGCAGATCGAGGCGTCGGAGCCGTTCCGCGCCTGGGCGGAGATGGCCGGCCAGGGCGCCCTCGCTGTCGAGGATGGTGTACGCCGCTAGCGGCAGCCTGCTGCGCCGGCATTCAGACTGTGCTGGCATAACCGGCATTCAACGGATCGCAGATTTCACGGACAAGAAGGATCAAGGAGACTAAGCCATGCGGAATATCGTTTCTCTTCAGGACAAGGTCGTCGTCGTTACCGGCGCGGCACAGGGTATCGGGAATGCCGTCGCGCGTCTGGCGCTGGACCTCGGCGCCTCGGTTGCGGTAGTTGATATGAAGGCCGAGCCATTACAGGCCCTGGAGGCCGAGCAGCCGTCACGGGTCATGGCTCTGACGGGCAATGTTGCCGATGCCGGCTTTGTCTCCGAGTCTGTCAGCGCCATCATTGAGCGGTTCGGAAAGATCGACGGTCTTGTCAATAACGCCGGGATCGGCCGGCCCGCGATGATCGAGAAAATGACACTGCAGCAGTGGCAGGAGGTCATCGACGTCAACATGACCGCGCCCTTCCTGTGGTTGCAGGCGGTGGGGCGGCACTTGCTGCAACGAGCCCGGGGCGGAGAGGAAGCGCCGGGTTCCATTGTGAACATCTCGTCGGATGCCGGGCGCAAGGGATCGATCGGCCAGATCAATTATTCCGCTGCGAAGGCCGGCATGCTGGGAATGACGATGAGCGCGGCGCGCGAATGGGCCAAATACGGGATCCGGACCAACACGGTATGTTTCGGTGTCGTGGAGACACCCATGACCGAAGTCATTCGGGGAGAGCGATTCCGCGATGGTGCGCTCGCGCAGATTCCGATGGGACGCTGGGCGCAGCCGGAAGAAGTTGTCAAGACGGTGTGTTTCCTGGTGTCGGACGCAGCCTCATACATCATCGGGCAGCATATCGGCGTCAACGGCGGTTACCACATGGCGAGCTGAGCGATGACGGCGATGCTGCACCCAGACCAGGACTTCCAGCGTTTTCTGGCCGCGGGGCGATTCATGATCCAACGATCGCGCTCCAGTGGCCACTACGTGTTTCCTCCTCGTATTGCGGAGCCCGCCAGTGGATCACGCGATCTCGAGTGGGTTCAGGCAAGCGGACTCGGTACGATCTATTCGTTGACGGCGGTTTCGAGGAAGTCGCCCGCACCAGATAACATCCTCGTCCTCGTCGATCTTGCCGAGGGCCCGCGCATACTCTCGAGGCTGGCCAATGCTGCTGCCACGGTCCCACCGATCGGCGCCGCTGTGAAGGCCCGGATCCTGGCCACCGACGGAGATCCTTGTCTCGTTTTTGAACTGGATGAATCCGTTGAGGATTCTGGCAGCGCTACCGGAGGGCGGCAATGAGTCAGGGATTTCCGCGCGGGAAGACCGCAATCGTCGGTACGGCCACCTATGGCATTGGCGAAGCGCCCGGCCTGACCTCGATGGACCTGGCAGCGACTGCCAGCCTGATGGCGCTCCAGGACGCGGGCTTGAAGCTCGGCGATGCCGATGCATTGTTTGTCTGCCTGCCCGATGACATGCTATCGGGCCTAAGCCTGGCGGAGTATCTCGGGATCAGTCCGCGCATCACCAGCAACAACCGGACGGGCGGCTCGGCATTCCTGACCCATGCGACGGCAGCGGCGCTGGCCATCGACGCAGGGCTGTGCGAAGTAGCGGTGATCGCCTACGGCGCGAATACCCGCACGGGTGCGGGCAAACTCGTGCCGCCGCCCGGTTCCTCGATCTACGAGACGCCCTATGGCGTGAGCCTGGCCTCTTCCTACGCGCTGGCCGCGGCCCGGCACATGCACATGTATGGGACAACCCGACGGCAGCTTGCCGAGGTGGCGGTGGCGGCGCGGCAATGGGCTGCCCTGAATCCCGAAGCCTATATGCGCGAGCCGCTGTCGATAGACGATTGTCTCGCGGCGCGTCCGGTTTCGACGCCTTTCACGGTTCGCGATTGCTGCCTGGTTTGCGATGGTGCCGCAGCGGTAGTGATGACCAGCGCCGCGCGTGCCCGCGATCTCGTGCCGCGGCCCGCGTACCTCCTCGGCGGCGCGGAAGCCACAACCCACCGTTACATCGCACAGATGCCCGACCCTACGGTGACCGGCGCGGTTCAATCCGGCCAGCGGGCATTTGCCCAGGCAGGCGTTACCCCCGCCGATATTGACGTGCTGCAGCTCTACGATGCCTTCACCATCAATCCCATCCTGTTCCTGGAGGACCTCGGATTCTGCAAGAAGGGCGAGGGCGGAGCATTTGTCGAGGGGGGGCGTATCGCGCCGGGCGGAAGTTTGCCGGTCAATACCAATGGTGGCGGGCTCTCCTGCGTCCATCCTGGAATGTATGGGTTGTTCACCATGGTCGAGGCGGCCCGGCAGATTGCCGGCACTTGCGGCGCGCGACAGGTGAGCGATGTCAATCTGGCGCTCGCGCACGGGAACGGTGGTGTACTGAGCAGTCAGGCCACGCTGATTCTCGGATCACCCGATACCGTTTGACATGGAAGGAAACCAAACATGACGATCCAATACCCGGAAGCGCTGGCCCTTGACATTCCGGCCCGTGTGCAAACGTACTCCGAGAAAGATACGATCCTGTACGCGCTCGGCGTGGGTTTCGGCGAGAATCCACTCGACGCGCACGAGTTGCGCTACGTGTACGAGAGGGACCTGTTGGCATTTCCTACGATGGCCGTTGTACTCGCGTTCACGTCGATGCGGGATATCGACCTGGGCATAGACTACGGCCAGATGGTGCACGGTGAGCAGAGTCTTGTCCTGCACGCGCCCCTGCCGGCGGCCGGCACGGTCAGCGCCAAGACGCGCGTGACAGAGATCATTGACCGTGGCGAGAAGGGCGCGCTCGTCATGCTGGAGCGCAATATCACGGCAGCGGCGACGGGCGAGCTGCTTGCGACGGTCGGCATGTCGGTGCTTTGTCGGGCCGACGGCGGATTCGGCGGCACGGTGACCTCCGCGCCGATGCCCCATCCGATCCCGGAGCGGGATGCCGACTTCAGCGTCGACATCCGGACCCTGCCACAACAGGCCCTGATCTATCGGCTTTCAGGCGACGTCAACCCGCTGCATGTGGAACCAGCTGCGGCCAGCAAGGCTGGCTTCGAACGTCCGATCCTGCACGGTCTCGCCACGTTCGGGATCGTCGGCCGGGCACTCGTGCAAAGCCTGCCGACACAGGACAGTACGTTGCTGCGCGCACTAAGCGGACGCTTCTCCGCCCCGGTTTTTCCGCGTGAAACCATCCGGGTCGAGATCTGGAACGATGGAGACAACGCGTTCAGCCTGAGGGCGATCGCGGTCGAACGGGGAAAGATAGTGTTCAACAATGGACGCGCAGCTGTAGCTGGCTAGCGTGTCCTGGCACGCGCTCAGGCCGGCGCGACGCGAGCATGCCAGCCAGGCCGCAAGTAACTACCGGCCGGCCTTGTGCTGGCCGGTTCCCCTTTGGCCGCCGCTGCTGCCGTCTCCCGCTACGGAATATAAGAGGCGGCAGCCTTGGGCAGATCAATTGGCGGCGAGAATCATGTCGGCGCCTTTCTCGGCGATCATCATCGTCGATGCGCAGGTGTTTGCCGACGGAATGGTCGGCATGATCGAGGCGTCGATGACGCGCAGGCTACCGATACCGTGCACGCGAAGCTGGCTGTCGACAACCGCCATCGGGTCGGCCGCATTGCCCATCTTGCAGGTACCGACGAGGTGATAGCCGGTCATGCCATATTGGCGCATGAAGTCGAGCCATTCGTCGTCGGATTGCACGTCGCTTCCGGGTAGCAACTCGGCTTCGACGATGCGCTGCATGGATTCCGTCTTCAGCAGCTTGCGTGCCCACTTAAGCGCGGCGACGATGACCTGGCGATCCCGCTCGTCGTCCAGGAAGTTTGGCTGGATGATCGGATCGACGCGATCATCGGCGGAGAAGGCGCGCACGTGCCCGCGGCTTTCCGGGCGGAGCTGCCAGGCGCCGCAGGTCAGACCCGGGTAATCGTCAAGCCTGCCGAGCATGCCTTGCTTGTAGCTTGCGGGGGTAAAGGTGATCGCGAAATCGGGGCTTGGGAGCGTGGCCACCGATTTCCAGAAGGTATAGAGAAGGATAGGGCTGAGCGCGAGCACGCTGTTGCGCCGGCACGCCCACGCGAGAACCTCCCTGGCCAGCCGCAGTCCGCGCACCCGCCCGTTGATGCTGTCGATCCCGGGCCGTGCCCGCGTCACCAGGCGCGCGGTGTAGTGGTCGCGCAGGTTCTCGCCGACTCCGGGCAGGTCGTGGACAACCGGAATACCGAGGGACTGCAGCAGAGAGCCAGGCCCGATACCGGAGAGCTGTAACAGTTTGGGACTGTGGACTGAGCCGGCACAGACGATGACCGCACGCCGGGCGGCCACGGATACGGTCGTCGTGCTGTCGCCGAGCCGGTACGCTACGCCAGTGGCACGACGGTTTTCGACCAGGATTCGCGTGACCTTTGCGTTGGTCATGACGACGACGCCATGGCGCTTGCGCGCGGGATGGAGGTAACCATGCGCGGCGCTCCAGCGCCTGCCGTTGTAGATGTAGCTCTGGCAGTAGCCGACGCCAGTCTGGTCCTGGCCGTTGTAATCGTCGTTCCTCGGGATGCCGCACGACACCGCGCCCTCGACAAACGCTTCACAGATTTCGTCGCGCCAGCCTGTCGTCGTGACCGGAATGCTTCCATGCCGGCCGCGATAGTGCGAATCGCCGCCGCTGAGGAACTGCTCATTGCGACGAAAGTAGGTCAGTACATCCCGGTAGGCCCAGCCCTCATTGCCCAGCTCTGCCCAGGTGTCGAAGTCGAGTGCCTGGCCGCGGCTATACACCGCGCCATTGATTGCACTGGATCCACCCAGAGTCTTGCCCTGGATCATGGGGATGGGACGTCCGTTCGTCCCAGGCGAACCTGCCTGCATCATCTGCCAGGTGACACGGGCGTCGCCGAGCGTCTTGATGAATCCGGCAGGGATCCGAATATATGGATTGGTGTCCAGCGGGCCTGCCTCGAGGACGCACACCCTGTGGCCGCGCTCCCCGAGCCGATAGGCCACGACGCTCGCAGCTGCGCCCCCGCCTACGATGACATAGTCAAAGTTGTTCAAAAGTGAACTCCCATTGGTTGGATTGCCATGCATGCGATGCGCCGGATCAACCGCGCAACTCGGCGCAATCGATATGCTGGGTCTCCAGGAATTCCCTGACCCCTTCCTCACCCCATTCCCGGCCGAGTCCGCTTTGTTTGAAGCCACCCATGGGTGCGTCGGCGCGCAAACCGGCGCCGCCGTTGATGGTCACGGTCCCGACCCGCAGGCGCGGGGCGAGCTGCAGACAATCTTCGGCGCGTCCGTAGAGGTAGGCCTTGAGCCCCAGTTCGGAATCGTTGGCGATATGAATCGCCTCGTCGACGCTGTCATAGGGCAGGACGACGCCGACCGGACCGAAGATTTCCTCCCGCGCGATTCTCGCGCGGTTGGTGACGTTGGCGATCAGGGTGGGGTTGACATACCAGCCGCATTGCTCGGTGGGAGCGCTGCCGCCAGCGACAATTTCCGCCCCTTCGCTCACCGCCTCCCGCACAAGATGCTCGATGCGGTGCCGATGCACGGCGCTGATGACCGGTCCGACCAGCGTATCGGGGTGCCATGGGTTGCCAACACGAATTTCCCGGTAGGCCCGTACGCTTTCCTCGATGAACTCGTCCAGGCGCGAGCGCTCGACCAGGATACGCGTGGGAGATCCGCAGCCCTGGCCGGCGTTCTGGAGATAGCGCGAATGCAGACGAAGCGCGTACTTCCTGTAATCGACACCGGGCATCATGATGGCAGCAGACTTTCCGCCGAGTTCGAGCACCACGCCGCGAATCCCGGTTGCCGCTTGCTGCATGATCATTTTTCCAACGCCGACGGAGCCGGTGAACGAGACCTTGTCGACGCCGGGATGCTCACAGAGCGCCTTGCCGACGTCGGGCCCGCCCACCAGGAGGTTGACAACACCAGGGGGGAAACCGGCTTGCCGGATGAGCTCCCCGAGCAGCAGGATGGTCAGCGGCGCCTGCGGGGAAGGAAGCAGTACCAGCGTGCAGCCGGCAGCAAGCGCAGCGCCTACCTTAGTGGCAAACAGGATCAGGGGATAGTTATAGGCAATGATCGCCCCCACGACGCCGGAGGGCCGGAACTCTATGCGGTTGCTGGTGCCGCTGGAGCCGGCCAGGGCGGGCAACTGATAGGCGCGCTCGAGCGTCGATGCATCGGCGAACCAGCGCAGGAAGGCAAGCGCGGCATCGACCTGCATTCCCTTGTGGCCGATGGGTGTGCCTATTTCGTCCACCAATGCCGCCATCAGCGTGTCGGCATGCTGATCCATCAGGTTGGCCAGGCGGTGCAAGCAATCGCGCCTCAGCGCCGGATTTGCCCAGGCAGGGTTCGACAGGGCATCGCGCGCGCTGCCAACGGCGTCGTTGAGTTGGGCGAGCGACGCCGACGATACGGTCGCCAGGACTGCCTCCGTTGCTGGATTCACGACCTCGATCGCGGGGCCGTCTCCTGACTGGAATACATTTGCGACCAGCAGGCGTGTATTCCATCGCTGCTCGACAGCGGCTGCAGTTGCGGTTGGGTGAGCGAACACATTCATAAGCGTCTCCTTTTTTTTGTGATGCAGTGCGTCGCGAGGTGAAGGCCGGAGTTGGCGCGACCGGGCAACGCGACCGAGCATGCTTTGCCGCGCATGGTCCGGGGCAAATAACGCTGCGATCTACTGACCGCCTTAGTACTATACCCGATAACATAAAAATATACGCATACGTATTCTTGCGCTCAAGCCCGACGCGGGCAGGGGCGCGACGCGCACGCATGCATGGGTTTCAGGGCATGCGCGAAGTACTTCGGCGCATGCCTTGCCGAGCGCAGGGGCACGCTGCAACAAGACCAAACCAGAAGAGCAACGGAAGGAGGAGACAGGATGAAGCGGAGCCGGAGGAAGTTCGTATGGTTGTTGGCGTACTCGACGCAACTGGGGATAGGCATGGCGGCTGCCCAAGCTCATGCGCAGTCTTCCATCACGCTGTATGGCCTGACTGACATGTACCTTGATTTCACGACGAACAATGCCGCCGCGGTCGCCGGCCAGTCCGGCGCAAAGTCTGTCGTCCGGCTGACCTCCGGAGGGCTGGCCGGATCCCGATGGGGTCTGCGCGGCGTGGAAGACCTGGGCGGAGGATTCAAGGCGGTGTTCGTCCTCGAGAACGGCTTCAATGTCGATAACGGGACTATGTTCGACAGCTCCCGCATCTTCAATCGGCAATCCTTTGTCGGCATTCAGGGCAAGTTCGGCCAGCTCACCTTCGGGCGCCAGTACACGACCATGTTCGACACGCTCGCGAACCTGATGCCACAGTACTTTGCTCCAACGTACGAGCCGCTCAGTGCTGTCACTGGCCCGTTTCGCTTTGATAACGGCATCAAGTACAAGGTCGGCCTTGGAGGCCTGACTCTGCAGGCTCACTACGCGTTCGGCGAGCGGGCCGGTTCGCTGGGGGCGAGTGCGGCAATGGGAGCCGGTGCAGCCTATACATCGGGTCCACTGTCGCTGGTGTTGACCTACGACCAGAACAATGGTGCCCCCACCGACAACGGTTATTCCAAAGGCCGCAGGGCTGCTGTGTCGGCGATGTACCGGACCGGGGCGGTCAAGCTGACGTCCGGCTACCGCTGGGAGAAGGATGTGTCCGGCCCCGGGGAAACAGCGCGGCGTGACGACCTGTTCTGGGTTGGTGTCGGATACCAGCCACTGCAGTCGTTGCAACTCACCGCCGCCTTCTACTACGACGATGTGAAGGTCGCTGGTCCGGTGAGTCATCCACCGAATCCCAGGCAGTACGTCCTGCAGGCCATCTATTCCGTTTCAAAACGAACCGACCTCTACGGCGCTGTGGCGTTTGCCCAGCAAGCGGGCCTGAACTTTGCGCCGCTGAGCGCGCTCGCCGCCGGGAAGACCAACCAGACCGGCGTCGCGCTGGGTATCCGGCACATCTTCTGAAAGCCGGTTTGTCGTAGCGCAGCGCGCGCCGCCAACCGGAACGTCGACGCGAACAATGCCGGCAACGCTTCAGCCGCCCGTTGTGCATTGAATCACATGGATCCGCCGCATCCCGACACGGATGCGGCACCACCAGAGGAGAAATCAAAGTGTTCACAATCGTCAAACGCGTAGTGGTCTTCGCAAGCCTTTGCGTTGCAGTGCCCGTCGTGGCTGCAGATAACTATCCGGCCCGCGTCGTTCGGGTCATTGTCCCGCATGGGGCAGGCGGCGGAACCGATGTCGTGGCCCGCGTCTTCGCCCAGAAGCTCGCCACGAATCTTGGCAAGCCGGTCATTGTCGAGAACAAGCCTGGCGGCGGCAGCCAGCTGGGCGCCGAATATGTCGCCTCATCGCCGGCGGATGGCTACACCGTCCTGTTTTCGTCGTCGTCGATCCTCACACTGCCCTACACTCGCAAGACAAAGTTCGAGCTGACGCGGGACTTCATCCCGATTGGCCAGGTGGGCGTGGGGTCGTTCGTGCTGGTCGTGAATCCCAAGATGGCGGTGAACAACGTGCAGCAGTTCATCGATAAGGCCAGGACCAGCCCTGGTACGCTCACTTATGGCTCAGCGGGCGTGGGTTCCGCGAATCATCTGGGCGGGGAACTGCTCAATGCCAAGGCTGGTATCAGGACACTGCATGTGCCGTTCAAGAGCAATAACGAGCTATCGCAGGCCTTGATGGCCGGCCAGATTGACTTCGCCATTGATGTGCTTACCACGCAGAAGGACCAAGTGGCTGCGAAGCTGGTGAAAGGACTGGCGACAACGGGGGCGAACCGTGATCCGTACCTGCCTGATCTGCCGACGCTCAATGAGTCCCAGGCGATTCCGGGCGGCTATGAGCTGACATACTGGTTCGGCGTATTCGTTCCTGCAAAGACGCCCGCAGCCATTGTCGACAAACTCCGGCGCGAATTTGTGCTGGCGATGCGGGATCCTGAGGTCATCCGCCGCGTCAAGGGATTCAGCCTGATCCCTTCGACCTTTGATGCGGACGGCTTCACGAAAAATATCAGCGCCGAAACCGAGCTATGGAAGCGGATCATCGCAGAGAAAGGGCTGGATAAGCTTGAGTAGTCCCGTCCTGATACGTGCCTGGAATCAGGGCTCCATATTGCTTTGGGTCGATCCCGGCAAAACGCGGCCAGGACCCTCGCCGCATCGCGTCGCTGTCCGACTGAAGCCACGGTGGACGCGAACCGGGTAGCTAAGCTATGGCCGGAGCCGGGCGCGGAAGCCCGGCTCGTGTCGACGGAGTTCCTAAGCGAGAGGGGAAAAAGAGTACGGACGAGTGCTGCCGTCCGGCACGCAACGCTCATGCGGTTTCGCGCGTCAGGGTGTTGCCGGCGCTGGCGCCGGCGATTCGCAGCGCGATGGTGGCATAGTAGTCGGCCGTTTCCTCGCGATTCAGCCTCCGGTCCGAGCGCCACCATGTGTAGGCGAACGAGATCATCCCCGAAATCGCCCTCGATGTCATCTGGACATCGTCAACGACAAAGTCGCCCGACGCCACGCCATCCTGGATGATACGAGCGACCATGTCGTCAAATTTCTTCTGCTCGGCTGCCACTGCAGCGCGCGCATCTTTCGACAGGCACCGCTCCTCTCGCCAGAACACGCCGACGAGAACTTGATTGTCGATGACCCATTCCGCGTAGTAACGCGCGAATGCCGACAGCATCTCGGGCGGCGTGCCGCCCTCATCGATCGCGCGCAGGATTACCGCTTGCGCAGCAGCCAGGGCGCGCTTGAAGATCTCGACCAGGACAGCCTGCTTGTCGGCGTAGCTGTAGTAGAAGATTGCCTTCGTGCCCGACAGCTTGTCGGTAATCATGTCGACGGTCGTGTCATGATATCCGCGCTCATAGAACGTCTCGCACGCCGCGCGCAGAATCAGTTCCCGCTTGTAGGCATTGACCTCTTCGCGTAGACCCGGATTCTTTCCGCCGCCACGCGAAGCCCTGCTGGTCTTCGGCTGCGCAGGGGTCGAACTGGCTGGCCGTTGTGTTCTCCTGGCGGCGGGCTTTGGTTTCACTTCGGTGCTCATGCTGTTCTTTGCGTTGTGGAGATCAAAGGTTAGTTATGCCAGTATTGTAAAATACTCCGCCGGAGATTATATGTACCATCCGGTATCTTTCCGCAAGCATGGCGGTCGCGGGTGCCACTCAGTCCGGTCGTCCTCGGACACTGACCTGCCAGTGCTGCAGGGCGAAGCCTGGTTGCGCCGCTTCGGCAACGGAAGGCGTGCGCGCGCCCCTGGCCAACAGTCGCCTGGCGGCCATGTGATCCATCGGGCTGTTTGTCGACTCCACCGCTACCAGGCGGCCTCCCTGATAACACAATATCGAAAACCTCTGCCCGGCGGTGTCTCCGATGGTGACGAATTCATCTATGACGGATGCAAGGCCGGCGATCTGAAGCTTCAGGCTGCCCTGCTCACTCCAGAACCACGGGACTGCTTCGAACGGTTCGACCCGACCGGTCAATCTGGCAGCAACATGTCTTGCCTGGTCCGCCGCATTTTGCACTGACTCCAGCCTGATCCAGCGACCGGATCTCGGATCGGGAAAACTGGCACAGTCCCCTATGGCGGAGACGGCCGGATCGGTGGTCACCAGATGGCGGTCGACCTGAATGCCATTCTCGCAACGGAGTCCGGCTTGCGCGGCAAGCTCAACATTTGGCAATACGCCGATGCCGAATACCACGGTGTCCGCCTCCAGCAAGCGACCATCGGCCAGTTGAACGCCAGCGACCCGGCCCTGGCAGCCCAGAATCCGTTCCACTTTTGTCTGGAAATCGAACGTTACGCCTGCTGCTTCCAACGCTCGTTGAAAATGGGAGGAAGTCGCCGGCGAAACCGCGCGCGCCATTGGGCGGGTTCCGATCTCGACAACATGGACAGACACGCCCAGCGCGCGCGCGACCGCGGCGAATTCCAGTCCGATAAAGCCCGCGCCAAGCACCACGACCGCGGACGCCTGTCTGATGTGTGCGCTGAGCGAAGCCGCTTCGCGCAAGGTGCGCAGACCGAATACGCCATCCAGGTCGCTTCCCGGCATCTCCAGGGGCCGGTTTCGCGCGCCGGTGGCAAGAATCAAGTGCCCGTACTGGATGGCGGCACCGCCTTCCAGTACCACCCGCCTTTCCGATCGCTGGATCTCGACGGCGCTTTCCGTGATCATCTCGATACGATGCTCCGAGAAGAACCTGGCCGGTTTGAATGCCAGGGCTTCGGCGCTGACCTTGCCCAATAAGTATGCCTTGGAAAGCGGAGGACGCTGGTAGGGTAGCCCGGGCTCATTGCCTACCATGAAAATCTCATCCTCGAATCCGCCCTGGCGAAGCGACGCGGCTGCCTGGTAGCCGGCCTGACCCGCTCCAATTACCACCACCGGCCGAGACATTACAGTATGACCTCAGGAATGCGGACGACCAGCCCGTCGAGATCTGACGTGACAACGAGCTGGCAGCTGAGTCGGCTGTTGTCTCGCCGCTCGCTCGACGTCCCCCCGAGGAGCGCGTCTTCGTCTTCCTGCATAGGGGGAATAACATCGTGGTGCGATTCCACGTACACATGACAGGTCGCGCACATTGCATTGCCGCCGCATTCTGCGGCAATTCCGTCGATGCCGTGCATGGTCGCACCCTGCATGACACTAAGACCGGCGTCCACTTCAATGCTTTCCCGATCGCCGTTGGGTTGTACGAATGAAACGACAGGCATTGTCTCTTCTCCAGATTTAAGAATTGCTCCGTCTGCTTTTTCGGGCAGCGGTTATGGTCGGCGGGCGACCCACAGGCCAGATGTCCCCTCCTGCGCGACTGTTCCATCCGTCTTGACAAGCTTCATGTGCCTGTCGATCAAGCCGCGGCCGGAGCGGGTGAGGCGTTTTCCGGTGATGACCATCTCGAGGTTCACGGTGTCTCCTATGAAGAGCGGCGCACGGAATACCCAGTCCTTGATAGTCTGTCATCGCAAGCGCAGTCTCGGCAAAGTCCGGAATGCGGCCGAACAAGCCGATTGCCAACGCGATGCCAAAGGGACCATGTGCGACGAGCTGCCCGAATGCAGTCTGGGCCGCGTATGCCTCATCGGTATGCAGCGGATGCGCATCACCAGATACCTCGGCGAACAGGGTGAGGTCTGTCGCAGAGATCGTCCTGCCCGGCACTGAAAAAGTGCCGCCAACTTCAACGTCCTCATAGAACATCAGGTTCCCTCCAGGATCATCCGTGGCGTCCCGCCGATACTTTATTTATACTACGGCGTATATTTGGATTGCAAGTCATCTATCTTGTTCCGTGCCGACATGCCGACATTTGGCAAAAATCTCAATGAATTCTCCGCCATGTCGATCTACTTTCAACGTATTATTTTATACGCATGAGTATATGCGTGATATAGTCTGTGGGGTGAGCACGCGCCGGGCCGTGCCTCGACGGGACAACGAAAGGAGGGGAAAAACATGAACGCCAACCGGATAGAAGATGCCGTGGCTGCCATCGCCGCCGGGTCCATGGTGGTAGTGGTGGATGACGAAGACCGGGAGAACGAGGGTGACATCATCATGGCCGCGCAGTTTGCAACGCCGAATGCCATCGCATTCATGGTCAGGTGGACCAGTGGCGTGCTTTGTGTTGCCCTGCCGGGCGAGCGCCTGGATGCGTTGGAGTTGCCCCTGATGGTGCCGCGAAACACCGACTCGATGCTGACGGCATTCACGGTGAGCACCGACTACCGGCATGGCACTTCAACAGGCATTTCTGCATCAGACAGGGCTGCGACCATCCGTGCACTGGTGAATCCCAACACAAGCGCACGGGATTTCAGCTGCCCGGGTCATATCTTTCCGCTGCGGGCCATGCCCGGCGGTACGCTGGAACGGCCGGGACATACGGAAGCTGCGGTGGACCTGACAAAGCTGGCGGGATTGCGCCCTGGCGGCGTTCTTGCCGAAATTGTGGGCGAGAATGGGCAGATGGCCAGGACACCAGAGTTGCTCGTGTTCGCGCAGCGCCACGGAATCCCGTTGATCACGATCAAGGACCTTATCGAGTACCGGATTCGTGTCGGGGCCGCTCGCATGCCGGGGATGTCGGCACTCCTGGAGTCGTGAGCTGGCCAGGGTTCGATCGTCCGGTATCGGCATCTCTCGGGCGATCGCGGTTCCTATCCGATGGATTTCAGTCCGGACTGGTGGCGCAACTGCGCGAGGCCATGCCCGGAACGTGGTGCCTGCGCCTGACCTCGCAAGCGCAAGGATGCGGACCAGAAGAGGATGCCAACGGCCCGGGAGTTCCAGCCCCGCTGCAGGCAGCGCGCCTCCAGCGTCATCGCCTCGGCAAGGCCGAGTTCAACGGCGGAAGCAAAGCTGACCACAAGGTGTTGTGCGTCGCCCCGTAAGGCGACGCTCTCGTAGAATTGCGCCAGGGCCTCGTCATGGCTGTATCCACCAACGCGGCACTGGCGCTTCGCGTCCACCAGTGCCTGCCGGGTCAGCGCGCGGACTTCATGGCGCAGATCGCAAAGCGCTTCGAGGATTGCGCTGCTGGCGGTCCAGATGGACAAGTCCACGATTTTCCGTCGCAAGCGTTGCCTTAGCCGCCGGTCCAGACCGGCTTGCGCTTCTCGCGGAAGGCCCGTGGCCCTTCCATGGCGTCATTGCTGCGGTAGACGGGTTCGAAAATGCTGGTGGCTGCCTGCAGCGCGGCGCTTCTTCCCATTTCCGTCGCCATCATCAAGGCTTTCTTGGCGGCGCGCACGGTCAGAGGAGCGCAGCCTGCGATGGTCTCGGCCAGCTCGATCGCCTTTGGCATCAGGTCTTCCGGTGTCGTCACATGATTGACGAAGCCCACTTCATAAGCGCGTCGCGCCGAAATCGGATTCCCCGTCAGCAGAAGTTCCATCGCGATTCTCTGCGGGATCATGTGGATCAACGGAGTCGCCCAAGGCATGCCCCGCCCGACTTTCGCCTCGGTAATGCCGAATGTCGCATTCTCGCTGGCGACGCACAGGTCGCACATCTGGGCAAACAGCCACCCGCCGGCCAGCGCGATGCCATTGACCGCGGCGATGACCGGCTTGGAGACCTGAACCGTGTCGCCAATAACTGGGAGGAAGCCCGGCGGCGGTACCCCGACCCCAAGCTCTGCGGCTTCAACCAGGTCCATGCCCGCGCAGAACGCTTTATCTCCCGCCCCCGTCAGGATGGCAACCGGAGACGGCGAGCGCTCGAACTCCCGGAGCATCCCGTAAAGGCCTTCGCGGATGGTGTGGTTGATGGCGTTCCTTTTTTCAGGGCGATTCAGCGTGATGATGGTCACCTGACCCACCTGCTCATAGAGAAGTTCTGGCATTTAAGCTCCTGAAGCGTCATGCGCGGTTAAAGGCGCCCAAATAGTTCATAGGCGGTTCGCGAGAGTGCCTCCCTGAATGCCGGATGGGCGATATCGATCATTGCCTTGGCCCGTTCCCTGAACGACAGGCCTCTGAGCCTGGCCGCGCCGAACTCGGTGACGATGACGTCGACGTCGCTGCGCGGCGTACTGACCGGGCCATTCAATGCGCCGACGATCCGGCTGATGGTGCCTTCTGCTGCGGTCGACGGTAACGCGATGATCGAGCAGCCACCCGGAGAGCGGTGGGCCGCCCGGACGTAGTCGATGGCGCCTCCCACCGCGCCGATGTGGCGCCCGTTGGCCACTTCAGCGTTCACCTGGCCGGTCAGGTCGACTTCGATCGCTGAATTGATCGAGACAAGGCGTGGCAATTTCGCCAGGATGGCCGAACCGTGCGTGTAATTGATGGTGTGCATCTGGAGCTCCGGACGCCGGTCGGCAAATCGGTAGAGCTTCTCGGTACCTGCCAGCATGCCTGTGACAATCCGGCCCGTGTCAATCGGCTTGCGCGCATTGGTAATGACGCCACGCTCTACCAGATCCACGACGCTATCCCCGATCATTCCTGAATGGATGCCGAGATCACGCCTGTCGGAGAGCCGTGCCATGATGGCTTCAGGTACGGCGCCGATACCGGTTTGGATCGTCGCTTCGTCCGGAATGAAGTCGCTGGCAAATGCAGCGATGTGGTCTTCTGTGGTTCCCGCCGCTGTCGCCGGGATTGAAAGCACGGGCCGGTCCGTGCGTACGATGCAGGCAAGCCTGTCGCGCGGAATGGTGTGCGGCCCAGCGGTCCTTGGCGCCTGTGCATTGACCTCGCCGATGACCGTGCGAGCCTTGCAGGCTGCCGCAACAATATAGTCGGTACCAACAGCAAACCGGAAATTGCCATCGTCGTCCTCGGCCAGCTGGACGATTGCCACATCGGAAGCGATCAGGCCCTGGTCGATGTACTGAGGCAGGATGGACAGTTGTGCCGGCACGGTTTCCAGCACGCCTTCCCGATCGAGTTTCCGGTTGTTTGCGATGCCGCCGATGCCATAGAACCGTACATGCTCGGCTTGCGCGGGATCGATCGTTCCGGAGAATGTCGCGCCTAGGAAAACAGAGAATCTTCCGATGTTGGCCCGCTGTGCCATAAGTCTTGAGGTGAGCGGGATCGCCTCGCTGGTCACCTGGCCCCACACCACCCCGTCGCCGGCGCGAACGAACTCGGAGAAATCCAGTTCGTCGAGCGTCAATTCACGTAGTTTAGTCATCGCTTCATGCCAGGTTTCTTCCAGCGGCCAGGATGGCCTCGGCACGCTTGATCAGGGGAGCGTCCACCATGCTGCCCTCGAATGAGATCGTTCCGCGGCCTTCGGCGGCGGCGAGCGCGACCGCTTGCAGAAGCCGTTGCGCATGGGAGATTTCTTCCGAACTTGGTGAGAAGCAGCGGTTCGCCGCTTCTACCTGCCGCGGAGTGAGGCAGATCTTGCCGCCGTAGCCGAAGTCCCTTCCGCGCACGGCATCCTTTTCGAACACGGAAACGTCAGTTACATTGGTGACCGCCTGATCGATGGCGGCGATGCCGGCTGCCTTCGCCGCGAGCAGGACACGCTGGCGGGCGTAAAGCAACTCGTCGCCATCGTTCGTGCGCCGCACATGCATTTCCGTCGCGAGATCTTCGGCACCGAAGTAGAGCGCGCCCCTTTGCGCAATGGCCGCGGCACAGGCGTGGACCGCCATGACGCCGCGGACGGACTCAATGCCGACGACTATCACGCGTCGCGAGCCATCCTTGTCCAGCTCGCGCCTGAGCCGTTCCAGTTCTTCCGGACCTTCCACCTTTGGAACGACGATACCGTCCGCATCGCACGCAGCCACGGCTTTCAGGTCTAATGGCCCCAGGCAATCGGAAAGCGGGTTGATGCGTACCAGCAACCGGCCGTTGAGATTGCCGGAGCGGGCAGCGGCCAGCGCTTCCGGTAAGCGCATGCGCGCTTCGTGCTTGTGCTCCGCCGGGGTCCCATCCTCGAGATCCACGACATAACTGTCGGCGCCGGTTCGTCCGAACTTCGACAGCAGGTCGTGGCGATTCGCGGGGGCAAAGAGCAGGCTTCGCCAGAGTCCATGATTTTCCATTGACGGTTCCTTGCGATGTCAAGCGCTGTATCCACCGTCCAGCACGAGGCGTTGTCCCGTAGTGAAGCCAGAGCGCGATGATGCGAGGAAGACGATCGCATCCGCGGCCTCGTCGGCAGTGCCGACCCGACGCAGCGGCGCGCCCTTGCGCATTGCCTCCGCTGCGGCCGGTGGCAACTGGCTCCAGACCCGGTCCATCAGCCCTGCGTCAATCACGCCAAGCGCCACCGCATTCGCCCGGATGTTGGACCGGCCCTCCTCGCGAGCCACTGCGCGCACGAGCGCCTCGATGCCGCCCTTGGGCCCGGTCGACAGGATGTCCATGGGGCTGTGCCGGATGATTGCTGCCGAACTCAACGCAACAATCGAGCCGCCGCCGCCGGCGCGAAGGTGAGGAATCGCATGCTTCAAGGCGCTGAAGAAGCCGACGAGATCGTTATTGATCGTGTCGCGCCATTCTTCAACGGTGACGTCGGCGACATAGGCCATGCGGATATTCGCGCCGGTGGCGACTACCAGGGTATGGATGCGCCCGAAACGCTCGCCGACCTTGTCGAAGAAGGCGCCAGTCGCCTGGGCGTCGGTCAGGTCGAGTTGACCGTAGAACGCCTTTCTTCCCAGGCATTCGATCAGTCCGGCAGTCTCTTTGGCTGCGGTTTCGTTACGCTGGTATGTGAACGCGACATCGCAGCCGCACTGGGCGAGCCGTACGCACACGGCCCGCCCGATTCCTCCACTACCGCCAATCACCACAGCAACCCCTGCGGGAAACTCCGCAAAGAAGCCTCCCGCAATCTTGTTACCAGTCTCATTCATGATTTCGACGCCGTTCTATGGCCAAGGCCGGTTGGTTCGCAAAGCGCGTGTTCCGGCGTTTAGCGGTTGAGGCCGATCGTCCGGAACGTATCGATGGCCTTAAGACGCGGGAGCACCTTTTCTGCGTAAACGCTGAAGTTCCGTGTGGCGACTTCCTTGGACATTCCGCCCATCGTCAGCACGTTAATGACAGCGGCGCAGTCCAGTGCCCGCACGCGATCGACTGTCGCATCGACGACTTGATCGGGCGTTCCGCTGATCTGCAGGTCGGCAAGGAAGCGGTTGAACTGCAGCACGCCGTGTTTCTCGATGTTTCGTCGCAGGCCTGCGTAGTATTCATAACCATTGATGGTCTCCATCCGCGGATTCTCGAACTCGTAATGCTCAATGGTCGAGCGGGCGTATGCCATGGTGTACTGGTCATGTAGCTCGCGAGCTCGGCCGGCGTCTTCGTCCACGGTGGTCAGGTTGACCAGGATCGGGCGTGGGGCCGGATACCCATTCATGGACTCGAAGAGCTCCGCGTACTGCCTGGTTTCCTTGACGACCGTTTCCCATGGCTTCTGGGCAATGAGCATCAGCCCGTAGCCTAACTTGGCCATGATCTTGGCCGACTCCGGGGACACGGCCGATGCATAACTGCGGCCCCGGAACGTCAGTGAAGAGCGTGGGCGGATATCGACTGGCGGCTGTTTATACAGCTCACCGTCGCTACGGATAACGCCGGTCTCAAGGCTGTCGGAGATCGCCCCAGCGTATTCGATGAACCGCTGCCGAGACTCGCCCATCTCAAGGCCGAAAGCATCGAATTCCACTGCGCCCAAGCCACGTCCGACGCCAAGCACTGCACGCCCGCCCGAAAGGATATCGAGTGCTGAAATTTCTTCGGCGACGCGGATCGGGTTATGCCAAGGAATGACCATCACCATCGTTCCGAGTAGCGCGCGCTCTGTTCTTCCTGCCACCCATGTCAAAAACTGTGCCGGATTGGGCATCATGTGATAGCGGGTGAAATGATGCTCCGCCGTCCAGATCGATTCGAAGCCCATGGCTTCTGCCCGGTCCACCAGCGGCATCTGGACTCGGTACACCTCTTCGTCACTGGGGTGGCTGAGGCCCTGAAAGAAAAAACCGGCACCTACATGCATGTTGACTTCCTCCGTTCTTGCAAGCGTTGCGTTACAGACTCCGGAATTCCCCGGGGCGCGCTTGGCCTCTGATCACCATGCACATCCGGAGCATAAAATACGTAACAGAAGATTTTTATACGCGTAAGTATTTTGACCCTCAGGAAGTTGCTTGTCAAGCGAGGTGGGTGTGGGGGCGGCGATGGCTATGCGTCCCCCCGAGCGGGGCAGCACTCCGCCGAAGGACGCCTAGTGTCCTGCGTCAGAAATTCGTAGACAAAATCGCCTGATGCTGGCGAGGATGTCATCGGCGGACTTCGTCCACGCGAAAGGCGTGGGGTTGGCGTTGTTCAGGTCAAGGTATTGATGAGGGTTGGCCGCTATTCGTAAAAAATCCGCCGCATCTCCGCTACGCGGCTGATTTGAAAAGAAAATCGATCGTTGGATCGAGTGGCGGAGCCCGTCTCTGGAGGTCCAGCAGGTAGTCCCCGAGCCGATTGATATGCTCGCGCCGGTAAGGGGAAAGCACCTTCAGCACCTCGGCATCAACGGGATGTCCCTTCTCCTGCAGTTCCTTGAGCTTGCGCGACATCCACTGGACGTTGTAGAGGATGACCATGTTGGCGACGAGATGGTTGTACTTGATGACCTTGCGCTGCTCGTGCCGGACGTTTTCTGCGATGGTGCCGTCCCCGCCGAACATCAGCCACTGCGCGAAGTCATTGAACTGCTCGCCCTTGTTCGTCGCGGCGTGAATCGTGCGACGCAGCTCCGGCTCGTTCAGATACTTCAGCAAGAACAGAGTGCGGATGACACGACCAAGCTCGCGGAACGCAAAGTACAGCTTGTTCTTGGCGCTTGCCGAACCCAGCCGCCGCAGGATGGTTGATGGCGTCATTTTGCCGGCCTTGATCGAGACCGCCACCCGCAGCATGTCGGGATAGTGCCGCTGAATCAGATTCCAGTCGATGGACTGGCGGCAAAGGGACTCGATGTGAGCGTATTTCCGGCGCCGGTCCGCCTTGAACAGCACCAGTCCCTTGATATTGCGCATGCGCGGCATCAGGTTGATGCCCAGCAGGTAGGACAGACCAAACACCGGCCCGCTCTGCGCCTGGGTGTCGCCATGAATGGTGTCGGGCTGGATGTCGGAGCTATTGCAGATCAGCCCGTCCAGGATATACACGGCCTCATGCACGCCGCATGGAATGAAGTTGCTGAAGAGCGCGATGTACATGTCGGACACGTGATAGTAGCCGATCCCGCCGTATCCTCCATAGCGGATGTGGTACTCCGACAGCAGGTTCTGCTCGTACAGGCTCCACTTGGTGCCGTCGGCGGACACGCGCTTGCCGCGGCCCCAGTATTTCGGTAGCGCGAACTGGTTGTAGGCATTGATAACCTTCACGATCGCCTTGTCGAGCCGCTCTTCCGTGACGTGATGCAGATTCAGCCAGGCGATTTGCTTGCGGCTCAGCCCCTTGACGGAACGGGCCGTCTGGCTGGGCCCGAGGTTGCAGCCGTAGCAGAACAGCGTGCTGATAAAGCGCTTGCGCGGCTCGTCGAGCTTGGCATCGAACCCGGACAGCGGCCCGAACAGCTTGTGCAGGTCCAGCCATTGCTCGGTTTCGGTCAATACGTCCAGGATACTGATTTGCGGCATCGATGCCGTGATGGCCTGGTCGATCAGCGTCTTGTTCGGCGGCTCCGGCTCCTTGCCCGGCTTGTGGATGATCAGGCCTTGTTCGCCGAACTCGATAGCGTCGTTCGCCGGGAAATTGGTGTCTACCTCATCAAGCGCGGTGCTGAGGTTATCCCGCAGCGTTTTGACGAAGCTCTTGCCATCAGACGGCAAGCCGACCATCTCACAGTAGCACGGCACCTCCCGCAGAAACTCCTCGTGCGAGACCTGATGCACGCGGAAATCGTCAAAGCAATCGCTGCCTTCGACGTACAGGTCGCCGGAGTTCAGTTCCTGCATCAACTGGTGGAACACGCACAGCTCGAAGTACCGGCGATGCAGAAGCCGCGAATTCCGGCCGTCCGGGAAGATGGCCTTGTTCCACCTGTCGGGAATCCAGTCGAGAGGCAGATTGGCGTATTCCGCCTCGGTGAGTTGCAGATACTCGCGGCGCGAGGTTCGATAGCCCTGCATCCAGGCCAGCGCCGCCAGGATCGCCTTGTCCTGGGAACTGGAGCACAGCGGCAGCACCTCAACGCACTGAAACAGCAAGGAGCGCTGCTGGCGATAGGGTTGCAACATGAACGGCAGATCAAAGTTGCCGGCGTAGGCGATATGCTCGTTGCAGCGGGCGAGCGCGCCGGCGGCATCGTCGCCGAGCGCTTCTCGCACTTTCTGGAGACGGAAGATGTCAGCAATGCCGTCGTCCTGCAGCACCTGCAGCACGTCACGGAACTGGCTGACCAGGCCTTCCAGTGCGTCGGCATGCGCGAGCTGATATTGCTGCAGCCGAGTCTTGGCGATGGGCTCGAATTTGCGCATCACCTTAATAAACATCTCCGCCACATCGTCGAGTGCCTTCTGCAGTTGCGCCTGAATGAAGAGCATCGCCAGGGTGTAGCGCTTGACGGGCTTGAGTGCGCGCAACTTGGTGATGTCCAGCGCCCGCGCCTCCGTGATCAATTGGGCTCGCTTGGTGATCGAAAGCATCGGCGGCGCTGGCGGCAAGCCATCGGCCAGCTTGCGCAAGCTATGAATATGCTTCAGAAAGCTCGCGATCTCGCGCGTGGCCGGACGCTTGGGCTCGCGTTTGAGCTGGTCCCAGCCGGACTTGCCGGTCTGACCGTCAAACAGCGCATCGATGCGGGCCTTCAGCGCGTCATCAAGCGCCCCCGTGATGGCGCGAAAGATCGCTCGTTGAGCCGGGCCCTGGCCTGTGCCGCCGTCCGCTGCAGACCCGCCAGCGGAGGCAATTCGTACCGCTTCCGGATCAGCTCCTCGATCAGCACATTGACGATATCCGGCAGTTCCGCCTTGGTCCGTGCGGCATCGGTCGCCAGGGACGCCAGCCATTTCTGCGCGTTGGCGTCCACCTGCCGGATGCCAACATAGGCGCGCAACAACTTCTGATGCCGGGCGCGCGTGCCCGAAACATCGTAGCGCGCCACCGCGGCACGCGACAGCGGGCGGGCCTGCAGAGCCGCCCCAATGTGCTCGATCACCGTATCCGGCACCTCGGTCAGCATCGGAAAATAGCCGAGACGCTGCAGCAATTTGAGCTGCACGAGGATCAGCACAGAGGTCGAAGGCTGGCGTGCCTGGCTGCGCGCGAAGCGGATCTCCGCGGCAGTTGGCGTGAACGCGGTCTTCAGTTCAACCACGGTGGGCTCGGCCGGCAGCGCCGGATAGGCGGTATCGTGGATTACCCGCATGGTGCCTATCGCCGCCCGAAGGCCTGCTCAAGCTGCCGTATCCGCTGCACTTCGTCATCGTGCAGATAGATCGAGGTCGTGGTAATGGAGGCATGCCGCAGGTTGTCGCGCACCGTCGTCAGCGTGGCGCCTTGCGCCAGGGCATGGGTTGCATGGGTGTGGCGCACCCAGTGGGGGGTGGCGCGCCGCAGCTTGTCCGCCAGTGCCGGATGGTCGCCCTGGATAAGCTCTGCGGCCAGCAGAAAGAAGCGGTGAAACACGTCACGCAGCCGCGGTGTGGTGATGGGCGTGGCGCCGTCCAGATTGGCGAGCAGGGGCGTGTCCCGCTTCCAATGCGAGGGCGTTACCGGCAGGCCACGTTGCACCAGGTATTGATCCAGCGCGTGACGAGCCAAGGGCGGCAGCGCGACCTTGCCAGGCTTCGCCCCCTTGCCGACCAAGTGCAGCCACCGCTCGCCGCGCGCGCCGATCTCGATGCCACCGAGCGTCACCGTCACCAGCTCGGCAGCACGCAAGCCGGTGGCGTAGCCGAAGTCCAGCAGGAACCGCAGGCGCTGCGCGGCCGGCTTCGTCCACCCGTGCGACCATTCCAGCCCGTCGGCAATGGTCCGCACCAGCTCCCATTCGCCCGCCGAGAACGCGCGGGAAGCGTCCAGGCCGGCTGCCCGCTGGCCGCCCCGCACCTTGAGGCCGGCAAACGGGTTCGCCAGCACGTAGCGCTGCTGGATCAGCCAGCGGAACATGCCACCCAGCACGGACAGGGCGTAGGCGATCGAGCGTGGCGACAAGGCGCCGGTAAAGGGGCGCCATTCCGGCGACGAGCGCGGCCGTGCCGGCGCCACCCAGCGGTGATGCGGCGTGGGCCGGCGCAAGAATGCGCGGTAAGCCGCGGCGTCTTCCGTGGCCAGCGACGACAGCGCCTTGCCGCGCTCGAGGACAGCCCACAAGAGCAGGCGCTCGGCTTCCTTGCGGTAGGCGCGCTCGGTCTCGGTCGATTCGTGCAGGGCCAGCCAGGCGCTGATGGCCTCGTAGTCATTGCTGGCGTCGAGCGTACACATCTGATGGGGTGCCCGAAAGGTACCGGCTGTCCCGTCGAGCTCCTGCGGCAACCGGATTCGCTCCCAGGGCACGACCGGATCGGGCGGCGCGGCTGTGACGAGAGCGCGTGCGCGTTCGGTGAGCTTGGGGTGCGCCACGAAAAAGACCTCGATATGCCGGGCGCTGCGGGCGCCCAGCCCGTCGATGGTGGACCACCAGCGCCGCCGGCGCGGAATGCGCACCGTCAGGTCGGCGAGCGTGCGGATGCCATGGGCGCGCAGGGCTTTGACCGCGCGGCCGGACAGCCACGAATCGATCGGATCGCTGATTTGCGGCTCGGGCAGCGGCAGCGACCGCAACGCTTCCAGGGCCCGGGCAGCCGCCCTTGCGTGACCGGCGCGATTCGCCGGGTCACAGCCGAACAGCGCCGCCAGGTCTTCGCGCCGCCGGCGTCGGGCTAACTCCGCCAGCTGACGGCGGAGTTCGCCGATCACGCCGCGCGCCGTGCGGCCCGTTCCCAGCGCGTCGGGGCAATACCGTTCGACCGCCTGCCGCGATGAGGCACCTGGGTACCAGGCACGCAGCGCGGCCAGGGAAGCCGTGTCGGGGAAATCGGATGGGATGGAAGCGTCTTGCATCGAGCGTCGATTGGAGCGCGATCAGTCCTATCTGACGGTGGTCAAGCGGCGTGCCGCAGGTGAGGCGAAAATCGCAAGACGGCAGTTTGCCAGAAAAATGTGCCCATATCGCTAATCCTTCTTATCGTAATGGAACTGTTTCCGGCATAAACTGACAGGCATGAAAACGCGCCAGATCCCGCCTCCCATCCCCAGCGCCTCCGAATCTCCCCGCTTTCCAGATGAAGCCGCGCTTGCCGCGTTGCGCGCGTGGTATGCGGGCCTGTCGTCCCGCGCCGCGGTGGAGCACTATCTGACCCATGCCAAGGCGCCGGGCCAGTCGGCGCGCGGCATCCTCGGCCGAATCCGCCGGCAAGTGATCGCGTTCGCGCAGCACCGCCAGCGCGACGACCTCGCCGACCTGCTTCGGCATCCCGTGAGCGAACGGCTGCAGCAGGCGAGCGCCGTGGGGCACGCGATTGAGAGCCTGCGCTCTCTTCCGGCCCCGGAGCCCCGGGTCACGGATGACATCGGGCTTTGGCTGGCGCCCCGGGCCGTACGTGCGCTGCGCGCCCACGGCATCCAGACCCTGGCTGACCTGACCGTGCGGGTGCCGCGCCGGCGCCGCTGGTGGAGCGCGATCCCCGATTTGGGGCAGGCGAGTGCGCGGCATATCGAGGATTTCTTTGCCGAACACCCACAGCTCACCGAGCGGGGGCCGCGCTGATCGTCAGCGCGGCGCCGAGCGCGGTGGTCCTGCGGCTGCCGCACGAGGTGGACGGCTCGCGGGGCAGTTTCCGGGCGCCGCGGCAGGCCTGCACGCTCGACGCCTCCAACGACTACGAGGCAGTGCAGGCGTGGCTCTCCTTGCATGAGGCCCCCACCACGCAGCGCGCCTACCGGAAGGAAGCCGAGCGGCTGATCCTTTGGGCGCTCGTCGAACGCGGTCGGGCGCTGTCATCGCTCACGACAGAAGACGCCATCGCCTATCGCGCTTTCCTGAGACGGCCAACGCCGCGCGAGCGCTGGGTCGGGCCGCCGCGAGCACGTAGCGCCCCCGATTGGCGGCCGTTTGCGCGAGCGCTTTCGGCTCGCTCCACGGCATACGCGCTATCCGTGCTGGGCGCGTTGTTCCGCTGGCTGATCGAGCAACGCTATGTGTTGGCCAATCCGTTTGCAGGGATCAAGGTACGTGGCCGCACCCGCGTCGCCGCCCTCGATACCTCCAGAGGATTTACCGAGGGCGAATGGCTGCTGGTGCGTACCATTGCCGATGGTCTGGAATGGTCCTATGGCTGGGATGCCTCCGCGGCCCAGCGCCTGCGCTTTATCCTGGATTTCGCTTATGCGACCGGCTTGCGCGCCAGCGAGCTGGTCGGCGCAACCCTGGGCGACATCCACGTCGATGAACACCACGACCATTGGCTGCACTTAATCGGCAAGGGGAGTCGGCCCGGAAAAGTGGCGCTTCCGCTGCTGGCACGCACGGCGCTCGACCAGTACCTCGTGCAACGGGGCTGCCGGTGACGCCGGCCCGTTGGGATCCCAAGACCCCGCTGCTCGCCAGCCTGGAACAGGATAGCGCGGCCAGCATTACCGGGACTCGCCTCTGGCACGTGCTGCGGCGCTTCTTTGTCCAGGCCGCCGATGTGATTGCTCCCGACAACCCAGCAGTGGCCGAGAAGCTGCGCCGGGCTAGCCCACACTGGATGCGCCATACCCATGCCACACACGCGCTGGCCCGCGGCGCGGAATTGACCAGCGTGCGCGACAACCTTCGTCACGCTTCAGTAGTCACGACCTCGATCTATCTGCAAAGCGACGAGGTCAAACGGGCACGCCAGATGAATCAGGCCTTCGCCGCCCGGTAACCGGCGCTCGGCCGGGGTTCCCATGGCTTAGCGTGCAATATCTTCCGTTTTCTGAAGCGACCCCTGATTGCACGAGGCTCGCTCAGTCCCGCTGGCCTCGATGCGCTCGTGCAGCGCGAACTGTCCGCCCAGCTTGGGGATGCGCCGGCGTTCGAGCAAGCCGGGGTTGTCTGGCAACGGTACCGCGGGTATCTGACCGCAGTGGAGCGGATGGTCCAGGCGGGCGACCGGAACCGGAGCGGCACATCCGACCTCGACTTTGCGGCGCTGCGGCTTCTGCTGGACCAGCGGGAAGGCCTCGCCCGGCGCGAACTCGGGGACTGGAGCGATGCATTTTTTGGCGACGAGTTTGCGCGGCAGCGCTATGACCTTGGCCGCCTAGAGATCGCACAAGACGCCACGCTCAGCGCCGGAGAAAAGGCCGCGCGCTATGCCGCGCTTGAGCAACAACTGCCGTCGGATCTGCGAATCGGAGTGGCTGCCCGGACAAGACAGCAGGAAGCCGCCGAGGCAGTTTCCGCGATCAATACCGGAAGGATTTCGGAATCCGAGGGAATCGCGAGGATCGCGCAGACACTTGGCGCGGAAGCCGCCGAGCGCGTCGAGACCATGCGGCGCGCCGAGGCTGCCTGGCGCGAAAAATACGACCGGTATGCGAGCGAACGCGCTGCCCTCGAGGGAGCCAGCCTTGCCGCTCAAGATCGGGATGCCGCTATCCGCGGCCTGCAGCAGCGATATTTCACCAGTACGGCCGAATCGGCGCGGGCCGCTTCCCTCGACCAGCGTCCGGCCGTGAACCAGCGATAGGAGCCTTCATGAACACAACCCGTCGCGGCCCGCTGGCCGGCGTCAGGATCCTGGAAATTGCCGGCATCGGCCCCGGACCGTTTTGCGGCATGCTGTTAGTCAGTATGACTCCCCTGGAGCAAGGAGGGCTGGCCCGCCGTGAGGAATCAAACGCGGGTTAGCATGACTGCCAGAGCCGCACGGTGTGGACAGTGCCACACCCGGCGATTTCCAGCGCGGAGGCCAGCATGGAAAACGATATCACTTTGTATGTCGGTCTGGACGTTCATAAAGACTCGATCACGGTTGCCTATGCACTCGGCATGGGTGAGGTGGAACAGCTTGGCAAGATCGGTACGTCGAAGGCTGATACCGACCGCTTGTGCAAGCGCCTGCAGTCCAAAGCACGCCACATCCGAATCGTCTACGAGGCCGGCCCTTGTGGCTATGGTCTTTACCGCGAGCTCACACAAAATGGATTCGACTGCATGGTGTGTGCGCCGTCGTTGATCCCGAAAAGGCCTGGGGAACGCATCAAGACCGATCGACGCGATGCGCTCAAACTCGTGCGATCGCTGCGCGCCGGCGATCTCTCGGCGGTGTACGTGCCCAGCGTGGAAGACGAAGCGTTCCGGGATTTATCACGGGCGTGGGCTTGCAGTCCATGCGCGGCGTGCAATTGACTACGGCAATAGGCATTCTCGCCGAGTTGGGCGACCTCTCGCGCTTTGCCCATCCGCGCCAACTGATGGCCTGGCTCGGCGTGACGCCCGCTGAACACTCATCGGGAGAAAAGCGGCGCCAGAGCAGCATCACAAAGAACGGCAATAGCTATGCAAGAAAGCTATTGATAGAAGCCGCCTGGAGCTACCGGCACCCGGCACGTGTGAGTCCCCAGATCCAGCGCCGGCACGAAGGCCTCCCAAAGGCCATCGTTGACCGGTCTTGGGACGCTCAGGTTCGACTGTGCCGGCGCTATCGGAAACTTGCCGCCCGCGGCAAGAACCCGAACATTGCGGTGGTCGCAGTGGCCCGCGAACTGAGCGGATTTATCTGGGATATCAGCCAACTCGCGATGTCTCTTGGCGTACCGAACGAAGCGCGCGCAGCGTAATCCAGACCGGTATCAACCTATGACACTACTGCGAGGCCAGTTTCCTGAAGGCGGCGTAGCCCGGCAACACGAGCAACCCGCGGGTCTGCTAGGCAACGGATTGCATCCGACTTGCGACGTTAGATAGCGGCTGGCTCATTGGGCGGACATCTGTAATGCGGTAACCAACCCGCGGATATCAGCGTGATCCACCGTCGAGACTTACTGCTACGTCGCCCTCAGGAAATTGGAACCAACATGGGAACCTGAAACTAAACCAACCAATGTCGATTGACACGGGGAGTCATATCAGCAGACTTGGGCGCCGATGTCGTCGTCGACCGCCTGCGGCAGGAAGCCGAAGGGCTCGACCTGGACAAGCACGCCATCACTAATCGCGGTAAGCGCTCGGTGGTCGCCGACCTCAAGACCTGCGAAGGCATTGAGACCGTCCTCGGACTCGTCCCGCATTGCGACGCCCTGATCGAAGGCATGCGTCCTGGCGTGATGGAGCGCCTTGGTCTTGGGCCCGATGTGTGCCTGCAACGCAATCCACGGCTGGTGTATGGGCGCATGACCGGCTGGGGCCAGGACGGCCCGATGGCGCACGCCGCCGGCCACGACCTGAATTATGTCGCACTGTCCGGTGCACTCTGGTATGCCGGGCAGCCCGGCCACCCACCATTGGCGCCACCGAGCCTGGTAGGTGACATCGGCGGCGGGGCCATGTACCTGGCCGTCGGCCTGCTGGCGGGCATCATGCATGCGCGCGCCACCGGGCAAGGCCAGGTTGTGGACGCGGCAATCGTCGACGGAAGCGCCCATATGACCAACCTGCTGCTTGCGCTCCAGGCCGCCAGGCAGATGCGGCCAGCACGCGGTCAGAGCTTGCTGGACGGCCCCCACTGGTACAACACCTATCGCTGCGCGGATGGCGGCTATATCTCGGTCGGCTCGGTCGAACCCAAGTTCTACCGGGAGCTGCAAGATCGCCTTGGCCTTGCCGGCGATCCCGCCTTCGACAACGGCTACGACGTCCGGGTCTGGCCGCACCTGCGCGATCGCTTTGCCGAGTTGTTTGCAAGCCGGACGCGCGCCGAATGGACTGCGCTGCTGGAAGGGACAGACGCCTGCTTCGCCCCCGTGCTGACACCTGACGAGGCTGCGGACCATCCGCACATGGCGGCGCGAGGCGTGTACGGCCGTGAGGGCGGCATGCTGCAGGCCAATCCGGCCCCGCGGTTTTCGGCGACGCCGACCGGCCGCCCCGGTCCGATCCCGCGTTGCGGCGAACAGACCGATGAGGTGCTGCACGAATGGCAGCATTCTCGCGGCAGCCGCTGAGCTGCCACGTGAACTCCGCCCGGCCACCGCAGCCGCGGCGAAGCCCCTCACCTACGGTTGGGGGCCTCACCGCATCCGCCGTGCCCTGGATAAGGCTTGGGGTAATCGTCGGCAGGTCGGAGCCAGTGTTGGACTGGTGCCGCAGCCGTACGACAGTGGCGAGAGCCGAGTGGACCAAGGCATCAGCAAACAAGGCAACCGAAGGGTGCGCACGCAACTGATCGAAATGACGTGGCTGTGGTTACGCCATCAGCCCACCAGCGCACTGACCCAGTGGTTCAACCGGCGTACGCAGGGCACCGGACCAAACTGTCGGGCCCGGCGCATCGCCGTCGTCGCGCTCGCACGGCGCCTCGTCATCGCACTGTGGCGCTATCTGACGTACGGCGTTATCCCCGACGGGGCTCAGCTTAAAGCGGTTTGACACGGAGAATTTCATCAACAGGCGTTCAAGGTATCTGACGGTCGGAGCGGAACACGCCCGACACCCCGGTGGGTTGTTCGTCACAACCGAAATTTACATGGGGCGTATTCCCCGAATCCATTTGCGATGGGCCGCAGCATAGGGGAACCGGCTCCGACCCGCAGTGCCAGAAGGGGGTAGCCCAGGATCGGCTGGTGGCAGGACCTACCTGAACGGGTAGCATGGTCCGGGAAGATGCCGAGGCCATGCCCGCCGCCCGATCCGTGTCCTACGCGGCCCGCTTCGAGAACATCGCTACCGCGACCTCGCGCAGCGCTTCCAGGTAATCCTCATGATGCCGAGCGATACGGTCGGCGGGTCCTGCAAGCGACAGCGACAGCGGCTCCGGCCCAAGAAAGCCGGAGACAGCCAATGCATCCACGCCTTCGCTGCCTTCGCTGCGTGCCGCGTACCAGCCGCGCTTGCGGCCTTCGTCGACGTCGTGCGCCACCGCTTCCGCATCGGTTACCGTGCCCGAGACCACTTTGCGCAGCGGCTTGAGCCGAAGCCTTCGCAAGGCTTCGTCCGGGGGCAGTGCGCCAAGGAGGGCTTTACCCATCGCCGAAGTATGCAGCGCAATACGCTCGCCGGCCGTCAGGACATAGCGCAATTGGTGCCTGCCCTGCTGCACCGCGACCACCCGCACGGTGGCCACTTCCAGCCGGCCGACAAACGCCGTTTCGCCCGTGCGCTCCGCCAGCAGGGTCGCAGCCTCCGTTCCCGCTGAAAGCACCGGATCGTTCTGCTCCAGCCGCTCAAGTACTTCGCCAAGCTTTGCCGTGGGATAGAAGCGCCGCGTTTGTGCCGTCCGCGCGAAATAGCCCAATTCGAGCAGCGTATGCAGCAAGTCCGTGCATGTGCTTTCGGGCAGTTCGAGCAGTCGTGAGATCTCGGAATTGGAAAGCTCGCGCTGTTCGCGGGCAAAAAGTTCGAAGACCGCCATGGTGCGGGCGGACGCGGGGACGAAGTTCGGCATGCGTGGCAAGAGGGATGTAATGGATGGATTCTGCGGGATTTCGCAGGGAAGAGCAAAGCCATCTTTTTTGATGTGCGGAATTTTTCATTTTTTGGCGATTGAATGTGCGGATAACCTATTGAAAATAAACGATTTGTTCGGCCATTCATGAAACCATTGGCACACCAAAGCCGGTTCTCGGTGCACCATTCGTGAGTTGACCATCTCTGCGGTATTACGTAGACTTCAGCGAAATGCCGCAGAGATGCGACGCGACATGACGACTGTCAAAGGAGGAAGAAATGGATTTGGGCATTGGTGGCAAGGTCGCCGTCGTGACGGGCGGCGGCCGGGGAATCGGGGCAGAGACGGCACGCATGCTGGCCCGGGAGGGGGTGAAGGTGGTCGTTTCCGATATCGACCGGGCGGTGGCCGAGCAGGTGGCGAAGGAGATTGTGGCGGCCGGAGGCGAGGCCATTGCCTCGCGGGGCGACGTATGTGAGTTGTCCGACGTCCAGCAAGTCGTGGCGGACGCCACCGAAGCCTTTGGTGGCGTCGACATCCTGGTGAACAACGCCGGCTTCAACAAGGACCGTTACCTGACGAAGATGACCGAGCCGGAATGGGATTCGGTGGTCGACGTGGTGCTGAAGGGCGCGTTCCACTGCACGCGCGCCGTGCTGCCCGGGATGATGGCGCGAAAGTGGGGCCGCATCGTCAACATCTCGTCGCGCTCGGTGTTCGGCAATCCGGGCCAGACCAACTACAGCGCGGCCAAGCTCGGGCTCGTTGGCTTCACTCGCGCGCTGGCGCAGGAGCAGGCGAAGTTCGGCGTCACGGTCAATGCGGTGGCACCGGGTTTCGTCGAAACCGAACTGATGCGCGCCAACCCTACCTACGAGAGGCTGCGCGAGGCGGCGCTGGAGAAGATTCCTGTCGGCTTCCTTGGCATGCCCGAGGACATCGCGTCGTCCGTGGCCTTCATGGCTTCGGAGCGCGCCCGCTATATCACTGGCGTTACGCTGTTCGTGACCGGCGGCCGCTTCTCTTCCTGATTCCCCGAAAAGGCAACAAGCATGGATTTCGAGTTCAGCACTGAACAGGTCGCTTTGCGCGATAGCATTCGCCGCTATATGCGCAACGAGGTGGTGCCCCGCATCAACGCATGTGAGCGCGACCGCCGCATTCCGCTCGACGTGCTGGCCGGCGTCGGACAGTTCGGCTACATCGGCGGCACGCTCCCGGAAGAAGATGGCGGCCTCGGCCTCGACGCCGTCACGTGGGCCATGATGCTGGAGGAGGCCGGCTACTTCTGGGGCTCGCTGCGCACCATCGTCAACATCACCAACGTTTTCGTGAGGTTGGTGAGCCGGCACGGCACGCCGGAGCAGAAGGCTCACTTCCTCGCGCCGGTGCTGGCGAGTGGCAAGGGCGTCTGCGTGGCGCTGAGCGAGCCGAACCACGGCTCAAATCCGGCCGGCATCGAAACCCGCGCCGACGACAAGGGCGACCATTATCTGCTGTCGGGCACGAAGCTGTGGATCACCAACGGCGTGGCAGCCGACTATGCGCTCGTGCTGGCGCGCACTTACAGCGCCACCTGCGACGGCGGCCACTCGCTGTTCCTGCTCGACAAATCCGAGACGCACGTCGAGGCGCGCCTGGTCGACAAGATGGTGCTCAAGGCGTCGGGCACGTCGGAACTGTTCCTCGACAACATCCGTCTGCCGAAGTCCAGCTTGCTCGGCAAGGAGGGCGGCGCGCTGAAGGCCGTGTCGGTCGGTCTGAACTATGGCCGTCTCAACATCGCGATGGGCGCGGTCGGCGCGGCGCAGGCGGCGTTGGACCTGTCTATCGAGTACGCAAAGACGCGCAAGCAATTCGGCAAGACCATCGCCCATTTCCAGCTCGTGCAAAAGCACATTGTCGATATGATGGTGCGCGTGGAAGCCGCGCGGGCACTGGGCTACAAGGCGGCGGCGTCGCTGGAGAAGGGCCTGCCGTCGCGCATCGAGTGCTCGATCGCCAAGCTCTACGCGGCCGAGGCGGCGCACGAGGTGGCGAAGATTGCCATCGGTGTGCACGGCGGGCTCGGTTATTCGACCGAGTACCCGCTCGAACGCATCTTTCGTGACACCAGCGGCGCGAGCATCCCGGAGGGGACGGCCGAGATACAGACCCTGATCGTCGGGCGCGAGGTGCTCGGCGTGTCGGCCATCGTTTGAGGGAGATCGCCATGCACACCGCATCTACGCCGTCGCTCGCGGGGCTGTCCACCCTCCGGTATTACTGGGAGGACCTGGAGCCTGGCGTGGTATTCGAAACCGCCAGCCGCACGATCACCGAAACCGACGTGGTGGGTTTTGCCGGGCTGAGTGCCGACTACAACCGGCTTCACGTCGATGCCGAGTATGCGTCCGGCACGGCCTGGGGCAATCGCATTGCTCACGGCATGCTGGTGGCCTCAATCCTGTCGGGGCTGAACACGCGCACGGTCGTCAACCAGATGCTCGAAGCGTCACTGGTCGGGCTGCTAGAGATGAACCTGCGCTTTCCCAAGCCGACCCTGATCGGCGACACCATCCATGGCCGCATCGAAGTGAGCGGACGCCGCGAAACGTCGAACCCCGCGCGCGGCATCGTCGAGTTCCGCCGTCAGGCCATTAACCAACGCAATGAAGTGGTCTGCGAGTGCGACACCCGGATGATGGTGCTGCGCCGCCAGACCGCCTGATAGACAGATCGAGGAACCCCAAATGATCACCACAGAAATCGGATACACCACCGTCGACAGGATCACCGTGCGTGGCAAGGACCTCTCGCAGGAACTGCTCGGCAAGCTCGACTTTGTCGAGATGATGATGCTTACCATCCTCGGCCGCCTGCCGGACGCGCGCGAGAAGCGGATGATCAACCTGATCTTGGTGACGGCCTGCGACCACGGCCTCACGCCTAGCGCAATGAGCGCGCGCCTGACCTACCTCGGTGCGCCCGAGGCCATGCAGGCAGCAGTGGCCGCGGGCTTGCTCGGCGCCGGCAGCGTGTTCCTGGGCACCACGCAGAACTCGGCCGAACTGCTGATCCATGCCGCGCGCGACCTGGCCGACGATGCCACCGACGAGGCGGTGCTGGCGTGCGCCCGCGAAGCCATTCGGCAGTCTCGCGAGAAGAAGCAGCCGATCTACGGCGTCGGGCATCCAATCCATGTGAAAGGCGACCCGCGCGTGCCCACGCTGGCTCAGGCGTCGCGCGACAACGGCTACTTCGGCAAGCACTGGCGCCTGATGTATGCGATCGAGAAGGTGTTCCGCGAGGAGATAGGCAAGAACCTGCCAATGAACGCAGTCGGCGCCATCGGCGCCATCGTCGGCGACATGGGGCTGGAGCCGCTTCTGGCGCGCGGCTTCATGCTCGTCGGCCGCGCTGCCGGCCTGCTCGCGCACCTCTACGAGGAGCGCCAGAACCCCATCGGCCAGCAGTTATGGGACCTCGTGCTGGCGCAGGACCCGCGCAATGAGTTGCCCGTGCGCAAGCCGAAGCAGGCATGAGCGCGCCGTCCCGACAAGAATGACTGGAGGAAACATGGAGACATTTCAAGACCTGAGCCTGCTGATGGACCCGCGGTCGGTGGTGCTGGTCGGCGCGTCCGATCGGCCCGCGAGTCTCGGCCAGCGTGCGCTCGAGAACATCGTCGAACACTCTCGCTTCGAGGGCGAGCTGTTTCTTGTCAACGCCACGCGCGACGAAGTTGGGGGGCGCCCCGCGTTCCGCCGCGTGGAAGATTTGCCGTACGCGCCGGATCTCGCCATCGTCGCGGTGCCGGCAGCGGTGGCCAACGACGTCATCGAATCGTGTGGTCGCCGGGGCATTCGCTTTGCGGTGGTGCTGACGTCCGGATTCTCCGAAACGGGCGAAGAAGGCGCGCTGCTGGAAGCGCGTATGCGGGAGGTCGCGCGGGAGACCGGAATCCGTATCTATGGTCCCAACTGCCCCGGGCTGACCAACATCAACAAGGGGCTGGGCTTCACGTTCTCGCCTGCGTCGCGCCACGACCGTATGCCGGGTCCGATCGGCCTGGCCACGCAGGGAGGCGGGCTCGGCCGGACGTTCCTGCAGGCGTGTGCGCGGGGCGTCGGCATCGGCCTCTGGTGCTCCAGTGGCAACGAGGTGGACCTGACGGTCAGCGACTACATCAACCACATGGCCGCGATGCCGGAGATCAAGGTGATCGTGACGCTGCTGGAGGGCATCAACGATCCGCCGCGCTTTGCGCGTGCCGCGCTGAACGCGGCGGCGGCTGGCAAGCCCATCGTGGCGCTGAAAGTCGGCAAGTCGGAGTACGGCGTGAAAGCCGCGCAGTCGCACACGGCGGCACTGTCGGGCACGGCGGAAATCAACAGCGCGGCGTTCCGGCAACTCGGCATCGTCGAAGTCGACGATATCGACGAACTGATAGACACCGCAGCGCTGCTCTCGCGCGGAGTGCCCGAGCGGGCCGTACGCACGGCGCTGTACTCGTTCTCGGGCGGTACCGTGGCGCTCGCCGCCGACATGCTCGGCACGGCCGGTCTGGAACTCGCCAGCCTGGCGCCGCCGACGACCGACACGCTGCGCGAATTGCTGCCCGCCTTTGCGGCCATCGGCAATCCGGTCGATACGACCGCCGAGATCCTGGTCAAGCCGGAGATCAGCTACGGCTCGCTGCTGGCGGTCGCCAACGACCCGAACGTGGATGCCGTGCTGTTCCCGCTGCCGATGGAATATGGCGAGGTGACGCGCGCGGCCTGCGAGAACATGGTCAGGGTGCAGGCCGCAGTCTCGAAGCCGATCATCCCGGTCTGGATGAGCGACAAGCTCGGAGAGGGTTTCGAGGTACTGGTCGCAGGTGGCTTGCCGCCGGTGCGCACGCTCGGCAAGGCGATCAAGGCGATGCAGCGCTGGAATGTCTGCGGCGCCTGGCGCAGGACGTTCGATCCGTCGTGGACGCCGCTGATTTGCACGACGGCGGTGACGGAGCCGCAGGCCCGCCGCACCTGGTCCGAGGCGCAGGCCAAGTCCATCCTTGCGCGCGCTGGCGTGGCGGTGCCGCCCGGCGAGGTGGCGCGCGACGAAGACGAGGCCGCTGCGATCGCCCAGCGTCTCGACGGCCCGGTGGTCGCCAAGATTGCCAGCGCCGACATTTTGCACAAATCCGACATCGGCGGCGTGGTCGTCGGTCTGCGTGAGCCGGAGGCCGTGCGCCAGGCGTTCCGCACGATTGTCGCCAATGCCGCAAAGGCATACCCCGAGGCGCGTGTGGATGGTGTGCTGATCGAGCGCATGTCCGACCTCAGGGGCGGGGTGGAAACGCTGGTTGGCGTGCACCGTGATCCGCTGTTCGGGCCGGTCATCACGTTCGGCATGGGCGGCGTGTTCGTCGAGCTGTTCAAGGACGTCAGCCGTCGCTTGCTGCCGCTCACGCGCCGCGAAGCCGCGGCGATGGTGCGCGAGACGCGCTGCCATGAATTGCTGAAGGGCTTCCGCGGCGGCGAGCCGGTCGATGTCGAGGCACTCGAGGCGCTGCTGGTGGCGGTGTCGGATTTCGTCTGCCACAGCGCCGGCACCGCGCCGGTGGAAGAACTCGACCTCAACCCCGTACTCGTCAGCAAGGCCGGTGCCATGGCGCTGGATGCCGTACTGATCGAAGGCATGTCCGCTTGAGCGGATCCTTCGCTCGACCTCATCGTACAAGGAGCGATATTCATGTTCAAACGCATGGCCATGCTGGCCGCCACCGTGGGATGCGTGGTGGCCTCCGCGCACGCGCAAACGGCCTACCCGACCCGTCCCATCAAGCTCATCGTGCCGTTCACGGCGGGAGGCATCACCGACAACGTGGCCCGCGCAGTCGCGGAGCACACCTCGAAGCTGCTCGGCCAGCCGATCGTGATCGACAACCGGCCGGGAGCCGGTGGCAATATCGGCGCCAGCTATGCGGCGCATGCCGAGGCCGATGGCTACACGATCTTCCTCGGCACGCAGGGCACGCAGGTCACCAACCAGTACATTTACAAGTCGCTCTCCTATAAGCCGGAAGCCGATTTCCAGGCCGTGCAGGGACTGATCGCCATCCCTAACGTGATCGTGGCAAATGCGTCGCGGCCATACAAGACCTTGCCCGAACTGATCGCGTATGCGAAGCAACATCCAGGTGAAATCACCTATGGCAGCCCTGGCGTCGGCACGGGCGCGCATCTTGCCGGCGAGCTGTTCCAGACGATAGCCGGCGTCAAGCTGCGCCACGTGCCGTACAAGGGCAGCGCCGGATCGATCACCGACCTGCTCGGCGGCAACCTTGACATGGCGTTCGACTATCCCGTGTCGGCGGCACCCCATGTCAAGTCCGGCCGCCTACGTGCGCTGGCGATCACGGGCGAGAACCGTACCGAGGCGCTGCCTGGCATGCCGACCTTGCGCGAACTTGGCCTGCCGAAGGCGACGTCGGAGTCGTGGATCGGTGTGTTCGCGCCAAAGGGAACACCGCCAGCGGTCGTGCTGAAGCTGCAGGCAGCCTTCGGCAGCGCTGCACAGGAGAAATCCATCCAAGCGAAATTCGGCGAGTTTGGCGGCACGCCGCTGCTGCTCCCGGGCGCGAAGTTCGCCGACTACGTACACGCCGAGGCGGGCAAGTGGAAGCGCGTGTTGGAAACTACCCGCGTGTCAGCGGAATGACCGGCCTTGTTTCATCGTTCAGCTAACACACACAACATGACTCAACACACCCCGCCGCTTGCCGGTATCCGGGTCCTGGATTTCTCGGAACTCCTGCCCGGTCCGTTCTTCACCCAGAACCTCGTGGAACTGGGGGCGTCCGTCCTCAAGATCGAGCGCCCGCCGCACGGCGACAACGCCCGGATCATCGCGCCCGGCCTGTTCACCTCGGTCAACCGCGGCAAGCAAAGCGTGAAGGCCGATCTCAAGGATCCCGCGCAGGCCGCGCGCATCCGAGAGATGGTGGCCGAGACCGACGTCGTTGTGGAAGGCTACCGCCCGGGCGTGATGGACCGCCTCGGCTTCGGCTACGAAGCGCTGGCAGCGCTGAATCCGCGCATCGTCTATGTCTCGCTGAGCGGCTACGGCCAGACCGGACGATTGGCGAAGTCGCCGGGCCACGATATCAACTACCTGGCAACCGCCGGCGTCCTGGCGCTTTCGGGCTCCGAGCGCGAGCGGCCGGACCACGGCGCCGGTCTGCCGCTGGCTGACCTGTGCGGTGCGATGTATGCACTATCCAGCACGCTTGCTGCCCTGTTCCAGCGCCAGACCACAGGCGTCGGACAGTACCTGGACGTGTCGCTGACGGATTGCGTGATGCACTGGATGAACCCCCGCCTCGGCCATTTCGACGAGGCGGGCCTCGACGAGCTGGCGGCGCAGCGCAACGATATCCTCGTCAAGCCGGCCTACGGCGTGTTCCGCACGGCGGACGGCAGCAATGTTTCGCTCGGTGCGCTGGAGGACCACTTCTGGAGCCGGCTGGCAACGGTGCTTGCGCTGGACCTGCCGCTTGCCGGCTACGAGCGGCTCGCCGCACGGGTCCACGATGCGCCGCGCATCAATGCCGCAATTGCCGCCCGGGTGGCGACGTTCGAGGCCGACACGTTGCTTGCCTTGCTCGACGAGGCGGACGTTCCCGCAGCGCGAGTCGTGGTACCGTCGGAACTGCGCGCCTCCGGTCACGCCGTCGAGCGCCGGCTGATCCGTACCGATGGCGAGGCGGCTTTCTTCCGCTATCCGGTCACGATGACCGGCACGTAGGAGAGCGCTGATGCACCCTTCGCAGCACGCGCCCTCGATCCACACGCGCATCACCGCCCTGTTCGGTATCCGTCATCCGTTGCTGCTCGGCGGCATGCACATCCTTGGCGAGGCTGGCCTCGTGGCAGCCGTGGTCAATGCGGGCGCGATGGGCTTCATCACGGCGCGCTCGTTCGCGTCGCCCGACGCATTGCGCGCGGACTTGCGCCGCTGCCACGCGCTGTCAGACGATCTACCACCCATTGGGTACCTGCCGTATGGGAGAAGACGAAGGGGCAGTCGTCGATTCGCGGCTGCGGCTGCGCGGCTTATCTGGCCTGCGCGTAGTGGACGCGTCGGTTATGCCGAAGATGGTGTCCGGCAATATCCAGGGGGCGGTGATGATGGTGGCAGAGAAAGGTGCGGATTTGATCCTGGAGGACCAAGGGTGCTAACCACACGACAGGATGACTAGCTCCACCTTAGCGTAAAGCCAATTGTTAAGGCTACGAAAAGTAGTGTGCAATATAAGCGCTTCTTATGACGAGCCTTCACCGGCTGTTGATTTTCTATGGTGCAGGGAGCGGGCCAGCCGATCGGTTTTGCATGCGGGATGCTAGCCATCTCCAGAAATAATTTGGACCTTGGGCCGAATTCGGAGGCAAGGGAAACAGAAAAGGAATCAAACTTGGGATGGGAGATTCAGTCTGTACGGTCAACGCAGGGTGCCATTGGTGTGGCAGACATGCTTCACCACATCCGGGCAGCCGCGCGCGCCATACTGTTTGAGGCAAAGCGGCAGGGTCCAGGCGACTGCAATGCGGTCACGCGGCATCTCAGCCGCTTGCTGGCCTTGGCCATTCAGCAAGAGTCGGCGCTCGACATCGCAGTAATTCTTGGCAGCGCCGCAGAGTTGCGCTGTTTTCCCGACGATCAGACGTTCGAGCGCTGTACTCGTACGGTTCAACGTGACGGTGGCAAAGCTGTGCGCGCCGTATTGTGGGCGGTACGACATCGGTGCGCGCGTGCGGATGAGCACCACCAACGGTTCCTCGTTAGGTGGTGACTTGATCCGGGGGAGCGTTAAAAACAAGTGCTGGTGGAGAACTCGAACCTCCGCGCGGATGTAGCTAAGGTCGCCAATCCTTGGCTACAACTGATGGCTCATCAGGCGGTGTTCATTATGAGCAGCTACCGTCATGGCTCTAACGCAGCAATCGTCCAATAAATACGGGCGAAAACATTGTCTCCAGTCCGTCATTGGTGGTGCTCTGACGGGGAAATTTTCTCCGGCCCTTGTGCCGGAGCTTTTTTTTATGTGCCCCTCGTGAAAAACCATAGTTGGTTCAGAAGGTCATGAGAATAATCCTCAGCCATCTATGAAAGTCCATCGGGCCAAACTGAAGCATGCCACCATCGCGCGCGCCAAGAAACTGGGCCGCGGTAGTGCGGACTGCACGCCAGTCCAGCAACGAGTCTGGAACGTAATCCCGCTCATTCCGAATCCTGCCTGTTTGCGCAACAGACGGTTGCCACCTCATGTCCTTTGCCACCACATCGTAGAGTGGAACTTCTTTGCAGCCAATGGCTTAGGAAAACTCTCGCCATCTTGGCCGGCAGGCCGTTCGCCACAAGGTTCGAGACTTTACTGATTGCTCGCCAAACTGTTCCAGAGTTATCGAGATCAGAGTGAAGCTGCCCCCTACTGAAGGGGTAGCCTGGCATAGCCATGCGGAAATGGCCCCCAACAAAACGCCCAGGCGGGCATTCATGGGAGTAGCCCGGACCAACTAGGTTCGGCATGCCTGAAACAGCCGAGTCGGGCCGTCTAGTACGAAGCTGCGAGGCAACCCCACCGACGCCTGGTCGACCATGTATCAGGCGTCGCCGCTTGGGCCAACGCTATGGCACACCCACATTCCACCTACAATATTTCCCTTTGACTTCCACCGTCGAGGTGGTCAACCAGCGACGGCGCGTTTCATGCACACGCCCCAGTCGCAATATGGTCTCACTGGCGCCGAATCTGTCACCATCATACTCAGGGGTCCAAGGATGAAGTTTTCACAGCGTCATGGTTTCGATCCGACTCGCGCGGCCGGCCCAATCGTGCAGGATGCGCCGGATTGGCTGCGGCGTGAGTATCTCGTCAAGATTCTGTCAAAGTTGACTTATGTTGACATGGACAGCCGCTATAAGAACGAAGAGAAGGCTCCGCTCGGCATAAAGGCTCTACATGAGAGGATCAGCATCGATACTCGGCGGACCATGGATGACAACGATTGGGACTCTTGGCACTGCAACGAAGCACTAGAGAATACGATATTGGCATGTGAGTGGTACCAGTTCTATGACAGCGTCGAGACTGTCGGAGAAATGCTGCGGGATACGGAATCAAAGTATGAGATCGACAAAGACTTGAACGACTTTCTTGGCGAGCCTTCGTACGAGCACTTTTCCTTCGGTCATTATCGCGAGGCGGTCAATGATCTTTTCCAAAAGCACGTCGTTGGCTGGCGCATGAGTTCGAAAGGGAATTTGGAGACAGCGCTCCCAAAAGATCTGGCTGATCGAGTCGCATCTGTCGAAAAAAAGCTTAGCGACGACTTCGAACCCGCGCGGATCCACTACAGCAAGGCCAGAACTTACATCCTAGGAACGGGAAAGGACCCTGAGAATTCGATCAAGGAATCGATTAGCGCAATCGAAAGCGTTTGCCGCGTCTTCTATCCGAAGGCAGCAAGTCTCGGGAAGGCGTTAGATTTCATGAAGGCGGATCCGGGCTTCCCGGCCCGTCTCCTAACGGTTCTTCAGAAGCTGTACGACTACGCCAACGATGAACCAGGGGTGCGCCATGGCAGCAGACATACGCCGAAGGTCGCAGAGTTGGACGCGGAATTAGTGCTGCATATCGCCACTGCATTCATCCGTTATGTCATCGAAGCGAAAAGGTCGCCTACATCTGCAAGCAGAATGCTGTCATGACGGTAGGGCGACGCAACCGATATGCCGCGTCGGTGTGCGCCGATTTCAGGACAGGAATGCCCCTCTATTTTGCATTGAACAACTCAATTAGAATGCCGCAAAGAAATGAGCACACAACAAAAAGAGTATGTATTCTTCGACCCTGATATCCGGCTATCGGCCCTTGCCAGGCACGATCCCCGTCAAGTCAGACGCCTTGTCTCTCGTGGGCCAAAGAATTTTTATCCTTTGGCCCTGTACAAGTACCGATCGGTCGGCTCCGATGTCGATGTCGCTCGCCTCCGAACCATCCTGGTAGATTCTGAGTTCTACCTCTCATCTCGCAAACAGTTCAACGACCCATTTGATGCAACGGCAGTACCGTTCGTCACCAGCAACGGGCCGAAGCGGATGCGTTGGGCACACGATCTGGCCAAGGGACAAAATGTCACTTATAAGGATAGGAAGCGTTTTGTGAAGCAGATGACCGACCCTGCTTTTGCTGAGAGGCGCGCGCTATTCACCTTGAATTCCAACCTCGATAGTTCCGGAGTTTTCTCATTTGCTGGAGATCCTCGGGACATCCTGATGTGGTCTCATTATGCCTCGTCTCACAATGGAATCTGCCTGCGATTCGAAATCGCGCTGGATGCCGATACGTTTCTGCATGCTTTGGCGGTACAGTACTCCGAGCAGTTCCCGGTGATTGATTGGATATCTACGGATTACGCACAGAACACTATACGAGCCCTTCTCACCAAATCGCCGCATTGGCTATATGAGCGAGAGCGGCGCTTCGTGGTCACAAACGGGGCCGGCAAATTTCTGCCATTCCTTCCTCAAGCCTTAACCCACGTTATCTATGGATGCAAGGTCACACCATCTACCGTTGACGCTGTTCGTAGCGTGCTCTCCGAGAGATATGCCGCAGGCAGACCGAGGGTGAAAGAGCTTTACGCCCATCAGTCCCGTGAGCGTTTCTCTCTCGGAATTTTTTCCGCTCCTGCGCGACCGAACGAGTGGCGTGGCAGGGCAACCTGGCCCCCGACGCTGACACAGCCTCCAATCTAACTAGCCTCCGCTGCGCATGTACCAGGCAGACGAATAAAGCGAAGTGGCTGCAGTTGACCAATTGCCGTCCTTGAGCAGCACGATATGCCAATGGCTGGTACAACGGCCATCAACTGACGACGTGTGTCTCGCGGCCGTCGACTGCCCCTTCTGCGAGAGCCTTCCTATTCCTGGCAGTGCGCTTCTGCTCCTCAGCCATCAATCCTATGCCTGCGCTGTCGGCGATCCACTAGACCTGGCACGCAGCGCCTCATATAGCTGTGCGGGCCCGAGCAGAATATCTCTCAGTCCTTCGCGGACTCGTTCCGAGCCGAGTGCCTGTGTACTCATGGCGGTGTGTGCATCCAATGCGTCCATAATGGCGTGCATCAACGCATCCTTCAGGTCGGGGGAGTTGGCAAACTGCTCCTTGCTATTGCTCATGGCCTGCTGCACTAGCATATCGTTCTCCAGCAACTTACCCTTGAGCACGCCATTCACGTATACGAGCTGGTCGTCATCGGTGAGGTCGCCCTCAAACAGGCCATTGACCTTCTGGATGATCTCGTCAAGGAAGGCCTTCTGTTTGTCCTGCACGGCGCCACTGCCGACGGCATCCATCGGCGGCAGCTTGGGCGCCTCGCCATAATTCAGGCTCAACGGCTGGCGGCCCGTATTCCTCAGGCTGTGATGGGTCAGCACCACTTTGGACAGATCGACAGTATCGCGCTCACGGCCGAACTCCAGCAGCGGGATGAGACGCTTATAGAACAGGAATCGCTTTTCGATACCGGTATTGCCGTAATCGAAAATCTGCGACAAGAAGGCATACAGCCGCACAAACGCTCCCATGTCGTTCTTGAAGAGCACCAAGGCTTCGAGCGCATCCTTGGCCGCCTGCGCGTCCTTGTTGGCGTGTTGCGCTTCAGCGGCGGCCTTGTCCTGCTGCGCTGCCTTGTAACGCTTGAGCAGACGATCCGCCACCGGCGCGATTGCGGTGCTAAGCTGCGCCTGTGTGCCTTTCGGGTCCAGTTCAACTTTTGCCACATGATCTACCTCGAATTCGTCATAGTAGCCGGTAGCATCGAGCTTGGAGCGCAGGTCGTAGACGTGATGTGGGTCGGTAGTGGCCTCTAATTGGGCGGTCTCGTAGTAGGTCTTGAACGCCTTCAGGACTTCAACGGGGTCGTTGACGAAGTCGAGGATGTAGGTGGTGTCCTTGCTGGGATGGGCTCGATTCAGGCGCGACAACGTCTGGACCGCCTGGATGCCGCCGAGCATCTTGTCGACATACATGCCGCACAGCAAGGGCTGATCAAAGCCGGTTTGGAATTTGTTGGCAACGAGCAGGAGGTGATACTCGGGCTCGGCGAACGCGTCGCGGATGTCGCGACCTTTGAGACCGGGATTCAGCTCCTTGCTGGTCTCGGTGACCGGCGCTGGGTAGCTCTCGGTATCGTTAATTTCGCCGGAGAACGCCACCAGGACGCCTAGCGGATAGTTCCGCCTTTCGATATAGGCGCGAATGGCCTTCTGCCATCGCACTGCCTCCCTGCGGCTTGCTGTGACGACCATGGCCTTGGCCTTGCCGTCGAGCAAGGGTAGGACGTTCTCGCGGTAGTGCTCGACGACGATTTGTACCTTCTGCGCGATGTTGTATGGATGCAGCCGCACCCACTGCATGATGCCCTTCGTCGCGGCACTACTTTCGACCTGCTGTTCGTCGTATTCTTGGCCGTCATGGGCCAGCTTGAATGCGAGCTTGTAAGTTGTGTAGTTCTTCAGCACATCGAGAATGAAACCTTCCTCGATGGCCTGGCGCATCGAATAGACGTGAAAGGGCTGCGGCAGTCCGTCGGGGCCGACTCGGCCGAACAATTCCAGTGTCTTTTGCTTGGGGGTAGCGGTGAAGGCCACATAGGTCAGGCCCTTGGCGCCCGTGCGGGCCTCCATCTGGGCGGCCAATACCACCTCGCTGTCGATTTCACCACCATCCTGAAGCTCGGCCCATTCTTCGGCCGATAGCAGCTGCTTGAGCTTGGCCGCCGCCTCGCCCGTCTGCGAGCTGTGCGCTTCGTCGGCGATGACGGCGAAACGCTTGCCTTCGGTTGCCGCCAGCTCCTGCACCGCCTGCAAGGCGAACGGAAACGTCTGGATGGTGCAAACGATGATTTTCTTGCCATCCTTGAGCGCCTGGCCTAGTTGTGCGCTCTTGCTCCCGTGTTCGTTGGTGATGGTAGCCACCACACCGGTGGTCCGCTCGAAATCGAAGATCGCTTCCTGCAGCTGCGCGTCGAGCACCGTGCGGTCCGACACCACTAGCACGCTGTCGAAAATCTTCTGGTGTTCGGCATTGTGCAGGTCGGCGAGGAAGTGTGCCGTCCAGGCAATCGAATTGGTCTTGCCCGAGCCCGCCGAATGCTGTATCAGGTAACGCTGGCCAGAGCCTTGCGCCAGTACATCGGCCACTAGCTTGCGTGTCGCATCGAGCTGGTGATAACGCGGGAAGATAACGGTCTTTGGCTGCTTCTTCTCGTCGCGCTTGCCAATCAGGTAACGGTGGAGGATGTCAAGCCAGCTCTCGCGCGCCCACACCTCTTCCCACAGGTAGCCGGTGGCAAAGCCGTCCGGGTTCGGCGCATTGCCTGCCGCACCGAAGTTGCCCCGGTTGAACGGCAGGAATTGCGTGGTCGAACCGGCTAGCCTCGTGGTCATCATGACCTCGGCTTGACTCACGGCGAAGTGCACGAGAGCCCCGCCAGGAAAGCTTAGTAACTGCTCCATCTGCCCGCCCTTGGGCTGCGGATGACGGTCGAAGCGGTATTGGTCCACCGCATCCTGCACGCTCTGCGTGAAGTCCGACTTCAGCTCGGCTGTGGCGACAGGGATACCATTGACGAACAGGACCAAGTCCAGTGCGTCCTGCGGGTTGTTTGGAGAGTGCCGCACCTGGCGTACCACGCGCAGCCGGTTGGCGGCGTAGTGCTCCTGGATGACGGGGTTGATGGCCAGTGCGGGCTTGAACTGCACCAGTGAAAGCGGCTCCTTCAACCCAAGCATTTCTATGCCACGGCGCAGCACATCGAGTGTGCCGCGTTCGTTCAGGTTCTTGCGCACCCGCTCGGCCAGGCGCTCCTTAAGGGTGGGGCCATGAGTCTTGGTCAGGCGTTGCCATGAGTCCAGCTGGGTTGCCTCAATCCATGCCAGTAGATCGGGCAAAAAGAGCCCACTGGCGCGGTCATAGTGCGAGGCATCGCCTTCGGCATAGAGCCAACCGTTGGCCGCCAGGGATTGACAGATTTCTGCTTCGAAGTGGTATTCTTGGTGCAGCTGGTCCATGGTTGACCCGTATGCGTTCGATATTGTTCTTTACAGGGGGGCAGGCGGCGGATGCCTCCTAGCCTTCAGCGTAACTGCGCTCTATAAGCGTTTTGGCTCTCTCGAGGTCCGCCAATTACTGTCATTCCAGCCTTGTGGCGGGACCGGGGAGCTCGCTTGCGACGCGTTGGCCAAGCGGAACAGCTGGATATTGCTCATGCGGCCAGCTCCTCCGGTACCGCTTCGCGCACGTCGATTTTGCCAGTGACGGCCGCGGCAATCAGGGCGCTGCGGCGCTCCTTGAGCAGGCCAATGGCGCGCTCTGCGTCGGCGCTTAGAGCGTCGAGCTTTGCCGTCTCACTTTCCAAAAATCGAACGATCTCCGTCTGCTCTTCTTCTGAGGGAAATGGAACGTAGATTTGCCCAAAATCTTCGAAATAGAGTCTAAGGCGCATATCCATAATTCCTCTCGAATGTCGCCTGAATTCGGTAAACATAACGCCGCAGCGGAACAGATAGTCGTAGTACTGCGGATTAAGCGGCTTTGTTTGTCTCAGAATGTCGTAAGCTGGACTCGTTACACCGTCATAATTCGAAAGACCGATTGCCCCCATCCAAGCGAGCAACTTGTTAACAATGATGTCCCCTTTGCGTACTATCCAATACCCATCTGTTGTTGTAGCTTTGTTGCCCCTCTCTTCCAACGACTTCCGTGGACGCACGCCAATGTCGGTGTAGATTGACAAGAGTTCCTCGTTATTGTCATCAGGGGCGGGTTCCGCAACTAGGCGAAACAGTCGCTTCGTTGCGAGCGTCTCCCAATGCGCCGGCACCTCGCCCAGCCACGTCACGCCGGTGTCCTTCATCGGGGCACTGGGATTGAGGCCTCGTGTGACGGCATGCGAGATGGTCGCCTGGCGCTTTTCGGCCAGCAGCTTGAGGAGGCTCTCCTGCGCTGCAATCAGAACATCGATCTTGCCCGCTTCGCGGTCGAGGAAGGTCGCAATGGCGAATTGCTCGTCAATTGGCGGATAGGGAATGCCAAGATTCGAAATGATTTCAACAGACAGGCCAGGCTGAGCAGCAGACACGGAGTACTGGTTCAGGTTCATTGCCCGCAACAACTCGCCCAACCAAGTAGCCGAGACGGCTCTGATTGGTGTGGCGACTACCGCATGCTCCGATGCCCAGAACTTCCCGCTCGAATAATTGACATTCCCGCACAAAGCGCCTTGGCGCCCAATGAGAGCGAAGCGGCCATCGTGTGTAAAGGATGTGGTGAATCCCCGCAAGCCGTTTCCACCATATACGGGATATGCGCCTTCCTCTTCAATGTTCTCAGCAGTAATACTTTCTCCACTCTTGAGTGTGGCGATTCTCTTGAGGCTGAGAACCTCCCAATGCTGCGGCACGTCTCCCAACCACGCCACCCTGCTGTCCTTGTATAGTGAGTATTTGGGCAGTCTCATTCCGCCAACTCCTCGAGCATCTTCATGATGTTGGCTGACACAGCCTTCAGCTCTTCGTCAATCGTATGCAGGTCGCGCGGCGGCTCAAAAACGTAGAAATGCCGGTTGAATGGGATTTCGTAGCCGACTTTGGTCTTCTCTTCGTCTATCCAGGCATCCGGTGCGTGCGGCAACACTTCCCGTTTGAAATAGGCGCCAGTGTCCTCTGAGAGAGGCACGCTTTCGGTATCACGCAGGGCGCTGTCGGCCTGCGGTTTGCCCTTCTGCTTACCTTTCAGGCCGAGTACTACCCGGCCTTGCTCGTCGCGCAGCGGGCGTTCGACCGTAATCGTGGTATAGCCAAAGTCCTCGTTCTTAAAGATGCGCGAGATAGGCGTGAGCTTGACTTGGCCGCCAGCAGGCACATCAGGCGCGTTTGCCGTGGCGGCAACTACGTAACGACCGACTTCCTTGCCCTCAGCGTCCAGCACAGTTGCATCATCCGCCTCGAGAAAACCGCCAAAAAGCCGAGTCACCATGGCGATATGCTCGTCGCTCATTTCCTTTCGCTTGCTGCCCAGGCTCTTTCGCATCTTCTGCCAGAAACTTGAGGCATCGATGAGTTGCACGTAGCCCTTGCGGTCATCCGGCTTCTTGTTCGACAGAATCCACACATAGGTAGCAATGCCCGTGTTGTAGAACATGTCAGTCGGCAAGCCGACGATGGCCTCCACCAGGTCGTTTTCCAGCACGTAACGACGGATTTCACTCTCCCCGCTGCCGGCGCCGCCAGTGAACAGCGGGGAGCCGTTCAGCACGATGCCAAAGCGGCTACCGCCCTCCTGCGCGGGTCGCATCTTTGAAAGCAGGTGCATCAGGAATAGCATCGAGCCGTCGGACACGCGTGGCAGGCCGGGCCCGAAGCGCCCGTCGAACCCTTTCTGTTCGTGCTCCTGGCGTACGGGCTTCTCGACTTTCTTCCACTCGACGCCAAACGGCGGGTTGGAGAGCATGTAGTCGAACTTGCGCCCTCCATGGCCGTCATCCGATAGCGTGTTGCCTGCGACAATGTTCGCGACGTCTTGGCCCTTGATGAGCATGTCGGCCTTGCAGATGGCGTAGGACTCGTCGTTGAGTTCTTGGCCAAACATGGTCAGGCGGGCGGCCGGGTTGTGTTCCAGCAGGTACTCGCCGGCCACCGAGAGCATGCCGCCGGTGCCTGCCGTGGGGTCGTAGATGGTGCGTACCACGGCATTACCGGGCGTCAGCACATCATCGTCCTCAATGAACAGCAGGTTCACCATCAGCCTGATGACCTCTCGTGGGGTGAAGTGCTCCCCAGCTGTCTCGTTCGAGATTTCGGCAAATTTGCGAATCAGCTCTTCGAAGACCAGGCCCATTTGGGCATTGTCCACCGTGGCCGGATGGAGGTCGACATTGGCGAACTTTTCCGTCACTAGATAGAGCAGGTTTGCCTTGGCGAGCCGCTCAATCTGGGTGGCGAAGTCAAAGCGCTCAAAGATGTCACGCGCGGCTGGCGAGAACGCCTGGATATAGGCGTAAAGGTTCTGCCGGATGTGGTCCTGGTCACCCAACAGTTTGACAAGGTCGAGCGGGGATGTGTTGTAGAACGACTGACCGGCCTTACGGGTCAGGAATGGGTCTGGATTCAGGCCGGCCTTGGTTTTGGCATCGGACTCGGCTAGTACTGCCGCCTTGGTGGACTCGAGAACACAGTCCAGGCGACGTAGCACGGTAAAAGGAAGGATGACTCGGCCGTACTCGGATTGTTTGTAGTCGCCACGCAGCAGGTCAGCTACGGACCAGATGAAAGATGAGAGAGCTTGGTGGTTCATGACTTCAGTGGATGTGCCTATCGCTGGATTCCGAGCCGTTCGGACGTGCAGATGGGAGCCAATCAGAAGGGATCCTGCAGCGAAAAAATTGTTGCGGCATTTTACCTTGGTAGCCGGCACGGCCATGCGACCGCCGCTACTTTGCCAATTCAATGGCCGAAGCTACCCGCCCGGCCAGCAGTTATCGAACGATTGAGGCTCGCCAGTGCAACAGCTTCCAAGCTGACCGCGAGTCACCGAGTGCTCAGATACAGTTGTCATTCACCCAGCGGTATCGGTTCGGATCTTCTGTCAGCAAGAAAGCCTTCATGGCTTCGCGCCTTGCTTTGTCCCCTCGTAGGAAGATGCCTCGCAGTTCTGAGTCAATGGTTCGCGCGCTAGCGCCGCGCTCCTCAGCCTGGGCATACCAGTTACGAGCTTCGCCAAAGTTACCCATTTCCATATGCACAGCGCCGAGCAGCGTACATGGTCGGAAGTCCCGCGGCTGGAACGCATGTCCCTGCTCGCCCAACTGGCAAGCGTCGTTCAGCCGGCCCATGTCGCGCATGACGCCGCCGCGCGTGGTGCACATGGCCGCCTTCGTCTTGGGGTCTTTGAGACGGTTGGCCGGCACGCTGTCGAGCAGTTTGAGCGCCGCATCCGTCTGATTGCATTTACGATAGTGGCCGCTGGCATTGACCGCGTTCCAAGGGTCTTGGGTGCGACGGTACTCGTCAGCGAAGAACTCGGCCTCGCGCAGGTGGTAGGCAAACTGCAACTCTTCCGTGAAGTGCTCCCTTGCCGCGGTCGTGAGCCAGATAAAGTCGTCGACGGTCAGGCGACTGCCAGAGTCGATACGCTTGAGGATGTCCATCATCCGTCCGAACAGTGGCTGTTCAATGAAGTCCATCCCGTACCTTCTCCGTAGGGCTTGGTTCTCCATCTTAGCTATGTACTTGGGATCGCTCTCGCGGACTTTGCGGGCGAGTTCCGCTGCCTCGCACTCGCGCTTGTATCTCGCCGCCCACTCCGCCTCTCGAGCCACAAGTTCGGCTTCCTTGGTCTGGCGTGCTGCTTCGGCGGCTTGAATCCGGGCTTGCAGTTCGAGGCTTGAGGCCGCAATGAAGGCCTCATAGGTGATCTGGCCGGTCGCCAATAGGTGCAATCCGATTAGGTTCTGGTCCTGCAGGAACTTCAGGGACCGTTCCGTGAGCGGACGCCCATGATGCATGCTGTTTAAGATATTGCTGAGGCGGGTTGCCGGGATGGTCGCGCCGGCGATGTCGCTCACGCAGAAGTGACGGGCGATGTCGAGGAGGGTCGAATTGCTCATAGTGGTGGTTGACACGTCCCTCAGTTCCTGGTGGTTCCGAGAAGGCATTTGTGTCTTCGCCCCATACTGTCTGCCGGGCTGAGGCCGCGCATACCCCACGTTGGTGGGGTATGTTGTTCAACTTGTTCGCAGCGCTCTTGCTGCTAGACATGCCCGCAAGCCAATAGAATCTCTGCACTGGCAAACTCCTCTGCCGCATGGAATCCGAAACGACTCGACCTTCCGCGTTACAAGCCGATCTGGAGTACCCGCCCGAACTGTTCCTGCATCGCGGCGACATGCTCGTGTGGGCGCTTGATGCTGGCGGCAGGCTTCGCTACGTTGACCACGTCCCCAATGGCAAAGCGTGCGGCTGCTTCTGCCCGGCGTGCAGAGAACCATTGATAGCGCGGCATGGGCAGATCCTGGCTCACTCCTTCGCCCATGATTCCGGCGCTGAGTGCCGGTGGGCGCATGAGGCGATCCTTCATCACATCGCCAAACACCTAATCGAAAAAGGGGGCGTGTTTGCGGTGCCTCCGCGCCACGTAGTCGTGCGTCGCGAAGGCCCCATCCGGCCAATCGTACAAGAGACGAGGAGCGCCGCCGCAATCATAAGACCGGATTCAGTGGGGCTCGAAAACATCCTCTTCAAGCATCGCCCGGACATTGTTCTGCGGATCGGAGAGCGCCGCCTATTGGTCGAGATCGCCGTTCGAAGCAAGGTCAGCAGCGGAAAACGGGCGCAACTGACAGCACGCGGGTATGCAGCAGTCGAAATTGACCTGACACGGGAGCGGCCTGAGACCGTCGGCGATCTCGCGGCCATCCTTTTCGGTGATGATTCCCGAAAGCAGTGGCTGGTCAACGGGAAGCTGGATCTGGAGCGCGAGCGACTCGAGCAGGCGTGCGAGACAGCGTTCCAGGAGCAGGTGCGCGAATACGCCGCGCGTGAAGAGGCGAAACGTGTCGCCCGGCGTCACGTTGCGCAGCTCGTGCGAACTGTGCCTGCAGACGCGACGCGTTTTAGAACCCCTGACGGCTCACTCTGGATCCGATTTGTCGCCAGCAATGAAGTGCTGATCGTCGTCGAGGACGGAGCGCGGGACTTATTGGGTGAACTGCGGATGATCGCGACCATGCGCGCCGACAACGCGTTTCAAGTCTCCAAGTCGACGTGGGTTCGCCTCCAACGCACGTATGGGGCCACCCCAGTCTGAACACTCTGGAGGTTCTAGCACGTGCGCGTGTGTAAGTAAGTCTAGGTCTTGTGTAGCTAGTGCTGGGAACGGCGACGCTGCGCCCCCGACATAAAATGGCCCATTCGGACTTGTCCAGAGCGAAGTCCAACAAGGAGAAAACGCGATGACGACGATACCAACGCTGGAAGCCGCATGGGGCACGCTCCATGCTCACCTACGGGCCCAGAAATTTGACACTATCAAGGACATCGTCGGTTTGGGCGGTGTGAACCTGTACGCGCCTGCGCTGGCGCGGCTGGTGCAGAAGCAGGAGAACGGCGCTTCCAAGGGCCAGCTGATGGCGGCCATCGAAGGCGAACTTGGCAGCATGATGCCCGAGCAGCGCCGACACAGCGTTGTCCTGATTGCGGAAGAATTGCTGCGCCGGGCGCCCGAGTTGCAGTCTGCCTTGGCAGATGACCTCAGACGGCACGGCTGGGGTCTAGCCGACAACCGGCTCATTCCGCTGGAACTGTTTGACCCCGCCGAGTTGGGCGCGTTGCCGGAAATCCCTCGCGCTGATTTGGTGAAGGCCGCACAGCGCTTCCGGGACGGTGACTTGGGCGGCGCGATCTCGGCCGCCTGCGGTGCGGTGGACAGCGCGGTGGCGCTCGTCTACCGCCAGCACGGCTTGGGAGACCCTAGCAAGGCCTCGTTCCAAGAGGGATGCAACGTCGCACTCGGGGCTGTGGCTAACTTTGACGCCCCCTTGCGCGCGCTGGGCTGGGATGACGGCACCCTCAAGCCGTTCTTACAGAATTTCAAGGGAGCCTTGAACCAGGGCGCCTACGTCATGCAGGTCCTACGCTCAAAGATGGGCGACGTGCATGGCACCAAGCCCATCCTAAAACCGCTGGTGTTCGATGCGCTGAAATGGGCGGAACTCTTCGTGCGTACCCTCACCGTCCATTGACGACGAGCGATCATTCGGAAGCCAATGGATAGGGATGGAGGTGAGGGTGTGAAAGAAGACGATCTCACAGATGCGGAACAGGAACTCCTCGAGAGACTACCTGGCCCCCCCGCAGTAGCGACAATCCGAGCGACCAACGTTTGGATTGTCGAGTGGCTGCATCCCGATGAGAAATGTACCGGGCGACTTCTGCACGAGTGGATGGAGGAGCGCCGACCGGGCTGGTCTGCATACCGCTCTTGTAAGAACAAGGCCGAAGTCATCGCGGCAATTGACTGCGCAACCGTGCGCACGCAGCAAACCGGAATGATCCCCGTTCTCCATCTCGAAGCCCATGGTGATGACACCGGCCTCGAAGGACCGGACGGTACCGGAGGGCGAGAATTGCTAAGCTGGGAGGAGTTGACCATCCCTTTGCAACAGCTGAATCTGGTGACGCATTGCAATCTGGTGGTCGTAGTCGCAGCCTGTACTGGTTTCGCCGGGATCAAAGCTTTCCGTCAAGGACCCCGTGCCCCAGCCGTTGCGCTGGTTGGCCCTGATGCCGAAGTGACGCCAACCAATTTGCTTCAAGGGACCAAGGAGTTTTATAGGCGCTGGATGGATCAAGAGCCCACGCTTAGGGCCATAGCGGCAAGCGCGTCTCAAGAGGCCACGACAGTTGCATTTGAATGGGAGCCATTCGTGGTGCTTGCCTTTGAGGCATTGATGAAGCACCTCATGATCTCCAGGCGTCCTGACGAACAGCGGCGCCGGGTAGAGAGGCTGCGGCAGCAATTGCTGGCAGAAGGGCAGTTGGCAGCAGCCGAAATAGAACGTCGATTGATAGAGTTACCCCTGTTCCGATCTTCGGACGAGATGCAGCGTGTGTGGGATGAGATGTTCATGATTGATCTTGATCCAGGCAATCGCGAACGGTTCGGAGTTGATATGGCCGCAGTTCTAAAACTGATCTCAGAAGGATAGATGCGAGAATGGACGCGAACGAATTGATCAAAGTGGTACCTTCTGAAGGTGGTCAAAGAAGTCTATAGCGATGCGGTCGCCGACACCTTGAAGGAGGCCAGCAAGCTTGGCGTCGATTTGGTCAAGACACTACGTCTAGCGCTCTTTCCAATTCAATATGGCGCGATGTTGCAGGACCGGCTCGCGCGTCATCTACGTAGTTCACTCGAACGCGTGCCGCAAGAGCGGCGTATCGCTCCCGTCGAATCGATGGCGCTTCAAGTGGCAGAGAAGCTAAGATTTCAGGAGGATGGATCGCCGTTGACAGAGATGTATCTCAACTTGTTGGCGCGCGCCATGGACAAGGAGCGGGTTTCGGAGGCGCATCCTGCGTTTGTGCAAATTATTGGCCAGTTGGCACCAGACGAGGCTCGATTGATTGAGCAACTCTCACGAAACGATCCATCAGCCTACATACGGTGGAAGGGAAACAACAATGTAATGAAGCGGGCGGACCGCGACGCGGCAGTGGAGCAAGCGCATTGCGCGGACGATTCGAAGGAGTTGTTGAAGACGCTGTTTGTGCGTCCCGAGGACCTGCAACAGCCGGCTTTACTGTATACGTATATCGAGCATCTTGTTTCTCTCGGACTCGTCGCCTACACAAACGAACATCGATGGGCTTCGAAATACGGAACCGTGACGACCGGCATGCCAGAAGTTGATTTTTGGTTTATCCGGTTGAACGGTTTTGGCCAACTTTTCCATCGCGCTTGTCTTGGAGCGGACGCGAGTCATATTGGTGACGAATAAGAAATTGGTGAAATATGGCTTCTGAACAACCTGACGCCCGCTTTATAAGGCGACTCATGCTCCTATGCTGTCACTGTGTTCGCAACATCGCCTACTACCGTATGGGATACGCGAACGAGGAAGGGACCGGAGCGCTGAAGCAGGCATCTCAGTTTGGCGCCACTGTGAACGGCAATATGATCGATATTGCGGTGCTTGAATGGTGCAAGATGTTTGCTGACGGAAAAGCGCATCATCACTGGAAACGCTTCGTGAGGGGCAACTCGGACCAAAAGCAGTTTCTTGGCACCCTGTTGAGCCGGGTCGAATTAAGCGAGAGTAACTGGAAGCGATACTTAGACGAGATGCGTGTTTATCGCGACAAATTCGTTGCTCACTTGGATACGCACAGCGTGATGAATATCCCTCGTATGCAAGTGGCACTGGTATCCACATTATTACTTTATGAGCACGTTCGTTCGAAGGTGGGACAGGAAATGCTTGATTCACCTCAATGTAGGCACTTGCCTCAGGACCTCAATTCCTACTACTCCGCGTGTTGCGAGGAGGGGCGTCAGGCCTATTCAGCCGCGAGCAAACCAGCTGCTAGTTGACAGATGATGAAGGCATCTGAATAGTGTCCATGATGGCCCGAAGCCAGAGAAATGACACCCATCTGCCGATGGTCGCCTTGGACAGCTATCAGTAGGTCGGAATGCTGCAGAACCTCCGCCCCTATCAACGAAGCGCCCACCAAACCACCGCCGCGCCGACCAGGAGCAGGAACAGCCAGGAAGGACCACCGCCCCCCTGCCGTCGCGCATAGCGAGGCGTGCGATACCACCTGCCCTTGCTAAACACGACCTCAGTGCCGGGCTTCCCTTGCACCAACGCTCGCATCTCCTGAGGGCGACCGCCCGTATACGTTGCTCTGCCGTGGCATCCGCACGACTTTGGCGCTTTGGCGCTCGGCGTCGGCTGTCAGCTTCTCGATTTCTAGTGCGAGCTTTTTGCGCGCGTGCCGCGCTTTCGACCTCGGCCTTTACCAGTTCGACGTTCGACCAGTGCGCCCGTGGTCCCGTGGTATCTCCAGTCGTCGTCTAGACACGGATTTCCAGACTAGGCCACCTCCCTCATGACCTGGGCAACGCCGCCTGCCTTCTTTGAGGCGGTATTCCCGAGCCGGGCCGCCTGACAGCGGTTGACCATCGTCCGTAATGATCTTGCTACACCTGCGAGTAAGTCCTTGATTTTTATGACACTCGGCTCTGACGTGGCTGGCAAAGCTCTCGAATGAGATGGCAAACGACACCTCATTCCGAAAAAAGCGCTCCCCTGCCGCGAAAGTTGACATAGCGCCAGCTATGTCAACTTGCATAGCCTTGCAATGATACGGAGGAAGCAAAAAATGAGGGGCCTAGCGGGGAGGGCTAGCGGCGCGTGGCGGGTGCACATGCCATTCGCCCCTGGGCGAGCCCAGCGCCTCAACCAACATTAGGATCGTATGAGGAGTGCCCGCGACGCGGTGTAGCAGCGATCTTGCGCTCGGGCTTGGCGGGCGGGACAGCTTCCACGATGACCGTCATCGTCGGACGCGCGCTCGGCTCGGTGGTGGGATCGCCGGCCGGCGTCAAACCTGCCGCACGCGTCCTGGCCACCGCCTGCTCGATCGCACGTCCAACCACATCTTGAAAGCGTTGGCTCATGATGTAGTAAGTCAGTTTCGAAGCCATGGCGCCTCCGCCTCTGTGGTTTGTGAGTTCATCATAGCCGGCCGCGGCTAACCTCGCATCCGGGTGAGCCTGTCCAACGCGCGAGGCCCGTCTGGACTGCGGTTTCATTGCCCGCTTCGCTGCAATCCGCACCAGTTCGTCCAAGGCGTCACCGCGCGTCGCCGGTTGTCTGCTACCGCAACGCCGCGGGACCATGCTGGGGACGGGACCGGCGAGATGCCCGACTGGCTGCCGCGGCGGTCAATGCAGGGCAAAGTGCGGAGTTTTATCGGGTCGGATAATGGACTCAAGGTTTCCCTGCTGTGCCATTCGCTGTTCCTTAAACTTTTCAAATCGGACCGCCCGATGATCGTGCACCGCCACAACGTGTGCGCTGCTTTCGGCTGCATCGCTTGCGCGGTTACCAGTGAGCGCCCCACTGGCGTCGAACAGACGGCGCCGGACCCAACGAAAGTGGGTTCGCGGTGAGTGCCCCGTGCCGGCTTCTAGTATTTGATCCGGTAAATTCCAGCGCGCGCGCCGTGGCACAGCCTCGGGTTAATCTGACTGTCTCCGGTCATGCACAAGACTGTCGCGTTCGGCTGACATCCGAGTTTGGCTCACTGGCCGGCGTGCGATAATGCGCCGCGGCCAAAAGCGGGACTCGCTCCGGTCGCGAACACACAATGCGGAGAGGATGTTGGCCAAGAATCTACTTTACGGTCTGGTAACGATGGTACTTGCAACATCGGCGTTTGCCGGCGAGCGCTACATAGAAGTATGGAACCCGCCGGAGGCGCACAGTTCTACCGCAAAACACCGGAAACCATCGGCACACAAACCGAAAAAAAGTCGTGTGGGTCCGCCTGCAACGAGCCGGACGCGTCGAGTAGCGGAAGTACCAACGTTACAGCCGGCCACAACGGCAAGGCCGGGCAGGCCGACATTCAACGACATTCCGCGGCAGACTACGCCAGGAGGCAATGTGCTCCGTGTGGCAGGCGGCCAGTCTCGAATTGATGTTGAGTGCTGATGGAGTCCGAGCGCTACAAGGGGTAATTGTCCATTGCTGCAATTTGATCCGCTCGCGCCCCGAAATTCTTTGTGAGTCAAGAGTCGACATTTTCTATAGAAGGGGCCTCGGAAGCCTTGCTACGCGCACGGGTCACAGGGCCGTCGGCACGAAACGCGCGACGTTGGGCTGGCAAGTTCCCTCCCGATTGATCAGTTGCGTGCTCGGCTTCTTCATTTCAATGCCGTCGTCGGAGCGACCGGCAGGGTAACTCCTTACCCTCAAGGCTTGCATCCGTTGTAGAGTTGCACATGCGCTTGGAGGCACACCTCCGAGCAAATTCAGGGGGGAAGCAGATGGCATCGGAGATCCAGTCTTACTTCAAGTTCACCGGCAAGGGTCGGCTTGAGAAATCGATCAATTCCTTGCTCGGCCTACTGGAAGGCATCGCAATAGACGGGACGGTGACGCCAGGCGAGGTGGCTTTGCTGCGGATGTGGCTGGCAGATAATCAGGATGTTGCGAACCGGCATCCGTTTTCGGAGCTTGTGCCTGTTGTAGCCGAGGCTGTTGCTGATGGAGTGCTTGACCCAGAGGAGCGCGCCGATCTCACCTGGTTATGCGAGAAGCTCCGAAGCACCGAGTTCTACGACATGGTCACTGCCGACCTTCAACGTCTTCATGCTGTCGTGGGCGGCATCGCTTCTGATGGCGTGATCAGCGTCGAAGAGATGAGAGGGCTATCAGACTGGTTAGCGGAGCATGAACACCTGAAGACCTGCTGGCCCTACGACGAGATCGACGCCATGACCACGAGGGTTTTGACCGACGGCCGGATCGACGAGTCGGAACACAGGATGCTCTTTGATTTCTTCACCGAGTTCCTGGCTGTTCTTGACGAGCGGACCATCGTACGGCCCTTGGTTGCAGATGGTGGCACGAATTCTTTCACCGCCATGTGTGCCGTGATGCCGACTGTCTTCTTTCCCGGGGCCACGTTCTGCTTTACCGGCGCGTCGGCGAAATACAAGCGGGCGGAATTCGAGGAAATCGTGAAAGGTCTCGGCGGCGAGCCTATCCCGGGTGTGACCGCAAAGCTGAACTACTTGGTGATTGGCGCGGAAGGCAATCCATGCTGGGCATTTGCCTGCTATGGCCGAAAGGTGGAGAAGGCGGTTGAGTTGCGCAAGAAGGGCATCCGGGTTGTTCTCGTTCACGAGAACGACTTCCACGATGCCGTGCTCGATGCAAGCTGAGCTACGCAGCGTTCTCGAATTGAGGCGTTGACGGCGGTCTAAAAGCGACAGTAAACGGCTGCGCAAGGTCGGTGAAAGAGTCAACAGTAAGGGGCCAAAAGGGCCTCTTACGTAACCGTCAGCGGAACCCGTCTGGCGAGCGACGGTAATCGGACGAACAGCAGGGCGCGCCAGCCGACGTCCTGAATCCGGAGACGGCAGCGACAGCCCCAATGAAAGAAATCAATGAGCGGGCGGCGGCGATCCGCTGGATCCAGAATGAGATGGCCGACTACGGGCTGACTGGAGCGGCCCCCTGAATCGCCGGACACAGTCCCCCACTTACAATAGCGGGTAGGCATACGACTGTGTTTATGACTAAAGCGAAGCAGGAATTGGTGGAAGTGCTGACGGGTCCGGAACGCCGGCGGCGGTGGTCGCCGGAAGAGAAGCTCGCGATGGTGCGCGAGAGCTGCGAGCCGGGTAAGACGGTGTCGATGGTGGCGCGCCAGCATGGCGTAAATCCGAACCAGCTCTTTCATTGGCGCAAGCTGTACCAGGACGGCAGCCTGTCTGCGGTCAGTGCTGGGGAGGAAGTGGTGCCAGCTTCCGAGTTGAGCGATGCGCTCAAGCAAGTTCGTGAGCTGCAACGCCTGCTGGGCAAGAAGACCATGGAGAACGAGATTCTGCGCGAGGCAGTGGAGGTGATGAAGTCGCGAAAATGGATTGCGCGCTCACCCTCATTGCCGGGGGACGACCTGTGAAGAGGGTCTGCGAAGTTCTCGGTGTAGCGCGCTCGAATGTGGCAGAGAAGCTGACCCGTCCTGCAGATTGGCAGGATGGGCGCGGCGCCAGGCAAACCGATGATGCAGGGTTGGTTGAGGAGATTCGCAATGCGGTCGCGCATCTGCCCAGCTACGGCTATCGCCGGGTCTGGGGTGTACTGCGCAGGGAGCGCGAGCGCCATAGTGCACCGCCCGTCAACGTAAAACGGGTCTATCGGGTCATGCGTGTGCACGGCCTGCTGTTGCAACGCAGAGCGGTTCCGCCGAGGCCTCAGCGCCGGCATGACGGCAAGGTTGCTGTAGAGAAAGCCAATCAGCGCTGGTGCTCTGACGGCTTTGAGTTCCGCTGCGACAACGGCGAGCCATTGCGCGTGACGTTCGCCCTGGACTGCTGCGACCGCGAGGCGATGAGCTGGGCGGCGACTACCGGTGGGCATAGCGGTGACGTGGTCCGCGACGTGATGTTGGCCGCCGTCGAGAATCGCTTTGGAAACGCGCTGAAGACGCCGACGGAAATTGAATGGCTGACCGATAACGGCTCGGGCTACACGGCCGACAAGACCAGGGCGTTTGCGTCGGCCATCGGCTTGAAGCCGCTGACCACGCCGGTCTGCAGCCCGCAGAGCAACGGGATGGCCGAGAGCTTCGTGAAGACCATGAAGCGCGACTATGTCGCCTTCATGCCCAAGCCTGATGCCGAGACGGCCGTTCGCAATCTGGCCATCGCCTTTGAGCATTACAACGAGCAGCACCCCCATAGCGCCCTGAATTACCGCTCGCCGCGGGAGTTCAGACGTGCGATGGCCTTATCAACCTAAGGGTGTGACCGTGTCCGGGGACACGGGGGCAAATCCACTGACCATGGAGCAGCTGGAGGCGGCGGGGTGCTTCGACCCGCCGCCCCCGCCGCCGCCTGCACCAGCGCCCGTGGTGTGCTACCGCAACGCCGCGGGGCAGAGCTGGGACGGGCAGGGCGACATGCCCGACTGGCTGCGGCGGGCGGTGAATGCAGGGCAAAAGGTGGAGTGCTTCATGGAAGGCGGGCGCAATGAATGTGCTGCCCTAAGCATGGCAGGCTGCGACCGTGTGACCGCGAAGTATGTGTGGTGCCGCGCACTTGGAGCGTTTTCTGGGCAAAGGGGCCGCTTTGCGGGCCACTAGGCGGGAGAGCCTTAAGGGAACCGAACACCGCTTCTGCCAAGGGTGAGCGACTTCTCTTGCGGTGATTTGCAGACTGGACTAACATGGCCAAGTTAGTTCACACGGCCAAGTTAGTTCACACGGCCAAGTGAATTCACATGGACAAGTTAGTTGCATATGCAAACGCACTTTCACACACAAACCGAACGCCTCGCGATGGACTCAGTCCAGAATATATTCGCGAACAGCGGTTGGCAGGTGCAGGCGGACGAGCAATCCGGTCGCGTGGGGGATCTCGTCTTAACCAGCGATCGTGGCCAGACCTACCACGTCGTCCTCAAAGCGTTCAATGAGGGGCGCTCGGATCGGGTTAAGGCATTTTTTGCGCAGGCGTTGCTTGAGGCGCGCACGCGCGCGAAGACAGACCATCGGCAGCCGGCCGTGCTGATCTGGGTCGGCAACGTCTCGCCGACACTTGTTAAACAGCTGGTGGATTTCCATAGGGAGTACGGCGAGGACGAACCCTTCGCCGTGCTCTCCAAGAGTGGGGCCAAATACGTCCATTTCCCTGGCCTGCACCACGGCTTAGAGGGCGTCGACGAGCCGATCAAATCCCGTTGGCTCAGGCACAGTGCGCCGCCGCGGCTAGTGTTCTCGGATTTGACCCAGCTGATGCTCAAGCTCCTGCTGGCGGCAGACATCAAGGGCGAGAACCTGATCGGCTTGCCGGCTGAGCACTACAAGACGGCGACCGAGCTCGCACGCGCCGCGCGCTGCTCCACGATGACGGCGACGCGTATGGTGAAGGCACTAAAAGAAGAAGGCTTCATCGAAACCTGGCCTTCCTTGAAGCTAGTGCGCCGCGGCACGCTGGCGGAAAGATGGAAAGCGGCATACCAGAAGACGCCATTGAGCTTGCCCACGAAGTTTTTGTCGCCTGCGGCGCCCGACAAGCAGCTAGAAAAACTCCTCTTAAAAGAAGATGGTATTCTCGGCCAGTTCGCCGCCGCCGCCGCTCTTGGAGTTGGTCATGTTCATGGCGTCCCTCCGACTGTCTGGGTCCCGCATCTAATGCTGGCTAATTCGCGCGCAGTGCGGCTCATACGGGAAGGCGAGCGTCCTGATCTGATCTTGCAGGAGCCCGGTTTCCCGCAATCGCTCGAACGAGGCGCCGTCATCCGCCAAGGCAAGCGAGTCACGGACATTATCCAGACCTGGCTCGACGTCTCGGCTCACCCGGCGCGTGGCGCCGAGCAAGCTGCAGAGCTAGAGCATGGCGTTCTCGCAAACGTGATCGGAGACAGGGCTTGAGCCTCGTTGAATTTAGCACCCTCGCCTTGACTCTGGAACCGTGGCGCAACCAGATTGTCTTCGTTGGTGGTTGGGCCTATCGGCTCTACCAATATGCGCCTCACGCTTACAAACCCGACTACGCCGCGATCTTCACTCAGGATGCAGATGTGGCCTACGCAGAGCGGGAAGCGCTCGCAGGCGATATCAAGAGGGCACTCGAAGGCGCGGGCTTCAAGGAAGAATTCGTGGGGGATTTCCGGCCCCCGGCGATGCGCTACACGCTCGGTGAGAATGGGTTCTACGCCGAATTCCTCACACCGCTGAGAGGCAGCGGCATGCGGCGCAGCAAGACGGCGCCCAATGGCTTCGAGCAGGACGCAACCGAAGCAAGCGCCGGAGTCGTAGCGCAGAAGCTTCGTCATCTTGAAGTGCTTTTACATCAGCCCTGGCTTGTGACAATCCCTGAGGATCAATCCGGTCTCGGGCAGGCGCTGGTTGACCTGCGTGTGCCAAACCCGGTGAGCTTCATCATCCAGAAGCTGCTGATCCGTGACATCCGGGATCCCAAGAAGCGCGCTCAGGATGTACTCTACATCCACGACGCGATGATCATTTTCGGCGCGGCGATCGAAGACGACCTGGTTCCGATCTGGAAGAGCCTTGAGGCCACGCTAACTGATAAGCAGCGAAAGTCCGTTCGCGCTGGCGTCGAAGAACTCTTCACTGAGGTGAACGACATCATCCGTGAAGCAGCGAACATCCCGAGTGATCGCAGGCTCGAACCTGAAGAGGTGCTCGTGCTGTGCCAGAACGGCTTCGAGGATCTCTTTGGCGAGGCATTGAACGAGAAGGGCTAGGGCGTTGCTCCAAAATGAATAAATGACCTAAGGCCAGGCCACGGCGCGCGCACCGCGCAGGTGGCTGGCAGCCAAAGCGCCCCCCTCGCTCTTCGGCAGTGGCGCAGCACTCCATCTGGAGATGGGTTCGATCCCCCGTCGGAGCAATGGAGCAATAGTCTCCGTCACAATCGGGTAGCCAAGGCTAGTGTTACTGGGCACGCTATCGCCCGCTGTGCTGCCGGCCAACAAAGGCGCGACCGGACGGGATCCGATGGCGCAAGCCCTACCTTATCCCGATGCCTCCTCCGCCGAGTGCGCCAAAGTAATTCGCGCGTGGTTGGCCGGATAGCCAAATGAGGGACGAGCGACCCTTTCTTCTCCGTTGTGCTCGGTGCCAAGCCCGTCTATCAGACCCTATGATCGATCAGACGTGAGCGCGCGTGCCACCACTCGTCGTTGCCGTCTTAGCGCCATGCGCACTCGACTAAGGTAGCGCCGACCTCGCCAACTGTCTGCCGCGAGATCGACGAGCTTCGACCATAGCATGTCGTCATCGACGACCGTGCCGAATTCAAGCGGTGGCAGTTCTGATAGACGAAGCGAGTTACTACTGCTCGGCGCAGCCGTTCGTAGTGGTCCCACTCACGCCAAGGCCCGGCCCATGGGAGACGACGCACTGTCATCTGCCAGGCCGCATCCGATAGTCGCCCGAGTGCCATGGCTTCGTGGAGACGCTGCGCCGAAAGGAATAGCAGACGTCCAGGCGAGTTGGAGCGCCACCCCATTGCCCGACAGAAGAGAAGAGACGCTTGCAGGACGCGGTCGCGGCTGACGAGGACGAGCTGACTCTACCAGTGGTTGCGCGCCGACTAGGCCAACATCCTGGCGGCCACGCGGGGCCTGTCGGGCGAGCAGGTCACACAGGCCTGGAGCAAGAGTAATTGCAGCAGAGTCCACCCCGCGCTGTTCGTGGGCGTGGCGGGCGCGCGGCTGGATCGCAGGTTGTCCCGCGATTTCGTGGAAGGCGCGCTGGGCGGCATGGGCTGTGGATGATGGCATCGCCGTTATGCAGTTGGCTGCCGATGACAGCCAAGGGCAGTCCCGACAGTTGACCGGGATTTGCCATTATGCGCTGCAGCGCAATGGCGAATCTTGGCAGCTCGCAAAGCGAAGATGGGCGTGGAGCAACGATCATGACGATGACATGCCGCGCGCTGAGGCCGCGACGCCTGGTGTTTGTGGGGGTATTACTGCTAGGTGCGGTGCTGCAATCAGCATTCGCCGCGCAGACGGCCATGGATCTGTACAGGCAATGCCGGGACAAGGCCACCACGGCGCAGCTGCGCCAGTGCTTTCCCGCCGCGATTCGGCAGTCCGAGATCGAGCTAACCGCTGCTGAAAAATTGGCGCGCGCGAATTTGGAGGAGTTGGAAGCCATCAGTCCGGGCAGTCGATCCGTGCATCCTGTGCGCGCCTTTGATGAGGCTACACGCGCGTTCCGGACCTTCCGAGAGGCCGAGAGGCGGCGGGTCTTGACCTCCTATGGGTCCGGCACTGGTGGCGACTTGGCTGCATCCGAGACCGTGATTCGCATGAACCTCGAGCGGGTGGATGTACTGACCGACGAAGCGGCAACGCGCTGACTTGGGCGATGTCTGGAGCGTCATGCATTTCGTGCATGCAAGGTGCCATCGAGAAACAGCTGCAAGTCGGGCCGAAGCCGCGCTGGCCAACTGGCAGGCTGCCTCGGCGGCCGCAGCCACGGATCTCGCCGCCCTGCGCGCTGAAGCGCGCCACCAGGCGCACGCAGCTGAGACCGCGCGTGACCAGGCCGCAGCCGAATGCGAAGCCTCCCGGCAGGCGCCGTCGGCTGTCACGCGCTGGAAGCCGTCCGCGCGCAGCTTGCCGAACTCCAGGAACACTGTCAGCTGAACGCCGCGCATGCCGCGACCGATGTCCGCCTGCGGGAGGCCCGTAGGCAACTGGCCGAGCGGCGCGTCGGCTCACGAATACCCGGGCCGAATTCGGTGCCCAGCTGGATTGGGAGCGGCAATGCGAGGGGCCCGCGCTGCGAACTGCTTTTAATGGAGGTTTCTCCAATGAATTCTGACGAATCGCATATCGCTGGCGGGCCGGTGTCGACACGTTGCGCCAAGTGTGCGGCGAACGAAGCGATACTATTCTCAGGCAGATGACTAGTAACTGACAGCCTCCATTGCTAGACTCCACTTTCTCAATGCGAGTGGTGGGTAGCAGGTGCCGCTCTACGAACGCGTAAAATGCGGAAGATAACGGGTACCGAAATACTGCCAGACAAAGTATTTGGCAAAACTAGACAAGATGAATTACCGAGCCATTCTCACGCTTGCAAGCTTGACGCTTGCAAGCTGTATGCGCCATCCGGACGCGTCAGGCCATCTTATTCGTACTTCGCTCATTGCGAGTTGCCTCGCCAGCATAATGGGGCTGGATGAAGTCGACCAAGAATACATCCGCCTTGCAACGCCAGTTCATGACCTGGGTAAGTTGGCCATTCCGGATCATGTGCTGCTCAAACCGGGGAAGCTGGATCCTGAGGAACGGCGCATTATGGAGCGGCATTCGGGGATTGGGGCCGAGCTGCTCGCCGGTAGTCTCCATGAATTGCATCAGTATGCATCCGTGATTGCCAGGCATCACCACGAGCACTTTGACGGCAGCGGATACCCCGACTGCCTCGCTGGCCAGAGCATCCCCTTGCCCGCACGTGTCGTTGCAGTGGCGGATGCGTTTGATGCGATGACTGAGGCTCGCTGCTATCGCGCGTCGATGACGGAGACGGCTGCGAAAGCCATTATCTCGGCAGGAAGCGGCACGCATTTTGATCCGGCCGCTGTCCATGCATTCTTGGGGGGATTTTCCAGCATCATGCGCGCCCGCCGGGCAGCAAATGAAATGTTGTCGCTCGGAAGCGAGGCTGCAGTTGTTGCTCAGTTCTATGGACTCACTCGCCGAGATTTCCCCGGACTACGTGATCAATGGCGGACCACTTCGTGAGCCCGTTCGTCCGAGCAACGAGGGCACTCCGAGGAAAACTGACTTTTCAGCAAGCTCGGGTGTTCATTTCCTGCCTGGTTTACAACGCTGCGCGGGCGTTCTGCAGCACGGCGGCCTTTGGGCCATAGTGGCTGCCCAGGCGGCGAGGTGATGCGCATCAACGGGCTATACAAGGCTGAGTTGATCCCATTCTCTCACGGCTCGTTCAGGTACTTCAGCAGGAGCAGCGTGCGGACGACACGGCCGAGTTCGCGGAATGCAAAGATGAGCTGTGCGCACTGTCCGAACTCCGGAACCGCTCAAGCGGGTAGTCTGTCGCCAGGCCGGCCCGTGGAGGCGGAAGATATCCGCGACCTCGAGCACAACGAGCTCGGCGGCAGGACTTCTAGTCGGAACGCAGGTTCTCGAGGGGGCTGATGACCTTGCGCAGCAGATTGGTGGCGACCTGAGCATAGAGCGCTGTCGTCTCCAGCTTCTTATGCGGACCACCGTAATGCGGTAACCAATCCGCGGATATCAGTGTGATCCACCGTCGAGACGTACTGCTACGTCGCCCTCGGGGAATTCAGATGCACGCAAAACCGAAAACCGATCACGATTGACACGAGGAGTCATATCAGTCCTCCGACCCGTCGCGGTCATTCGCGCACCCCTCTCCGAAAGACCGGAGTTCGGTGCGGATTCGGTCATTGACCGGCCCTAGGCCGTAAAGAATCGCTCTCGATAGTCGGCTGGCGAGACTCGCAGAATTCTGAGGAAAGCCCGCCGCATCACCTCTTCCGATGAGAAGCCGCATGCCTGTGCGATCATCTTCATGCTCTGGCTTCGAGTTTCGATGAGTCGGCAAGCCTGCTCTAGGCGGATTTTCTCGATCGCGCGTGCGGGAGTCAGCTTAGTTTGCGCCTGATAGAAGCGGGCAAAGGTTCTCGGCGTCATGGACAGCCGTTCGGCGAGAGTTGCAACGTCAAGGCGCTCTCGCAGGTGCGCTCCCACCCATCGGTGCAAGGTTTTGATGCGGGCGTCCGGAGAACTCTGTTCGAGCAGGGCACTACTGAATTGGGACTGCCCGCCAGGCCGCTTGTAAAACACGACCAGAGTCTTGGCGACGGCCATCGCGACTTCGCGGTCGAGGTCTTCCTCTACCATTGCCAGCGCCATGTCGATGCCCGCGGTCACGCCAGCCGAAGTCCAGATGCGACCTTGGCGACAATAGATGGCGTCCGGCTGAACGGTAATCCCGGGAAATTCCGCGGAAAAGCGTTCGCAGAGATCCCAATGCGTGACCGCCTGGCGACCATCAAGCAAGCCGGTCCTGGCAAGGACAAATGCCCCGGTGCAAACGGATGCCACGCGCGACGCACGCTTCGCCGCGGCGTTTAGCCATTTCACCAGTGTATCGTGTGCAGCACCTTCCCGCACGCCCGGTCCCCCGGGAATCAGGATGGTGTGAATGGGCCTACGTGCCTGAGCAAGGTCTCGAGCTTCCATCCGAGCGCCACATGAGCTGGCGATTAGCCCACCCGGTGCACCACAAAGCTCGATGTCATACGCTCGCTCGCGGCTGCGCCGCGCGAGGAGCTCGTTGGTCGACGAGAACACCTGCATAGGCCCGCAGACGTCCAGTATCTGAAAGCCATTGAAAAGAATCAGGCAAACACGCTTGGGAGGTGAGCTCATATGGCAGCTTTCGTGGGGACTTTGTCATTCCGGACATCGTTCGGAATTATAGAGTTCGGATATCGGCGTTCACAACAAGGAAGGTTCCCATGAAGATCGGCATGCTGGTTTTTCCAGATATCACTGCCACCGACTACGTCGCACCCGCGGATCTCCTGGCCCGCATGCCGGGAGTCCAGCTCCAACTGCTGTGGAAGCACACGAACACGATTGCCACCGAACTGGGTTGGCGGTTCTCGGCGACCACCGCGCTCCGGGATTGTGGTGACCTGGACATGATCATGGTGCCGGGCGGGCCGGGCCTCATCGGTCTCCTCGATGATGCGGAGGTCCTGGACTTTCTCGCCACGCGCGGGCGGACTGCCAGATGGGTCGTGGGCATTTGCACCGGTCCGCTGCTGCTCGGCGCAGCCGGCTTGCTGGATGGCTATCGGGCGACCTGCCACTGGGGATCACACGAACTGCTTGAACTTGTCAATGCGATACCTGTGGATGCGCGAGTGGTCGTGGACCGAAACCGCATCACCGGAGCCGGCGTGACTTCCGGCATCGACTGCGCCCTGGAGGCCATTTCGCTTGCCGGCGGGGCATCGCTTGCCAAAAGCATCCAGTTGTTTGCGGAGTACGATCCGCAGCCGCCATTCGATTGCGGATCGCCTGCCAAGGCGCCTGCGGATATCCTCGATTCGGCAAAGACGGCGCTCAAGCCCTTCGTCGAAGCACGCCGCGCGCTTCTGACAAAGCGGCGCGCGGAACTGGCCCGCACTCTGAGCTAACGCACGCCGGACCGGAACGCTCCGTGCACTCACAGCTTGAGGAATACCATGACCATTGCTCTTCAAATTCGTCCGGGCAAGACGCGCCTAGCGGGAATCCTGGCTTGCGCGGCTGCGCTGGTTTCATCGTTGGCTCATGCGGATGGCGGTGCAACGCTTCGGCTCGTCGTGGGCTATCCGCCAGGTGGTTCCGCCGACGTGGCGGCACGAATCATCGCGCCACGGCTAGGCACCGCGCTGGGACAAACCGTGCTCGTCGAGAACCGTCCCGGTGCCGGCGGACAGATTGCCGCCCAGCTTGTGAAGGGAGCACCAGCCGACGGATCGGTACTGCTTCTGAGTAACACGCACACCATGATCACCGTACCACTGACTGTGCGAAAGCCTGGATTTTCCGCGACTACCGACTTCAAGCCGGTCGGAACGATCGCCACATTCGAACTGGCGCTCGCGGTCTTTCCCGATACTCAGGTCGGTTCGGTCCAGGACCTTAAGCGCTGGTTCGCACAGCATCCATTGCAGCGCGCCATCGGCGTGCCGGCGCCGGCAAGCGCTCCGGAGTTTGCCGCTGCCCGCATTGCAAAGCTGCTACGCGCAGACGCCGTCCCGGTTCCTTATCGCGGCGCCGCCCCTCTCGTGCAGGACCTGGTCGGCGGCCAGGTTTCTGTGGCGGTCTCCGGCGTTTCTGACCTGATCCCGTACCATCGCGCCGGCAAGCTGCGGATCATCTCGATGTCTGCGGCCAGCCCCCTCCTGCCGGGCGTACCCTCGTTCAGTCAGGCTGGTTTCGATGGTCTGGAATTGACAGATTTCCTGGGCCTCTACGCGCCGACCGGCGTTTCCAGCGATCGCGTGACGCGGCTTAACGCGGCAGTCAATAGCGTCCTCGCTATGCCAGAGGTGCAACAAGCACTAAATGAGCAGGCATTGGTTGCAGCACCCGGTTCGCCAGATGAGCACAGCCGCCGCATGTCCAAGGCGGGAACGGCCCTTGGTGCGCTGGTCAAGGACAGCGGCGCTACACCCCAATAGGAATGCCTGGAAGGCATCTCACGTTCCTCTCTGGCGTGCATTTCTTCGGGGCTTGTGCGAAGCCCCTTACCCAGGGTCCGCGTCCGAGGACTCGCGATGATGCGACTGCATCGTTGCCTTATCGCGCGTCGTGAGGATGCAGCGTTCGCGGCCGCCGCTGACCGTTCGCTTCGCTTTGGTGAACCACAACATCCCGCTGGGCGGCGCAGCGGAGAAAGGGACATCCCGGCTGCCGCCAATTGCATCGCCTCGACGCGTCGCAATGACAAACAGAAGACCGTCCTCTATTAGTTGGGCCACTCGTGCGGTTATACTCCGCGCTTCACTCACAACTATGATTAACCAACATGGTCGCAGCAACTAAAACGACACGGGTAGGTGCAACTGCCAAGGGAAAACCTGCCGCAAAGAAGGTGGCCGTGCCAACGAAAAAGGCCAGCGTGCTTGCCCGTGAGGCACAGGCGGCAAAGAAGCGCTTGTTGAAGCTGCGCGCCGACACGAAGAAGGCAATTGAAGCGGCTAAGCGCGAGATTGCCCAGACCGTGGAAGCCGCAAAGGCCGCGGCCCGCTTTGAAAAGCAAGCCGCAAAGGACAAGCTCGCGGCGAAGAAAGCCAAGGCTGCAGGCGCCAAGAAGACGACGGGCAATAGGGCTGCCGCAACGAAAACGGCAGCGAAAAAGGCCGCACCCGGTATTAAGCGCAAGGTCGCCGTGAAAGCAGCCCCAAAGGCGGCCCCAGTGAAATCCGTGACGAAGAAACGGGCTTCGGCGAAGAAGGTGGTTCCGGCCGTAGCGTCGCCTGAAGCGTCGGCGTGATCGTTGCTTCGCTGGTAACGCGTTATCGCCAACCAGCCGATTGATGCAAGATGGGGGGTACTGCTGGAGAAAGTTGAGGCCGACGAACGTTGTGCTGGCGGTGTTCCCCCTTCCAACTGGGCCTTCTGTGAGGGCAATGGTGTCAACCCCCTTCAATGTTGGATTTCAGGTAGGTGTCGGGCGCGACGTTTTCCTTGCAAGCCATTTGCATTCCTTCGCGGACTGACGCGGCAGCGAAACCGAGGTCAGGGTGCTCAATGCCGGGCTATTGCCCGGACTACCTTCTATCCGTGCCGGCGCGGGGCCGGGCACCACATACCACATGCGCAAAGCGCTTGGACCACCCCTGTTACCTGTGCGCCCCATCTCTAAGGACAGCTACCCGCGGGGTAGCCCGGCCCAATTACGGGCGCGCTGACCTGCTATCGTTACCGTTTTACTCTCCACGCTTAGGACGGCATCACGCTACTGGTTTGAGGCTTGCCCCGGGGGGGGATCTCGCCGTGCTCGAGATAGCGCCACAGGGCAATTGCCAATCGGCGGGCAAGTGCGACAATACCGACGCGCCGCATGCGCTTGGTGCTGTATTAACGCATCAGCATCGACAGCAGCTTGTCGCTGTCGAGCCGGTCCGTCTTCGCACGGCGCGCCCGGCGGTTCACCTCGATACTGGCGGAATCGACCACTAGGTTGACGATTCCGTGTGTGCTGAGCCAGCGGTGGAGCCAAAAGCCGTCCCGCCCGGCCTCATAGCAAGTTGCGTACTGGCGCATCGGCGGGCAGATGACACCGGGCTTTGGCCTTGGCGATTGCCTTAAGGACCGACGTCATGTCGCCGGCCGCCACCGAGCACCGGCTCGGCCCACGCACGCCGTCGCCCAGCGACAGCTTCCAGCTCTTGTCGCCCAGTTCGAAGGCCGTGCACAACCAGCCGGTGATCGGCGTATTCTGCCGGTGAAGGGCTGTGTCAGGTGCATCCATTTGCGTGCTCCTTTCGAGAAACGAGTCTCCGAATCCTCGTTTTACTCCAAGGGGCTTACCTCCGTAGCCCTTCATAGTATCTCTAGCTCATGCCTGGTTAGAGCAGCGGACTCATAATCCGTTGGTGCCGTGTTCAACTCACGGGAGGCCCACCATTCAACCGCAAATGCGCAGCAGCGTACTTCGTCTCCCAATGGGATCTCAGACCGCCGAGCGTACCCGTTTCTGCGAGCTACGGCTTTGGGGCGAATGTCCGCCATTCCTGGGGAATGGCGATATCTTCGTGGCACTTTATTCGCCGCCGACCGCTAAGTCACAGGCCCATACTAATATTCATCAAAGTGAATGGAATGTTAAGTTTCGTATGAAGGTAGAGAACGAATACCTTGCAGGCCGACTTTAGAATGCGTATAAGTCAAAAGCGACTGAAAAATTGGAGATGAAGATGGCAACGTATCAGGAATTGTTGGCGCAGAAGCAAGCGTTGGAAGCCAAAATCGAAGAGGTGCGTTCGACTGAGGTCGCGGGCGTCATCGAACAGATTCGCGAACTGATGGCTCGGTATGGTCTGTCGCCGGAAGACGTGGCGCCGCGTCGTCGTCGGGGCCGGCCCGCAAGTACAGCGTCCGCGGCCACCGAGAAAGCGCCGCTGCCGCCGAAGTACATGGATCCCAAAACCGGCAAGACCTGGTCTGGACGTGGCCGGACGCCGGCGTGGCTGGGCAAGCGGCCCGAGCGTTTCCTTATCCAGCCGGAATGAGCGATTGCAACGCAAATGCGAGCGGGTCGGGGCAGGCAACTCGTCATGGGAATGGCCACCCCGCGGCGAACCGCGCAACACACACGGAGGCGATGACCGAAAAAAACGGCTCTCGAACGGTAGCAGAGAGCCGCAGAACGTCCATGAAAAAATCGGGCAACTTGTGAGTTTCCCACGCCCAGTATCTCCCAGTCGCCCCGCGCCATGCAATCGGCCTGCCCACTGCTGCGCAAAGGCTCGCTTTTCCGAAAAAAAGCCCGCGTCACCAGGGCGGCGAAACGGGCGGTAGCAGGACTGCCCAGGCATGATATGACATCGCAAGAAACACTTAAGTCTGAATTGGGCCGGATTTAACGCGCTTTTTTTCAGCCGAAGGCTCCCGCGCCTTATTTGGATGGAGTGATCATCACTTTTGCGGTGGAAGTGAACGATTGAGCTTCTTACGATAAGTGCCTCAGCAGCCTCTTGGGGTGGCGCATCAGGTTGGTTGGTCGCCGAATAATGCAGCGCACTGGCTTTATGGACGGTCGAGCTTCCGGAATGCGTTGAAGTGTCGCAGCCCCTTCTGGAAGTGCCCCAGTTCCTGATGCAAACGCGCCGCGTTGTAGTGGGCATCGGCGTCGTCCGGTGCAAGTTCGATGCATCGCTCGTAAGCTGCCAGAGCTGACTGCGCGGCGCCGACATCCTCGCGTGCAACCCCCAAGTTGAAATGCAACTGCGGCGCGTTTGGAAGCACTGACAGCGCCCCTTCATAGAGCATAATGGCTTCGTCGAAGCGTTCTTGGTCTGCCAGCATGCACCCAAGGTTCAGGTAGGCGTTCAGCATGCATGGCGAAATCTCTAAGGCGCGGCGGTACGCGGCTTCAGCCGCATTGGCGTCGACCGGTTCAAGTGCATAGCCTCGCGCAAAGGCTTCCTCGGCGGTCGCATCGTTGGCACGCGTTCGCGTTAGATCTACGACTCGCACATTGGCTTCATCCAGTCCGAACTCGATCAGACGTTGGCCGCTCTCAACAAGCCACGCGCCGTGCCGGTCCCAAGCCGATACTTTCCCGCTGCTTGCGGAAATTCGCAGGGCCGATAGGTGTCGGTTCGGTGTGAGCCGTTCGAGACGACGCAGCACCCGCAGAATCCGTGCGGGCGCAACGCTCGACCTGTGCAGGGATTCGGCGGTACGAATCAGAACCACGTCCCGAAAGGAGAAGACGTACTGGCCGCGCGGGCCTCGTGCAGGCGTGACCAGCCCGGCGGCTACCAGGCTGGAGATCAGCCGGCGCGACGCGCCCAGGCGCGTCTCCAGCTCGCGCGTGGTTAACCCTTCGCCGTGGCTCATGCCGACTTCTTGGTGGTGCGTCGGATCGGTGTTGGCTCGGAAGGCGCTGTGCCCCGCTTACCGGCTCGGCGAGAAGTTGACGGCTCGGCGGCCTTGGCTTTTGTCGCGGGCGTCCCCTTCTTGGACAAACTCGCGCGAAGTGCATCCATCAGATCGATGACCTGCCCGCCGGCGGTGACTTCAACCGGTTCGGGCGATACGATTTGCTTGCCGGCGATCTTTGCGTCGATGGCGGCGAGAATCCTGGCTTTCTCCTCGTCCTTGTACTGTGACGGATCGTATTGGTCTTCCGAGGCTTGCTCGATCAGCTGGATCGCCAGCTTTAGCTCCGCATCAGAGACTGCCACTTCCTCGATATGCAGTTCGACGATGTTTCGGACTTCATCTGCAAACAACAGTTGCTGGAACACCAGGCCGCCCTCGACCGGTCGGATCTGCACGACATGCGATTTGCAAGGGGCGGTGTCCGTGACGGTTTCCGCGAGCAGATAGGCATCCAGTGGCGGAGGCAGCATCATGTTCATCGGGGTTTACCTCAACGTGAAGGTTTGCATGCCCCAATCATGGCGCTACAGTTACCGTATCGCAAGAACGCACAAAAAAGTAAGTAACCCTTGGCTAACCGAAAAAACTACACCCCCGCGACTGCCGCAATCGATGTCGAAGCCGCATTCAAGCTGCTGGAAGCTGGTGATCTTGTTTCACCTTTTCGGTGGTCAGGTACAGCGCTTTTCGGACCTCGAGAGACTCATCCCCGGCATCACACAGAAGATGCTTGCCCAGTAGCTACGCCGCCTCGAAGCGGACGGCATCGTGACACGTACGGTCTATCATCAGGTGCCGCCGAAGGTGGACTACCGCCTGACTGATTGGGGCCAGGCGTTGTGCCCGGCACTGGATGCGATCCTGACATGGGCGGAGCACCGTGAAGACTTTCCGTAGGCTGCGACGAGCTTGCGTGCGTGACGCTAGCTGTCATCCAGAACTCCAATTCGCAAAGTCGTCGACGTGGTCTCATCCGCGATGGTCTCATGTCGCGCTGGAACCTGACGGTCGTCCATCTCATTTGAGAGGCAGCACTGGGTCGGTCAGAGACGGTCGCAGTTTCGCGACGCTTGCGAGGCACTCAAAAGCCGACGTCAAGCATCATCCGGCGCACCGTCTCCTTGGGCATCTCTATCACGCTTTCAATCGCAACAGACCGGAAACGTCAAACGCAACACCACTACACAGGCATGCGGGTCGCATAAGAGCAACACATCATGGTGCCTATTTATATTTGATCTCGAATAGCCAGCCGGGCCCGCGAGGGATGGTCTTGCGCTCGCACAGCAGCATGGGCCGCAGCTCGGCCAGGATTGGCGTCGGCGGCACCGCGGCCATGATCGCTATCCGACGAAGTCGGCCGGGTTGGTGCTTTCCGCGCGCAGCCGTACGCCGCCGGCCAGCGGCTGGATGTGAAGCTCGATGTTTTCGCGTCGGGAGCGGCTCCAGCCAGCGCTGATCGCAGCTTCGAGCGTGGGGAACAACTGACGCGGCTCAGACGTGCCGCCTATGTCGAGCGCCCAGCCCTGTTCGGCGGGCACGACGCTGATAATCTTTGCGGGCATCGATAACTCCTGGGGCACCACAGACTAGAGCCGCGGCGGCAGATACCACCCTGTGTTCAAAGAGTAGCGCCCGTTGATGTCCCTGGGTCACGTCCGAAGGAGTTGCGCTCCTCCGGTCCGGCCATCGCGTGCAGACTAAGCGCTCAGTCTTCTTCAGATACTTCGCTCTTCCTGGCTGGAGGAAAGGCTCCGTCCCACGGGTCGTCGCTATACAGGATGGAGTAATCAGTAGGGAACAGGGCCTTGAATGGTTCCGGGTATTGGAAGGCGGGCACGGGGCACAACTCGCCCTTTCTGTTCACCTGGAAAACCTCGACCAGCCGAGGGGTGCCGGCAAGCCCCTGGCCGAAGACGTAGTAGTAAGTGTGCGTGTTCCAGGTCAGCGATCGAGCCTTGTAGGGCCCCATGATGCCAGGCGGCACACTGTAGCTGAGGCATGTGTCGCGCGCTTCACGAAGGTATTGCAACTTGGTAAGCCGTTTTGTCCGGAGCGGTTGAGCGTCGAAGATCCGCCGTGGTGCATTCATAACGTCTTTACTTGCGGGGGCCCAATGATTATGCCCCAACTGGGTGGTGTCGGCGCCTTTGCCAAGTTCGATGGATGCCATAAACGCCTAAAGAGGCAGTTGGGCATCCAATGTATCCGGTGGCTCTTTCGGGCGCCGCACGATCGGCGCTGGCTCGGTGGCCATGGCCTCCATCAATATGAGCGCCATAAAGGTCGGCGCAGCTTCGGGATCACGGCACCGCCAGCCATTCGTCCCACTGCTGCCGCGGCACTATGACCACGGAGCGCTTCTCCTTGCCGGGCGCGTGCATCCGGCTCATGACGGGGTGCTTGTCCGCGTTCACCGTCACCATGGTGAACGAGTAGGTGTCGTCCGGCCAATCCCTCCACAGCCCGGCTATCCCAAATGCCGGTTCGCCCGGCAGCCAGATCCGGTACCGCGTCGATTTGGGTCCGGCTTCGAGTTTGGCTCATAGACGGCCGCGGCCGGCACCAGGCAAAGCTGACCCTTCCTCCAAGGGCCAGAAAATCAGCGCTTTTTCGCCGACTGTCTCCAAGCGGGCATTCATCGTGTCATATGCCCTGACGCCCTGCGGTATGCGCGCGCGGCACCAGGCCGAAGGTGGCCAGCACGCTGTCCTTCCGGCCATCACCGTCAGCGCGCACGATCGGCGCGGCATAGTCCGGCCAGGTCTCTGGCCTCCACTCAGCCTGCGGCGGCTCGACGCCGAAGATCTCCCGCAGGATTTGGCGCTGCACGGGGCGTAGTTCGTGCACATCCTGGTCTCCTATTCCTTGGGCTGCCGCTGGGCGCTGTGTTCGCCGGCCCTGGCCGCGCGCTGCTGCTCGGTTTCGTGTTCTTCCATTCACCGCTGTGCTCCCTGCAGATATGGCTCGTTCTTCAACTCGTCGCGCAGATGGCACAGAACCATATCGCGGGTTGAGCCGCCAAGGTAGCCCTGCGGAGGAAAGAACGTCTGAAACTGCCAGGCGCGCCGGACGATATTCTGCAGCCGCTTCACCTCCCACAGCAGCGCATGCACCTCGGGTGATCTATTTCTGGCCCACATGTCACGCAGCTGGTCGTCATCCAGGGGTGGTTTGAGCCGGTGGAATAGGGTCGTTGATCATGGTCGAATACTGTATGGATATACAGAATAGCAATCCAGGATGTCGGCTTGCGTCTTCTAAGGCGATGTCCTGGCGCGCCGGCATCCGAGCCTCTTCACGACTGCATCGGCCAGCCTACGTCTGGTCACGATGATAGCCGTGCTGTTCCTGGCCTCCGGGGAAGAGGGGCTGCCGTTCGCGCAGGACATCGCCGACCTAGGTCGGACGTGGAGTTTAGATAACAAGTATTTTTGAGCAGGGCCATGGCTCGGGTGGGGATCGTCTTTCAGGCATTACGCCATATCGGACCTGTGCGTGCCGCCGACGTTGCACAGATTGCGGCCCATCGCCTGTCGGCCAGCGACAAGAAGACTCTCGCATCCACAGCGTACCAAGCGCCGGCCTGGATGCGCCCGACGCTGACCTCGATCGCCAACACGGCGTCGGTTGAAATCAATGGATAAGGTTGCCCGACTTCCCGCAGAAGATCGGGCGGCCCTATTTGGTGAGAGCGGCGCCAACCGAGGGAACGCGAATACGATCATCGAAAAAGACTTTTGGGTCTGCTGGACCTTGAAGCGCCTCTTTGGCCTAAGGGAAGGGGAGGCCGCCACGCTTGTCTTCAAGGGCGGCAACGCCCTTTCCAAAGCGTTCGGCGCCATCCGCCGCTTTTCTGAAGATATCGAACCTTCGACCGGGCCGACCTTGGCTATACGGGGGGCGGGATCCCGAGCAGGGCGGAATTAGCAGGAAGAAAGCGAATCAGCTCATCGAAGATCTTGTGGGCGATGTCGAGCGGCACATCGCCGAGAACCTCCTTCCGGCCCTTCGCGCCGCGATTGCACAGCAACTTGGCGAGCCGACCAAAGGCGAGTGGTCGCTTGAGATCGACTCCAACGATGCCCAGACGGTGAACTTCCACTATCCGACGGCATTGCCCGAAACCGAATATATGGGCATGACGTACATCACTCCGCGGGTGAAGCTCGAGTTGGGAGCGCGCGGCGGTCCCTGGCCTACAGAGGAAAAGATTATTCGCCCTTACGCGGCTGAAGACTATCCCGACTTCTTCGAAGACCCCGACTGCACCGTGACCGTCCTGTCAGCGCAGTGTACCTTTTGGGAAAAGGCCACGGCCTTACATGCGGAAGCACACCGTCCGGCCGAATCGCCAGCACCTCAGTATTTCTCTCGGCATTACTACGACCTGGCCATGCTTCTCGGCACCAACGAAGGGCAAGCTGCCGCCACTAACTTCGGCCTTCTGGCACAAGTAGCGAAGCACAAGGCCATCTTCTTCCGATCGGCCTGGTCCAGTTACGGTACCGCGCGGCCGGGGACGCTGCGTCTGATGCCGAACGAAGCACGGGTCAAAGACCTGCGAATGGATTACAGGGAGATGGCGCCCATGATGTTCGATGAAGAGCCGGTCGCCTTCGACGATATCCTTGCCAAGATCAAAAAGCTCGAAACAGCCATCAATAGCTAGCACAAGAGGACACGAGCAGTCCGTCGCGACTAGCGATTGGCCTACGCGAAACTGATATTTTTGTTATGCGTCATAACAATTTAACATAAAGATTATTATGCGCCTTTTACATCACATTCAAAGTCGGCCGGCTTAGCGTTTTCTTCGCGCAGTCGCACGCCGCCGGCCAGCGGCTGGACGTGCAACTCGATGTGTTCGCGCCGAGCGCGAGCCCAGCCCGCGCTGATGGCGGCTTCGAGCGTAGGGAACAACTGACGCGGCTCTGACGCGCCCTCTATGTCGAGTGCCCAGCCATGTTCGGCGGGCCGCACGCTGATACTCGTTGCTGGCATCGATAGCTCCAAGGACGTCGCTCGCGATCTTGCGACCCCCCGTGCTGAAATCGTATCACTCCTTGATGTTTCGGGCGTCGTGCCCGAGCGAGTCTCGCTTCATTCGGTGGCTTGGGAATTGAAAGGGAATGGCCAGTAGAGGGTTAGTTGGCTCTGTTGGCGATAATGCAGGAAACGGCGGTACCGCAACGGTACCCGGCGTACTGCTCGTGGCCGGCCACGGGGAGGATCATATGCAGCGGATCGTTGAAGCAATGGACTGTGCTGTATGCCACATGCCGGCGGAGCGCTGGGCGCTGCCGGGCGGCGATGGCTATCTCTACGAGTGTCCGGCCTGTGGCGGGCGCTACAGCATCGCGCTATCCGCAATCAGCCGCGCGGAATGCGATGGCGGGCACCCTGATCTTCTAGCCGCCGTGCGCGCGTGCATCGCCCGCGGCGACCTGCCGCGGGTTGCCATCGTCGGCGACCAATGGCAGCCACTGGAAGTCATCGGGCGCCAGGGCGCGGAATCAGATCCCGCCTAAAGAGAAAATGCCGCCAGTTACATCCCCATCGGGAAAAAGCCTCATCGGCCGTGATGTTTGACGGCGGAGCCAGCGGCTTGACTTTCTCGCCGCTGGTTCATGCTGGTGATACCTCCAGATCAAAGGAAGTGCGCCATGCTGAAGCTTGTCCTCGTGTCCGTCGCAGTCGCCGCGGCGATCCTGTCCAACCAACCGTCCGCGCTGCCGATTGCTGATGGCGCAGCGCATCGCTACGCCAGCATGCGCCTGCCTTGACTTCATAGCGCTCAACGATGCAAGTCAACACACAACTGCCGCTGTTTCCGCCGGCACAGAATCCCCGTAGCGAGTCAGCGGCTACGGCCCTCCTCCTCCTCGCGTGCTCAGGCACGAAGCTCGATCGGCCGGCGCCCGCGCTGGAGCTGTACCGCGGCGTCATGTACCAATCGTACCGGGCTCATGTTCGCGGCGATGAGGCGCCGACCGTTTTGATCCTGTCCGCCCGCCACGGTTTTCTGGCAGCGCACACCGAGATCGCGCCCTACGATCAACGCATGACGCCCCAGCGTGCCGACCAGATGTTGAGCGACCTGCAGCGCTACCTGCGGCCGGAGGCCTGGCCTAACCAGGTCAGCCGCGTCATGCTCGCTGGCGGCCGCGAGTATCGCCGCGTCATGCACGCCGCGCTGGCCCGCCGGTATGGCGCGGCACTGCCGCAGCTGCAGGAAACCACCGGCGGCATCGGCACGCAGCGCTCCCAACTCGGCGCCTTCCTCGACGGCCTCGCACCAGCGCTTTGCGAGCGGGTCGGCCAGCATCCCAACGGCACCCCGCTCTATCGCAGGTATGGCTGGATCGAGGCCGGCACCACTGTCAGCGTGGTTTACCGTGCCGCACCGCATCTGCCCGCCCGCAAGGCCCAGGTCCTGGCGCTCTTTGACGGGCCCAGAGGGCCGACCGCCGACGTCATCGTCGAAGAGGTCATCGGCGGACGCACCAAGGCCTGCCCGCGCTGGGTCGCCGTAAGCAATTTGCGGCCTGATCTGACGGAGGTGCCGGCATGACCGACTTTGATCGCGAACTGCAGCGCCTGGCCAACGAACTGAGCGGGGTGAGCCACGACAAGCCGGCGCAGCTGCTCGCCCTCACCTACGCCGGCTTCCGCGCCTGGGCGAAGGTCGGCAACCTGAACTTTCCGCCAGAGCGGCGGCACGAACTGCTGCAAGAGATATTGCGCTTTTGCGCGGACGAATGCCTTTGCGCCTGCTGCTTCTCCAGAGACGACGCCTTGCACCGGATTGCCGACATGCTCGACGGCAGCTATCCGCGGTACGCACGCACGCGCGCGAGGCTCGAGGAACGGCGCAACCGGTATGGTCGGGTCCGGTTCTGACCCCCTGCCCTGCAGGCTATATCCGCCTCGGCGAGGCGGCAGTGGTGTGAGCGAAGCCAATTTCAGTATATAACAGCGGGCATGGAACCAATGGACTCCCTCTGGCTCACGAATCCCACCCTGGCCTACAGCGACTGGCAAGCCCGCGAAGCCGCCGGCGCCGACCGTCGGCCGTTCTCTGCGCGCTCAATCGTCCAGCACCGGGCGATGTTCGAGCACTTCCGCCGGCACCTGCTGGCGCGCGGCGCCAGCATCCCCTCTTTCGGGTCCGACGATATCGACGCGTTCTGGCATCGCCCCGATGCGCGTTCCTACTCCCAGGCCACGCGGGTGCGATACGTCAAGCTGCTGGATCGCCTGTGCCGGCATCTGGTCTTTTCTGGTGTCCGGCACGACAATCCCGCGGCCGCGCTGCTTGCCGCGGAGCCATGGCCCGATCAGGAGCCGACGCCGCAGTATCTGGACGCGACCCAGGATGCGCGCCTGCAGGCCTTCCTGCAGGCGCCTGCAGATGACCTGGCCCGCCTGCGCTCGCGCGCGATCGTCGCCGTCTTTCTCGCGACCGGCATCACGGCCTCAGAAGCGCGTGCTGCGCGGGTGGCCGAGCTACAGCTCGAGGCAATGCCGCCCTATCTCTTCGTGCCGGCGCATGGGCCGCGGGATGCCCGCACCGTGCATTTGCCAGAGTTCGCTGTGCCGCTCCTGCGCGCCTGGATGGCACGGCGCGCGACGCTGCCTATCGAGGGCGACCTGCTCTTCACGCTTTCGCCGCAAGGCCGGCCCATTACCGACATGAGCTTTGGCCGGATCGTGGCCGCCGCGCTGGAAGCCATCGGATTCACCGGTGCCGAGCCAAGCCCGCGCACCCTGCGAAATACTTTCTGCCGACGCCAGTTGCTCGCGGGTCTGCCCCGTGACAACATCAGCCGCATGCTCGGGCTGGCCAGCCAGCGAACTTGCGACCGCATGGCGGCAACCATCGAATCGGAAGACGGAGACAGACCATGAGCATCCCCCTGGAAAATGCCAAAGCCATCTATCGACGCGCGATCGACCCCAGAGCAAGCGACCGCGAAGGCGAGGCGTGGTGGGCAGCCGTCGCCGACGAGGTCAGTATGGTCGTGAGCGCCAAGGATGCCGTGGCGACGGCAGCCGTCATTGCCTGGTGGCACCACCATTGGAGCCAGGTAGCAGACACCCGCGGGCAACGGCCGCACGCATCCGTTGCGCCGCACGTTCGAGAGTGCATTGACACTAGAGATCCGTTTGCATACTGAGCAGCTCTCGATCACGGCGGAGAGAGGCTATTTTGGCGGCGCCATATGCGCGCATATATAGTCGGAAAGCCTCGTGTCCACGGCATATACCTGAGCATTCGCTAGCCGAACTACTTGGAAGTTGAGCCATTCGGCCAAGAATCGAAGGCCGTAGAACTTCGCAAGGTACTCCGCTACACCCTTGTTCGGGCAGGCAAAGAAGGCGAAGCGAGGGCTGATCGGCATAGCAATGACGCAGCCGGGGTGATCTATTCCCGGAACGATGACCAAGGGGTGATCGCTGCTCAGTAACGGTATGCCCGTGCCTGTGAAGTCCATCTGCCACCATTGCATCCGGATGATCCGATTATAGGCCCGATCATCAAGGATCAATGACGGTATAAGCAGTCTTCCGAAGTCATTAATCAATCCGGGCTTTGCGCGCTCCACCCATTCCAGCAGCGTTTCCGGATCTCCCTCCTCTGCCAACGCTTGGTACTCCTCGGGATATGCCGAGAGGACTTTCCGAAGATGGGGCGGGGCCTGATCATCAAGGAACCGGACAATCTCCGGCGAACGGATCCTCTGCGCCATCAGAAATCGCGTCCAAACGTGACGCTCTTCCATTGTGAGATCGTGCCCACGACCCGCTGTTCGCATTTTGTTTAGAACCAGTCCTGCCGGAGCCTCGATCACACCTGCTAAGAAATCCTTCTCAACCTGCTGCTGCCTTTCTGGTGGTACGCTATCGAGGGAATAGAGCCGATCTAGGCTGCCCGTGGAGCGTGGGTGAGCTCGTTCGACAAGGCAGCGTCCGCCCTTCCATTGGTATCGGTAGAGGCGTTCGCCCCGCGCCTGCTCGTCCGGCGTGCACCAAGCGTTGAGGTAGAACTGTGGGACGTAGTGATGGCGTTCGTTGGCGGGCATAAACGGTACTGGCTGTCGGCCTCATCGCAATGATGCCAGTTCAGATGCGATCTTGGTAATGATTCGTTTCACCTGAAAAGTGGCGGCCATCGCCGGTTCGACAATGCGGGTGATGATGCGAACGCCATGCCGGGCACCGAATTTGCGCATCCGGCCCAGTTCGTTGCGGTAGTGCTCTGCCACCTCTGGCGATTCCACCAGCGTATCGCCCGTGGTCACCACCACCAACGGCCTGCCGCCGGCGGCGCGATGTTCGACAGCGGGCATGCAGCGCGGAGCGTTGCGACCATGCTGCTGTCCTTGCCGCCGCTGTATGCGATCACCAGCGGATGGCCAGCCTCGAGCAATCGCCGAATGGCCTGGATGGCTTCCTCCGCCCGTTCCTCGATGGGATCGAGCGCGCCGGCGGGAAAAAGTGAAATTGTTTGCATTGTGTCCCTTCGGGGATGGGACACGACCCCAACGGGGGCTGTGCCCCCATGGGTTGGTAGAAAGACCGGCTCAGAGATCGACGAGATACGCCACGCGGCTGCAGTCGTCCTGCGATCCGGCAATGCGCTGCCCTTCCGGGCACGTCGCAAAGTCCGCGACATTGGCCTCGAGCTCGTCGGCGATTTGTCGAAGCCGGCGTGCCGCCTCGGCGGGACCACCGGCGCCGCGGAATTCCGGCGCGTGCAGCGAAAGGCTAACGAGCAGGTCCATTCGCCCTCCCTGCCGCAGCCAGTTGCGGGCACCGCTTGTGCAGGGCCTTCTGGTTGGTGTCGATGTACGTTCGCACGCCGTCCATCATGACGGCAAGCTGGTGCTGCAAACAGGCCGCGTCCTGGGAGACTTCCACCTCCTTGGCGGTCTCGAAGGCAGCCAACACCTTCTCGCGCGCGACATCAGCGCCCATCCAGGCCATTACGCGGATGAACGTGTGCACCTTCTTGCCGCGCGGTAGCAACTTGGCAGCGTCGGCCGCCGGGATCATGATCTTTTCCATCGTCTACTGGACCAAAAAAAGAAATGCCCTCCGAAGAGGGCGATGAATGGGGCGGTATTACGCTCAGAGCCAGGCCGGACGGACCAGCTTCATGACGCTGCGGGTCTTGCGGAGCTTGCGCACATGCAATGCGAACCACAGCATCCCGATCAGTGCAATCACCAGGCCACAACCAAGCAGCTGGGGTCGCAGCTGACGTGCATCCGGAGCAGTAACAACAAAGAAGAGCGCGACGAACAACACGGCAACGATCGAGAGGACCACACCGGCAGACGTGCGAGACTGAATCACCATGGCAAGACTCCTGTAGGACGGAAGCCTTGCCCATAGGGACAAGGCCCCTATGGGTAGAAGAGAAAAGCTGTGCTGGCAAGGCCAGCAAGGTCGATGCGTCAAAGACGCGGTAAGCACGGCCATTCTAGCGCCCAATTTCTCTTGGTTCAAAAGAAAAATGCCCGCTCCCCTTTCGGGGAAGCGGGCGTGGGCAAGGCTTAGGCGTGTGTGCAACTACTGCGCGGCCAGGGCCACGACATCGATGACGCCGTCGGCGTCGTCAACGAGCTCCGGCGTCTGGGAGATGAAAAATTCCCGCTCATAGCCGCCGACCCGCAGCACCTCGCGCTTCATCTTCATGAAGGCACGCTTGCGCTCCGGATCCAACGGCCCGTCCGCCTCGTCGGTGAACAGCGTCTGGAAGGCATGCTGCGCGTGCTGCGCCCGGTAGAGTGCAATGCCGCGCGTGAGGCATTCGTTAATCCACACCTTCTGGCCCCCACTGATTACGCTGAATTCCTTCGAGCTATCGTTTTCAGCATCCAGCACAGCGATGGAAAAGCTCTCCCGAGCTTCGCCACTGGCAAGTGTCGTCTGGGTCTGGATCGCGATGGTGAATCGCGGCCCATAGCAGGCGAGCAGCAGATCATTGACGATGCCGGTAATGGCTGGTCCCGCGTCGTCGATCGACAACGCGATCACGCCGTCGTTGCCAAGGCCCTTGCCGAGCAGCTTCCACTGCGCGATCTCGTCGGACAGGCGCTGAACCTGCGCTTCAAGAGCGGGCAGACCGGCGAGCTCGCGTTCGATGCGGTCACGATCGGTGGCCAGCGCGCTTTGTCGGCGGATCAGCGTTTCGATCCTGCCGTCGGCTGCACTTACCGCCTCACGCACCCCCACAATACTGCGATCCAGGTCCGCAATCAATGCCGTCACGTCCGTGATGGCCAGCGCATCCACCTCCCGCTGCACCGCGCCCAGTTGAGATTCAACGTCTTGGACGTCCCGGGCGTGCCGGCTGTTCCGTTCAGTCTCCTCCTTCGCCAGCACAGCCAGGTCGCTGCGAGCGCTCTTGAGCGCGGCCGCGGCAGTGTCGAGCAATGGTCGCTGAGCCGCCAGAGCGGTCAAACGCTGCAGTTCCTGGTTGTCCCGCGTGATATCGCGCTGCAGGACCGCCACCGCCTCCCGAGCCGCGGGCAAACGCTGTACGCTCACTTCCATGGGCTTCAGGGCTTCCTGCTTCTCCCTGTAGCTGGTGCGCAGCTTCGTTACGACGACAGCCTGTTCCGCATACTGTCCCTTGGCCTCGCGGGCCTGGGCTAGCAACGGGCATTGGCTGTGCATCGAATGCCCGGTGCAAGGCACCGTGTCCATCACGTCGGTCTGGGCCTTGAGCGTGCGGGCCAGCTGCGCTGCCACCGAGCCCCGCTGTTCCATCTCGCGAAGCTCTGCTGCCAGTGTCGCGTGCCGCGTTGCCACGGCCTCCACCTCGGCAAGTTCTCGCTGCCTGTCGGCAAGTTGCGCTTGCCGCTGGCCAAGGGCCATCTGGACAGCGTCGCGTTGTGCAGCCGCTTCGGTAATCGCCTCGGATTTGGCAACGGTCGCCTGGTGGGCGGCCGCGGCCTGTTCAAGTTCCCGGCGGCGCATCGCTGCCTTGGCGGCTGCCGCACGCTCATCCGCAGCCAGCTGCTGACCACGTGCCCCTAACTCCCGCTTGCGCTGATGCAACTCACGCAATCGGGCCTCGGTACCGGCTGAGGCCGCCTGCTTGGCCGCGAGCGTCGCACGCTCCTGCTCCAACTTGCTGCCGCGGCTCAACTGCTCCGCGCGCAGGACCCGCGCCGATTCGAGCGCCTGGTCAATCTCGCGAATCTCACCAGTCATCGCCACCGCGGTGTCACGCTTGCCCGACAGCACAAGCAATTCCCGCTGCAGCGTATCGAGCGACCGGCTCAATGCCTTCGCCACATCGCCAGCCTTCGCCGACAACTCGCGCAGGTGGTCGATGCCAAGCAATTCCGCCAGCAGCCGCTTGATTTCGGTCGGCTGGTAGCTGGCCAAGGGGCGACGGTTCTGGGCGGAAAAGACGCTGGTAAAAAAGGCTTCGGCGGAGCCAAGCACCGCGTCGAGGCATCGGCCGTAGGTGTCGGCCTTGCCATCGGACACGGTGCCGTCGGGCAGCTGTACGGGATTCCAGGCGCCGGCGGCATCCTTCTCGAACAAGTAGTACTCCGCCTTGCGGCTCTTGCCCGGGTTGCGAAATGCGAACGCTGATCGATACACCTTGCCACCGTGCTCCCACTCCAGGTCCTTCTCGGCGCGCGGGGCGCAAAGGTGGTCCCAGTACGAGAATGCATCGGCCGACATCTTGCTGGCGTGGCTTGGCATGATGGGATAGGGATGCAGATTGTCCATGATCGTCGTCTTGCCGGCGCCATTCGGGCCAACAATCGCAATCAGGCCGCCTGGCAGATCGGTCAGATCCACCGTCACGCTATCCCGATGCATGCCATCGCGGATGCCGTGAAAACCTGCGAGGGTCAGTTTCAGTGGGCGCATTCGACAACCTCCGCTCCGGTGAAGGAATGAAGGTAATCAGCCGGCACCTCCATCGGTTCGCCCTCGAATACGGTCAGCTCAGGCACATCCGGCACGTCCTCCTCCGGGTGGCCAGCCATGGCGCGCTCGACAGAGCGCACCGCGGCAGAGAACTGGCTTGCGGCCATCTCGAGCAACGCCTTCCAGTCATCCAGACCGGCAATGGCCTTCAGCTCCAGGGCGCTCCACTGCCCGGCAAAGCCGTTCGAGAACGACCAGATCAGGTCTTGCAGCTCCTTGGACGGTGCGACGGAGAACCAGGTGTTACCACCCTCGGCGCCGATCGTCATCACCAGCATATGCCCGCGTTTGGCGATCACCGCTCCGCGATCGCGCCCGAAGGGTTCGTACAACATGCACGGCGTGAAGCCGTGTTGATCACATAGGCGCTTCGCCAGTTCGGCGCGCGTCAGGGCAGACTCGGCGACATGGACCCACGAAGGGCCGGCGTGGTAAAGGATCATCTTGCACTCCAATGTATGGGCGGAGCGCGCCCCTGACGGGAAGCACCCGCCAGGGTAAGAAGAAAATGGATACTGCTGGGTCGATGCGTCAAAGACGCGGGTGAAACCGGGTTTCGACAGCCCTTGCGGCTGTCGGAACATGGCTTGCGCATGCTCTAGGGGTTAGGCGGATTGCTCCGCAAACAGGTCATCGGTCAGCCAGTCCATGCTGGATTGCTCCGGCGAAGGGGTCTGGGTGATTCGCGAATCAGCCGAACTGCTTTCGACAACGATAGGGGCCTCATGGATACCTTGTGTTGCCTCGGCCGGCACAGCACGTAGCTGCGCCAGCACCGCATCGGCGATCGATTGCGCATCGAGCGTCTCCAGCATCGCCAGGCGGTCCGACAACGGGCCCGTGTCCACGCCAGTCAGCTCACCCCACCGGGCCAGCTTTTCCGGCAGGCTCGCGGCACGGCTGATGCCTTCAGCACGGCTGCGCACTGCCGGCAGAACCCGTGCCTCGATCTTGAGCTCAGCGCTGCGGGCGAAGAGTGCCTGGATGGCATCGCGGTCGACCAGCTGACGGTGCTCTTCGTTGACGGTCCAACGCACCCGCACGAACTTGTCAGCCGCTTGTGCAGCGACCTCGGCCAGCTTCGTCATGTCCGGCGGGCCGTCAAAGTCCACGCACACCGTCTCGCGCGCCGGCGTGGCCACCAACGACGCACTGGCGCGGCCGGCGGCCACTTGCCATTGCAAATATCCCTTCTCGCCGATCTCGCCGTAGTGGAATCGCCCGATGGAGCCCGGATAGGCCACTATCCTGCCCTCCCGCTCCCATTGCTGGGCGCGGTGGATATGGCCGAGCATGAACGCATCACAGTCAGCGTCGAACAGCGCGCCGATGGTGAACTCATGGTCGAAACCAGCCATCGGCACGCCATGCTCAGTCTGGCAGCCATTGACCGTGCCATGCGACACACCGACCGTTGGCACACCTTGCGAGCGCCACTGCCGATTGACGGCGCCGGCGGCGGCAAGGTAGTTGGCCAGATAGTCGCCAACCGCCGTCGCTGCATTGACGACGCCCACAGCGGCCGCGAGAACCGCCTTGTTGACGGTTGGCACGCAGGTGAACACAACGGTAGGCATGCCATGCTGCGCCAGGATCGCGTCAATCTCAGCGCCCGAAAAGACCGGCCCATCCGACGGTACGAACTGCCCGTTGCAAAGCGCTACCTGATGGATGCGGTCTGCCACGTAGACCGGATACTGCGCCCCGATCAGGCGGAACAGATCCAGCGTGCCCTGCGGTTCATGGCTGAACGTGCCTTGGAGCATCAAAACGGGCATGTGAGCCGAAAGCAGATGGATCCGGCGCGCCAGCGCCGACAAGGCCGGCGTGTGCGCGTCCAGGCGGTGATCGGTGGAATCTCCCGACACCACCCCCACATGACAGCGCGATGCAATCGCGTCGTCGACCGCAAAGCCGAAGCAGCGGTCCGCCTCGGCCAGATGGCCGGGCGAGTAATGCAGATCTGAGAAGTGTCCCAGACGCAGGCAATCGCCTTCGTTGAGCATGCTACCTCCTTGAAAATGGGTTGTGCCCGCGCAAGCGCTGGCGCGTGGAAAAGAAAAAGGACGCCACAAGGGCGTCCATAAAGTGAGCCAGTCGGGAAGTCCGGCTCAGGGGGCAATCTCTGCCGCGATGGCTTTGACCTGTTCGCGATAGGCAACCGGGTTGTTCTCCAGCGCAACACGCATATCGTGAACGACCTGCCGGACCGCGGCGGGCCGCTTGGTCCAGCCGACGCCGAAGCTCTCCTGCAGAAAGGCGCGAAGATCCTTGCGATCCGGCTCGTTGTCGAAGCCCAGCCGCGCGGCCAGCTCGTTGAACGCTGCGGCCAGGTCCGCGGTAGCCGAGGTGTCGGCACGTTGCTCCAACGGCAGGCTTGGCTCCTCTTTGTCCAGCGGAGGGGCACCGGCCGACTGATCCGGCGGAACCTCGGGCGCGCTTTCGAGCGCCGCGACCGCCTGCTGCGCGGCTTCGACATGCGACAGCCGCGGCCGATCCGACCCGTCGAGAAGCCCGGCCAGGTCAAGATCGGCGTCGAGCGTGATGAGCCATTGCATCTGCCGCACCGGCTTGCCGGATTCGGGATCGATACGGCTGATCTCGACCTCCTGCTTGCTCACGAAGAACTGGACGCCGACCAGGCGGCCGCGCGCCAGCGCAACCGTCTGCATCGCGGCGTGGGCCTTCTGGAGCACGTAAATGGAGGTGGTCGGCATCTGGATCAAACCGAGCCCCCGGGTCGAAGGCACCGCAAAATAGAACGCCGCGGAGAGGTTGCAAACGCCCTGCTGGTACTGCGGGCAGCTGTGCGGGTCGCACCGTCCGTCGGGGATGGCGTCATCCTGCCGCAGAATGATCGGGCGGCCGCCCCACACGCGTTTCGCTCGGCTGGCGCGCGCATCGCGCTGGACCGGCGCATACGTCTTGCAGTAGCGCAAACCGTCAGGACCGTACTCGGAGAAGTACTGCTTGCCGCTGGCGGTGTAGGTCACCAGCTCGTTGGGCATGTTGCGCAGCCAGTCGTCGAAGGCAAAGACCACGGGGAAGCGCCACAGCTTACGGCCGTTGCCGTCGCCGCGGTCTTCGCCGTAGCGCTGCACGATCTCTTCGGCCACCGCTGGGTTGGTGAAGTCCGACCCGCGGCAGGTGAACCACGGCACGTTCTTCGGCACCAGCGCATTGCGAAGCTGGGTTCTGCGCTCGATTTCCAGCCCGATAGCTTCGTAGGAGTGGCCCTGCGCCACCATGGCGTCGTGGATCCGCACGGCTTCGGGATTTTCCCGAGCCTTGCGGGTCAAGACTTTGATGCCCGGTCGGATCTTGCCGATGATCGGCGGGCGCATCGGCCGCTCTTCTAGCAGGCTTCTGGGTCCGTCGAAGCCACCGTAGGTGATGGGTGCATGCATACGTTCAATCTCCTTTCAGAGAGAAAGCGAACGACGCTCGCCCGGATGGACGCAGCATGCTCCCGAAGGCGCAAGGCTGTGTCTGCCCCGCGCTGGGTCGTTACGGTGTTGAGGAAGGCCGCTCGCGCGGCTTCCGGAAGAGTGGCGACGTGTGCCGCCTCACAGAGATTGCGCCAGGCTGCCGGCATATCCTTGTACAACGGACGTCGGCGTTCCAGCGTTGCCGCGATCACGGCGCAAATCTCGGAATCGTGATGCATGGCAGCTTCTCCCGAAACGGTCTCTCACAAACAACAAAAGCCCGCGTCCCGGGTACGCCGGAAAGCGAGCTTTGCTAGAGAGACCTGGATGCCACGCCCCTTCCGGGGGCGTGGCACTCAGGGAGCCGCGCACAAAGCGCGCCGCTCATGCGGAGGACGTAAAGTCGTCCTCGTGCAGCATGATCACGCTGCACAACAACCCATTTCGCGAACCCACAGGTTCGGCCGCAGGTTCACGGATCGGCTCGACGTCAGCCGTTCTGCCTAGGAGGGGCCTGGAGAGAGACGCCACATGGTCCCAGGCTCGAACGGTGTCCGGCGTGCGCTCATGAAGAGGCACAGCCAAAGACGCGTATTACGAGCTGATGAGGGAAGTGCTCGGCGAAAACACTTATCACAAGGAATATCCACACCGGTAGCCAACCGGTCGGCGCGTGCGCAAGGTGCACGACTTGAAGCAGAAGATGGACTCTCGAGGAGTCAGGGTCGATGCGTCAGTGACGCGAGGTGTGAATGAATTGTGGCACATCGCTAGCCGCGCAAATGGCAGAAAGCTCGCGAATTTGGCACCGCTTTCTCCGAGCATGCCCGGTGCAATGTATCTCACAATTCCTTGTGAGAGAGATTCCACAACATGGACCATGGCCGAACTTTTCCGTCCGCTCCCCGATGGCGATTCGCGTCCCATACCGCCAGTTTCATCCCTGGACGCGCCCCCAGACAGCTCCGATGCCAACGCTGGCCCGAAGCCTATTCGGCGCATGCTCAGCGAGGGACGCGTTGCAAAAATTGTCCCGCAAACGGACAGCGGTACTGAGGTGTCGTATTGCACTGACTTCGTGCGTAACTTCTTACGTAGCGACTACAACTACATCACTTCCAAGTTCTCGGTGGCCAGCAAAGGCAAGATCATTGCGCTTGACGAAGCCTTCCGGCTGGCACAGGAATGGATGGATGCGAGACTGCAGTGGATCGAATCCAAGCCCCGGCGCCATCTCAGCTTGAAGTTCGACCATCGGCAGATCGTCGTGACGCACTCTTTGTCAGGCCGGCTCATACGACTTCTGAACCAGCACGACAGGCTCTTCCATCGCACGCTCGGCGCATACATCGCGCAATCCATTTCGGATACGGAGAAGGACGACGCAATCGTCGGCGCGGCCAAGCACATTCGTGCAATCCATCACCTTTGCATCCCTGACAACGATCGGTTCGCCCCAGACGGCCAGCTGATAGAACAGGCCTGAAAACCGCTCCAGAGACCGATATGGACATTAAGGAAATTGAGCGCCTGCACGCGCAGTACGCGGCCACTCCCGTGACTATTGAGATGGACGCCTCTGGAAAAGCCAGTCTTGATGCAGCTGCACCGGCCGCAAGCCAGCTACCTCCCGATCGTAACGCGGCGATCGTGGCGCGCATCAAGCCGATCCACTGGCAATGCCTCGGGATCCTGGCCGTTGCCGTTCTGGCGTTCGGCGGAGGGCGCTGGCTCGCATCCAGCGACGCGCGCAAGCCACCCGAGAAAGCTGTAGCCGCACAGCCGGAAGCCGCCGGCTCGCGGTCCGTCGAAAACGGCCATGAATGGCCTGCGTCACAGCCATCCGTGTCGCAGCCGCCAGCGGCATCGGGTACGCCAGCACCGTCCGCAGCCCCTGTCGCCAGCTCCGGCGCATCGGCAAGCACGCCCACAGCGGCTGCGCCGCAGAACGTTGCCAAGCCTCAACCGCCAAAGGCGCAAACGCCAAGGCAGCCGGCCTCCGTCTCGACAGCCACACGCCAGGCGCCAACCACTCCCGCCCCAATCCATCCGCCGGCACCGGCGGCCAGCCGCGGCAACGAAATCAAACTGTTCTGATCCCGTCATGAATGCCCCTCGAAACTTCAGCTTGATCCAGGCTGGTCTAAGCATCCACGGACACGTTTCCTCCGATCACGGCGTCAGTTGCTTTGGCCTGGTCGACGGCGATCTGCGCTCTTCCCGTGGCCTCGTCCATATCGGTGCCGAAGGGTTGGTCCGGGGAACCGTGGAAGGTGACCATGTGCTCATCGATGGCACCGTAGAGGGGGATGTTGCCGCTCGAATGTCGCTCCATATCAACGGCCGCGTGAAGGGCCGGATTGCCTATGCTGGCACCATCCGGCTTGGGAGCTCCGCAGCCCTGGAGGGCACGATCGCGCGGATTCCGGCCCTCACCTTCGGCGACAGTCCCGCGCCGACAATCGAAGAAGCCGTCACCCCGAGAACGGAAGCCGACGTCACGGTGTCAGCTTGAGCATGCTCAGGGTGTATATCCGGAAAGCCAACATATAAGCATCGTCTTTTTGGTTAAACAGAAGAAAAAAAGGGCCCGCCGCTGGATAGCGTCGGGCCCTTTTCTATGGCTGGTCTGGCAGCTCTCGCATGCTCACCATCTCTTCGATGGTGAAGAGATTGATCACGGTAATCCACGCTCCGCGGTAGCCGCGCTCATCAATGAAAGCAACGAGTGGAACTCGGCCATCGATGATGCAACGAAATTGCCTGACTCCGCGCACGGTATCTTCGATCAAGTATCGTTGGCCATGCCGCAGCTCAAATTCGACATTACCTTGCGACAATCGCATGCCAGGCGCAGCGGATGGCGCGGGCGACGCCACAACCGCAAGCCAGTCATCAAAAGACTGCATATTTTCGTTGCGGACATCAGAAAACCACTGGTCCACACGCTTCGCGATTCCCTGCCGTGGCAGGTTGTCGACGTTCATCAAAAGGAGTTGGGGTTCCAAAGCTCGCTCCTCTGGAGCCCCATGCCGGCAACACGTGCTAGCCCTTCGGCAGCGGTCTGGCCGGCGGTCGCCCGTTTCCTCCAGGAAAAAGTTCCGAATTATTGTTTCGGATTTAGCAATGTTTGCCGACATGGGAATCCAAAAAGAAAAAGCCCCGGGCACGCCGGGGCTTGAGCCTGCTACGACCACCACTTCAGTACCTACCATCGGCACTTCCATGGGTCGCTTGAGGCTGGTTATAGAGAAGTGACAGCGAAAGGAACGACTTAGCTGTCAGGAGAAAACCGCATAGGCGTACAGGTCCCGCTCACGTGATCACTTCGACACACTCGCCAAACGGCGGTGCGGCGATGCGATCCAAGGGCGTGACTGAGCCCCACAGGACGGGATATGCCGGCGCCGCGGGCGGGAATCCGCCGTCGAGGTCCGTCAGGTAGACAAGGAACGCTGGTGCAATGCCTTCGCTCTCAAGCCATGCGAAGGGCGCCTTGAAGCTGGTGCCACCGCCACCTTTCAACGGAGCAAGATCAACTACCTCGTCTCGAGCAAACGTCTGGACCTGGGTGACCCGGGTGTCGCAGTCGATCACGATGAGCCGGGCCGGCTGCAGCTGCTGGTGCACCGCAATAATCTCCGCGGCAAACTGTCGCTGCGTCTCGTCGAAGACCGAGCCGCTGGAGTCGCGCACGAACACCGCATCGCCTACCGCTTCGGAATGCAGCGAGGGCAGGTACAGACCCAGATGCGCATAGCGCCGGTTGGGAACCTTCCAGCTGTAGTCGTCATGGGCAGCTTCGGCAGCGAAGCGATGCAGCACAGCCCGCCAGTCGACAGAAGGCCGCAGTGCGGCTTCCACCAGGTGTTCGAGATCGCCGGGCAAGGCGCCGCGCATCTTGGCCGCTTTCGCGGCCTGACTGACGGCAACCCGCCATTCGCTCTCGACGGCCGGCTTGTCGGCGCCGGTGTACTGGCGCACTTCGCCACACCCGTTCGACTCCGGCGGAGACGGCTCCCCGTCGGACGGATGCGGCGCTGAGCCTGCTGCGCCGCCCGCGGATTGCTGCGGCTGCTGCGACGATTCCTGCTGTCGTAGCAACGCGTAGATCTCCTCCGCCGACTTGCCGAGGTAGCGGCCATCGAGCAGGACGCCCTGCGGCAGCTTGAATTGCGCATTGAGCACCAGCGGATTGACCGCATAGTCACAGGCCTGATTCCACCGCTGCTGCTCCCTCGCTCCCATGCGCCAGCAGTGGCCGTTGGCCACGTGCAGCACCTCATGGGCCAGGACGCCGCGAAGCTCGAGGTCATCGAGCTTGTCGACATACGCCGGGTTGTAGCCCAGGCTCACGCCGTCAACCCACATCGACTCGCAGGTCGTGTCCTCGACGATGGCCAACCGCAGGGCCAGCGCGCCGAAGAACGGCTGCGACAGCACCAGCGCTGCGCGCTGCTTCACGATTCGATCATGCATGGCGACCTCACGCGGCAAGCAGCTGGAGCATCGGCATGTCGCCGGCCTCCCGCGTCAGCGTCGGCGGCGGCCCACCCATGAATGCAGCCATCTGCGCCTCGATTTCCATCGCACGCTCGGCCACGCTCAGGCGAAGCAGCGGGTCATCCTTGAGCTGCGCCCCGGTATAGCAGGCAAGCTGCTCCTGGGTCTTGGCGAGGATCTCCGACAGGACCGGATCGTCGGAGAAGTTCAGCCGCGGCAACAGCGCGCTGAGTTCACGCACCTTGTCGGCGACGTCGAGCCGCACATTGCCCTCGCCATAAAGACGGTTGGCAAAGTGCTGCACCGCTTCGTAAAGACGGCCGACCAGGTCGTTGTTCGCGGTTTTCACCGCACCCAGGACCTTGGCGTCCATCTCTTCCCGGATGCCCTGCAGGACGTCGGGCGGCAGATCTATGCCGAACTGGCTGGCATCGGGGAACGGCAGCACAGAAAAGCGCACACCGAACTTCCGGCGCAGCTCTGCCTCGGTCGGATAATCCGCTTCGTCAAAGAGCCCATTGAGCGCGACACGGGCCTCGTCCTTCAGCCGCGGATAGTCGGCCAGGAACTGCGCCGTCGCCGCTTCGAACTGGTCGCGCATGGCACGCAGCTTCTCCGCGACGTCCATGTAGACAGCCGTGGGAAGCAAACGCACGCCGAGCTGGTCATAGTCCAGCGAGTGGCTATCGAAGAGCGCCCGGGCGCGGTTGCCGATCGCGCAAACCTCCTTGTACGACGTCGCGCCGTCGGTCAAGAGCCGCTTGTTGAAGCGGCCGATGTCCTTGGCCTCGTGCTTCGCCTCGACTTCTTGGGTGGCACGGGTGTCGAAGCGGCGCGCGCGCCAGACGGAGATGTTGAGCGTCGCGAGCATGACGCGGGACGTCAAGTTGGTAATGTTCATGATGGATCCTTGGAAGGAATCACCGCGCGAAGGCGGCAGAAATGAAAATGGCCGGCCCGGGTAAGACCCGAGACCGGCCGGCAGATGTGGTGATGCGGGAAAGCGACCTACTGGCCGCGGATGTGGGCGCCGATGGGGCCGCCCTGCGCCACGATGAACGCCGGGGTACTGGCAATCAACGGGTCACGCTCCACGGCGTCTCGCACCAGCAGGACGGCAAACTCGCCGAGCCCCGCTTCGTGCAGCCGATTCGCGTAGACCATCACGCGATCGAAGTTGTTGGCATTGGCCAGGCGCGCCAGCGCCGTGGCGATGCCATATTGCACAGCCACGTCCGTCGGGATCGGCGCCGTTGCGGGCGCGGCCAGCACCCCGTCGGGCGAAGGCATCTGGCGAAACAGGCGCTTGAACGCGACGAATTCCGTCGCGGCGCCCTGCCCCACCGCGCCGGCGAAGGCGACGTGCTCCAGGTCGGAAGGCACGACCTTCGACAGCTTGCCTACCATTCCCCAGGAACGGGGGCTTGGCAGGTTCTCGATCTCGCGGGTGCGATTCGCGGACAACAGCAGGTCCGGGCGGAAGCGCAGGAAGGCAATCAGCTCCGGCGGCTGGTTCGTCGCAACGGCCCAGCGCGTCCAGTCCTCGATCGACGTGGTCAGCTCTACGATGGTCGCAAAGCGTGACTTCAGCGGATCGAGAATGTTGGAAACGCCGGCGTTGTCGATCCGGCGATTGGTCGCAGCAACGAAGGTGACATGCGGCGGCAAAACGTGCTCGCCGATCTTGCGGGCGAGCAGCAGCTGCATCTTGGCGGCCTGGACTGCGGCAGCCGCCTGGCCCAGGTCGTCGATGAACCAGACCAAGGGGCGGCGCGCATTGAGCGCGCGCTCCAGATCACCGAAAGGCAGGAAGCGCGCGTTCTTGCCGTCGGCCGACGGAAAGGGCAAGCCTTTCGAGTCGGTCGGGTCTTCGACCACCGGATGCGAGATCAGCAGCTCGTAACCGGCGTCCGCAGCAGCCTGGGCGACGATGTCGCTCTTGCCGATGCCAGGCGCGCCCGTCACGAGCACCGGCAGGGTGGCCGGGATGCACGCAGCGAGCAGTTTTTGCAGTTGGGAGGGGTTCAGTTCCATGGGATGCCTCAAAGGGAGATCCCACAGGCCGTCCCCACAGGGAGCGGTCCCTGTGGGAAGGTTCAAGAGATGGCCGGCATGCCGGCGTTGGGGTCGATGCGTCAGCGACGCGGGTAAAACAGTGTTTGGACTGATTCGGACCAGTGCAAACACCGCTTAGATGGTGACAGGCTACCGCTGCCCCCCTCTTGCGGTAGGGACGAAAGCTCGGGAAAACAATACGTGATTCAAAGAAGCGCCCCGGCCCCGAAGGGCCAGGGGAGCTCCATCAAGCCGCGATGGCAGCCGGGACGGCCGCCTGGGCGAGTCGTGCCCGGGCGTAGGTCAGCGTGCCGTCCTTGGCGCGCAGCGGGCGGGACATGCCGCGTCGCGGATGGCAAATGCGATAGGCGCGCGCGCGGCCCCGTGGCATGTCGATGATTTCCGAGAATCCCTCGGCGATGCAAAAGTCGACGTACTCGCGTCCGTTCAGCACCTTGCCGCTCTCAAGCCTCCAGCTGGAGGCCTCAGCGCGCTTGCGGGCGTCCTCAATCTCCCGCGTGGCAGCGCGGACAGCCTTCGCTGCGGCCGCTTCTCGCTCCCAGCGCTCCTGCTCTGCTGGAGAGAACCCGCACAACTCGAAGATCCGCCGGCGGCGCTGCGCTGCAGTGCACTGCAGCAGATCGACACCGGTCTCGTCACGCAAGGCGCGCTTGGTCTCGGTGTTCCAGTCCTTGGGGCTGTCGAAGATCTCCAGGACCGCCGCAACGTCTCGCTGCAGGACGGCCAGCGCGACCTTGTTGGCCCAGTCGTAGCCGGCGCAGGTGCGCTCGGCGACCGCGCGCCGCGCAAGATCGTCGAAGTGCCGCTGGCTGATTTCCATGGCCTCGCGCTGGGCTTTGGCTCGCTCCATCGTGGTGTTGAAGCGCCGTTGCGTCGCGAGCGAGTGGATACGCTGCGCCAGCGGGGACACAGGGGTAGCGGCAGGTCCTTGCGCCGCCTTGAGCGCCGGCGCGGTCCGCGCCTGCAGGATGCCAGCTGCGAACAAGGCATCGTCGACCTCCACGTCTCGGCAATCCGCGGGCAGCCGTCGTACGATCGCGAGCAGCTTCCCTACGTTGCCTGCCGTGATTGGCAGATGCTCGTGCCGCATGACCTGACAGAGGCCCTGCAACTGCGCGGGCGATAGTGCGCCACGCAGTGCGGGCACCTCGATCAGCGGCCGCAACCAGGGGAGATCGTGCTTGCCGATCTCCGGGTCGTCGCGGTAGGCGCTCAGCACGCATTCCCGGACTTTCTCGCCGCGCAACAGGGCATAGGCTACATGCAGTTCATGGCGCGAGTTTGGGCTCGCGCCTAGTGCATACGCGGGCCCCTGCCGACCGTAGCCGAAACGGCGACGGAATTCGTCGTCGACGAAGGCTGCGATGTCGAAAGGCCCTTGGGCTTCAAACAGATCCCGGGTATGCAGCAGCGGGCCTGCGTCGGCAGCGGCCATATCGATGGCTTCCTCTGGGAAGAAGGCGAGCCGGCCTGCTGCAACGACTGCGCCCCAAGAGGCGCACGTCATCTCGTGCGGGCGCAGGATCTTGCCGTCCACCCGGACGAGGTACCGCTCAATCTCATCGAGGACCTGGGTCAGGATCGACCGGGCCGTGCCGCGCGGGCGCACGGCGAACCGGCCAGACTTCAGGTGCTGCACGGGGATTTCCCCACGCTCGACGTGCCGTACGGTGACGTCGTCGGGCCGCGGTGCGGCCACGCCGCGTCGGTCCTGGTTCAGGTATTCCAGCACGCCGGCGAGCGTCGTGCGCATTTCGGATCGGGCCGATCCTATCGAAATTACGTACATGATGTGCTCCGGAAACGGAACACGCCCCCTCGGGGACGTGCCCCGAGAGGGTTGGAAGATGCGCCGTGGTGCTACACCAGGGCGGCAATGCGATGCGCAGGCCTGCGGCGTGCGACGACCCGAGCTCCTGCGAGCTGTGACAGCAGTTCGGGGCAATCGATGCGCCAGATCGCCCCGCCTTCGGGAAGGCCCGTCGACAGGCGGCCCGTGTCCGCGAACTTGCCAGTGGCCAACAGCGCCGTTTTGAGATCCGCCGGGAGGTTCCAGTCGGCGGCGACGCAGAATTCACCGTCGAGCAATGGCGTGCCCGGCAAGTTCACGCTGAGCGAGGCGTAGGGCATGCCATCGTCGGCGCAGATCAGCTGGATAGCCGGACGCAGGGTCGAGTCGTAGAGCCCAACGCGCAGCTGCACGCCGGCGGGATAGCTGGGCAGGCCAGCACCGATTACGTTTGTGTCCATCGAGGGGTCCTGAGAGAGGGAGCCGCCCCCGACGGGACGAACGCCCGTTTGGGGTGAGAAAGAAAAAAACGCATCCAAAATGGATGCGCTTGGGACTTGCTGCTCGCCGCCCGCGCGCACGGCGCGGGCCATCACGGCGAGATTGGCCTAGTCGTTGCTGTCAAGATGCTCGCGCATACGCTCGCGATCCGCGTTGCGCAACACCCAGAGCCCGAAGCCGGCGATGCACAGTGCGAAGCCGAGGACAAATGGACCAAACATCACTTATCTCCTTTTGCGAGAACAGCGCCGATGGCAAATAGTACCGCAGCGCCCGCCAGCAAGCATGCCGCGTTGACGACCGTGGCGACTGACCAGGATTGAATTCCGGCCGCATAACCTACGAAGCCGACCGCGCAGGCTGCTGACAGGGTGTGGTAGTACCGGCCATATGCCTGCATCTGGTCCTTACTCGGTTTGCGGAACGCGTCAACCAGGCGGGTCAACCAGGCGTCGCTCGTTGCGTGCCTGACGTCCAACTTGTAGCGCGCATCCTCGAGTGGAAGCAGCGGGATGCCGTACCCGCCCTGATGTGCAACGATGGCATAGCCTTCACCGGCCTCCACCGCTGCCTGGACGCGCATCAGCATGCGCTTTGGCAATTCGACAACATCTTCCGCGTGCAGCGACGCGAAGCCTGTCGTTTCTTCGCCCGAGGTCGCTTTGAACGTAACTTTGATGAGCCTCATGCAACGGCTCCTCAACCGCGCCGCCCGGCGACCACGCGTAGCGTGGATACCAGTTCGGAATAGCCGCGCTGGGTGGCCAGCGACTCCACGCTGACGGTATTATCGCGGCCCCCTGCCATATCGTTGCGGCCGCGGCACGTCCGGTAGGACATGCGAATGCCGTCGGCGCCAGCCGGATGCTGAATCTCGACCAGCAGCGAGTCCGTCTGCAACGCAAACACGTTGACGTCGCGCCGGCGCTGGCGGTGCTCGCGGATCGTGTAATCGCGCGGGCGCAACGCCATGTCGCCAGCGAACCGGCGCAGCACGCGACAGGCATCACGGCGCAGTTCCTGGCATGCAGCCGGGTTTTCCGGAAAGGGTGCGAAAAAGGACTTGGGAAGTTTCATGGATATCCTCTGGATGGGTGGGGACATCCCTTCCCTGCCGGGACGAGTGTCCCGCAAGGGTTGGTCCGGCGATGCCGGACGATAGGTCGATGCGTCAATGACGCGGGTAAAAGCGGCTTGCCGAACCCCGAAGGGTTGGGCAAGCCCTTTCGGGGCTTGCGAATGGGATGGCTGGACTCAGGCGACGTCGAACATCTTGCTGATCGCACGAACGCTGTCCCAAGCTAGACGCTCGGTCAACCACTTGCCGACCAACAACTTCTGCACGGTGGTGGCCGCGGCTGGCGCATCGCTGTCGTAGCCGATGCGATCGACGTGGATTGCCCAGCCTTCGGACCAGCCGCGATGCACCGAGACGGCGAGCCGTTCACGAGCACCGAACTGGGGCCACTGGCGTGACGACTTGGGGCCGTACAGCGCCTCGTTGTCGTCATCCATGAAGTTGCTCGCGTTGAGCCATTCCGGCTCGAGGCCGGCACTGCGCAACTGACGACGAATGTCGTCGGCGACTTCGAAAATGTACTTACCTTTCGTTTCGAGCGGGGTGATGGTGATGGGCGTTGCTTCTGCGACGTCGAACATGTGAACTGCTCCTGTTCGCGACAGAGCCCCCACGCGGGAGGCCCGCGCGGGGAAGGTGTGAAGGAATGAGGCTCCGTCTGGAGCCAGGTCAGCGAGTGAGGCGAGAACCGCCGGCACCCGAGACGAGATACAGCCGCTCGCCAGTGACGAATTGCTGATCAGCGTCTTGCGTAACAACGATCTGGCGGCCACTGTCCGTACGGACAATGACCTCCACGCCGCTGCGGCGGCTCAGGTGATTGGCGGCCGTCTGAGCGATCACCGCGGAAACGGTGCCCGACAGCGCGCCGGCCAGGTAGCGGCCATTGCCATCGCCGATGACGCGTGCACCAAGCACCGCGCCAACAACGGCACCGAGAACGCCCGGCACGCCGGTGTTCGCAGACATCATGCCGTCAGTGTCAGCAATCGTGACCGGGCGGACCCGGACGACTGTGACAGCTTCAGCAGTACCCGGGCGCAGCGCTTCGGAACCCCGGTAGGTGTTCGGCGAAGTCGGCTGGGCGGCGCAGCCAGCGAAGACGGCGCAGCAAAGGAAAAGCAGGAGAAAACGCTTGAACATGTTGGCCTCGATGAAAAATGGGGCCAACACGCCCACGGGCATGAGGCCCGTATGGGGAAAGGAAATGTCCGGCTATACAACCGGAAGGGTCGATGCGTCTGGGACGCGGTAGGTGCAGCAATGTTAGCAGGGTCAGCCGCAATTGTGGAGAGGGCTGGTTGGCTAGCTACCTGCTACCACGTCTCGGTAATCCGACGCGTCGGCGAGTTGCCAACACCAGCTTTCGCCAAGCGAATACAGGTGCAGTTCCTCGCCGTCCACGACTTGCGGTGCTGAGTGGAACCATTCTGCCTCGCCGTTCTCGTCGAACAGGAAGGCTTGGCGAGCCTCGACGTACATGAGGCTCGGCATCACGGCAGAGAGACTGGTGGCGTCCTGGTGCGTGAACAGCGGGACAGCAAAGCCGTTCCACATGGTGCCGTTCCAATACGCCCACACGACGGCATTGTCTGGCAGCCAGCTGCCCGTCACGCGAACGCGACGCCATGCATGGTTCGTACCGCTCTGCTTAGGGGAATCGTTCAAAGTGTGCTCCGAAGAAAAGTGGAGCACACCGCCAGGGCAGCTGCCCCAACGGGTTGAAAAAAACTGATGGCGCGCGGCCACTGAATCGATGCGTCCGAGACGCGAGGTGTCGCTAGATGCTAGCAGCGTGAGGCTCTTCGATGCAAGGTGGCTACCTCTCCTGGCCGGTTTTCGGGCAAGTCCAAGAGCAAAACGTCTGAGATCGGCCATGAACGGCCGTTCGCCAAGGATGGAAATAGGTCACTGCAACGACTGATCGGGGTCAGTAAGCAGTCGCCATAGCGGGGGAACTCAATGCCAGACCGACAGCTGAGCGATGCGAAGCCACGGGCGATATTTGCTGGACACATCGCCGGCATAGATCAACGCCCACCGTACCCTCAGCAAACGCAAATCAAAACCGGGGAGGTGAAAGCTTCGGACTGCCGTCCCCCCGATTCTGCGTGCCGAGTCTGACATAATTCTCCCGTTCGACTGGCGTTGCCAGTTACGGGAATTTATGTAGTCCTCGACGGGAGCGAATATGGCAGCAGAGTTTGAAGAAATTGGACATTCCGGCGGGACAATTACGTTCGACATTCAAGCAGATGGACGCTACTCGATTCAGTACCGCAGTGACCGCCCTGTCCCTGTCAGCCTCATAGGGTTTTGGATCGCGTTACCGCAGATGGTCGCTATCGCTCCCTATAACCTGGCCATGGGCGGGCAAGACGCGCCCGGGCTACCAGGATGTTTCCCGGTCATCATCAGCTCTGATAGCGAAGGCAAGCACGGGCATCAGTGCGAGGCTTGCAACGGATATTGGCGGAGTGGCCCCGCTCCAACCCGCTGCCCTTACTGTGGGAGGCGAGCACCCTACTTCCACCTTCTTTCGGAAGCGCAGCGCCGCTTTACAGAACATTACTGCAATCTGCTGGCAAACGGCTTGGACCAGCAAGCAGACGTCTCCATAGTGATCAACATGGATGAAGTTGCGGACGCGGTGAAAGCAAGCGGCGAAAAGCCTGCCTTCTACGTCTCTGAGGAAAGCCAACAGCACAAGTTCAACTGCTCGGGGTGTGGTGAATTCAACGACATTCTTGGGCGCTTTGGGTACTGTTCACTTTGTGGTGAACGAAACGACCTGGTCGAGTTCGAGGCAGAGGTGAAGACGCTGCGCGAACGCGTCAACACAGATGTGCCTTCGCACGAACCGATCTGCGATGCTGTCGGGAAGTTTGATTCGTTCGTTGCTCAGTACGCCAAACAACTTGCCGTCAAAGTCCCCATGGTGGAGCGCCGTCGCAAACGCCTGTTAGAACTACGCTTTCACGACCTTGGCAAGACCGCCGACGAGTTCAAGAACTGGTTTGGAATTGACTTCTACGATGGCGTCGGCGCCGATGATCAGGCTCTGGCAGAAAGGCTGTTCCACCGCCGTCACGTCTATGAGCACAACGGCGGTGAAGTCGATCAGAAGTATATTGACGACAGCGGGGACCAGACCGTTAGAGTGAAGCAGCACATCAGAGAAACGCGCGAGGATGCTCACAAGGTTCTAAATATTTTAAGCCGGGCAGCGAAGAACCTGCATCACGGCTTCCACTCCATCTTCCCACCAAAGCGATAGAGTCTGCCATCAAGAATAATGCCTCGCAAAGGCTATCTTCACAGCAGCTTTTTTCGGGGCAGCACGGCGCGCGCAGTACCGGAAAGGCCAGATCATCTTCGGCTTCTTGGTCCCATTCGGCACGACGCGACGGCGCACGGTGCGCGGGACTGATGACGCATGGATTGTTCAGGGCCGGTGTCCTCACAAAGCAGCCGGTCCCATAAGTGCTTTGAGACGGGCTGTTCAGAGTCGTTCTGAGACGATCCCTGGCTGCTCTAACCTGCAAGCACAAATAAAAAAAGCCATCCCCAAACGTCGGGGATGGCGGGCTTCAGTCGGCTTGGCGTGGAGCGCGCGTGCGGCGCTGCTTCGGCTCAGGTAGAACGTACCCGAATCTCGCCCAAGCCTGAGGGTCGATCGGAAGCGGGTTAGTACGCCCCGCTGCCAGATTCACAAACGCGCCGCAGTACTGCAGGGTGCCCGTGCGGAACAGCGTCCAGAGCAGATTGTACGCCTGCACCGCGATCGCCTGATTGATCACCAGCGATTGCCTGCTGAGCGCATCGGCCATCGAACAAGAGGGCGCCGTGTCCTTCTTGTCCCCTTTCGGGTCCAGAAGTTCGGGGAACAGGTCGCCCACATGGGGCAACCGTTCCGCTGCCTTGCCACGGACCTGTCCCAGAATGACCTGGCCGCTGTCCGATTCGTTGCCGCAGTCGAGGTAGTAGCCCCCGCCGCCGCGCGCCATTGCCCCCAGGATGGCCTTGCGGGCGCGCCGCGTATCGACGCAACCAATCACCATGTCACAACGAAAGCGGTCCCGACTGTCAACGCGACTGACCTGCGCTTCCCAGCGCGTGCCCATCAAGTTGTTCAGCCGATTCACCAGCAAGGTTGCCTTCGGTTGCCCAACATCGACCGGATAGAAGCCCTGCCGGCCGACATTGGTCTCGCTGACGAGGTCATCATCGTAGACGGTGCATTCGATACCGCCGGGGTGGCCCAGCTCCAGCATCGCGTGGTGCAGGCGCGCCAGGTTGGGAAGCAGCGCGCTGCCCGTGCCTCCGGCACCAACAACAACGACGTTCCAGGCGCGCCTGGTCATGGCTGTGGGAATGCGATGCTCGATCATGCCACCGCCTCCTGCCTGGCGGCGGCATACCACTCCGCCGGCACCTTTTCCACCTTCTCGAAGATGCCCTTGGCACACAGCCGCAGCGCCATGGAAGGCACCGCGGATGCGCAATTTCCAATCACGAACGCGAACTTCACGTCGTGCCGGTCATCGCCATCGTCGATAGCGGAGAAAGATGCTGCCGAGCGCCCATGGGAATGACAATCGACCACCAGAACTTCATCGGGGCCGAGCTCGGGCCGCTTGTAATTCAGGTGTCGAGCGCTGTGCTCGAGGATGCCGACCGGAACGAGACGGAACGTAGCGGTAGCGGCATTCCACACGATCCAAGCGCCCGTTTCCTTCGGATTGGCAGCGCGCGCCATGGCGGCGAACTCCCCGATCAACTCCGCAGGGATGCGGCCGCAGACCAGGTCCGTCTCCTCCCGCGCGTCACCGTACGGGACAGCGGTGCGGTGCTGGAACTGCCCGAGGCAGCGCACCAGCCTCAGCCACGGGCGGGCGATTTCAAGAAATACACCATTGGCGGCAATGAGAAGCCGCTCGCCCGCCCGGGACATCGGTTCGAGCTTGGAGAAGCGCGGCACCATAACCGACGGGAACGACTGTTGCAGGGTGACATCAGCAGGATGCATGGTCATTTATCCAGTTTGCCGGCGATCAGATCGGCCAGCTTGATTTTCATGGGGATGAGGACTTGCTTCGGGTAGTCGGTGAACCGGCCGTCGAGCATGTCCTTCCAGAAGGCATAGGGGCCGCGCTCGAATTTGACGCGCGGGTTGCCATGGTTGGGGTGGGTGAAGGCAGAGTCGAAGAAGCCCGATTCCCATCCGGCAATGGAGGCAACGTCGATCTGCTTGGGCACGTGTGCACTGCCGATGCAGATCTTTCCGTTGTCCCAGGTGTTGAAGTACGGCGGCTCGTGCAGCAACGACGCCGGTACCGGCCGGTCCTCGCCAGACAGCGCGAAGACGCGGAATCCCGTGTGGGCTGCCTGGAAGACCAGACCCGGATGCGGTACCACTGCACTGCATTCGCCAAACTCACTGCACTTGAAAAACACGCGGCGATGGCCTGGCGGGCACCACCACGTCACCGCGGTAGGGCTGATCGACAGCACATTCGGGGTGAGGAACTCGCCCTTGGGAAGGGACGCTTCTGCAACCTGCCGCACCGCCTGGATCAGTGCCTGGCGATTGAGCGGCGTGCCCGCACCGATGACGGGACGGCCGGTCTTTGCGTCGGGCTCGATCCGATGCGCGGTGGCATACGAAAACTCGGCGACAGAACGGCCATACAGCAAAATGGCGCCTTGCAGCGCCACGTCATGCGACCGCGTCGCGGTCAGGATCTCGGCCATGAGGCCCTCCTAGGAAGAAATGAGTGTCAAGACACGGTCAAGCGCGCCGATGATCCGCAGCATGCTGGCCAGGTCCTCGAACTGCTGGCGGATAGCCTTGCGCTCCGCCGCGAGGGGAATGAAGCACTGGAACATCGTGGCTTCGCCACTGTTGTTCGCGCACTCGAAATGGTTGTCGAGCACCTCCGACACGTAGTCGCTTTCGCAATACGCGATCGTGGCTGCGGAGTAGGCTGGCTCGGCCCATTGGGCGCCGGCAACTGCTGATCGGTCACCAGCTCTTGCCAACGTCAACCGCAGGTCGGCCAACGCCGCGCAAGTTTCGGCCAGCCACGCATCTTCCGAGCGCGCCATGGCGCGCAAGGTGCGTGGTGAAAGCTCGCGCAGCTGGGGCGACCCGGGCAGGACATGGGCATACCGGGGCAGAGTGTCATCGGGCGCAAGTTCCGGCCGCACGACGGAGGGCAGATAGCGCTCGATGTCCGCGTCGTCTCCGCCCCAGTTCTCCTTCAGAAATTCCCGCGCACTGTCGTCGTCGGCCAGGGTGGCGTCGTAGTCCCAGTGCCACCGGGCGAACTCGTCCAGCAACACATCGGGCGTGCGAACGAAGAGTGACTTCGAGCATGCGGCATTGACTAGGCTCATGGCCGTGAAGAGCAGCGATGGGTCTGCGGCACGCAGGGCTTGCGCCCTGGCTTTACCGATGCCATACACTTCTTCACCGGGCAGCTCGATCGCCAGATAGAGCGGCGCCTGCAGCCCGTCCTCCCAACCAAACTGCATGATCTGGTCTGCTGCGGCGGCCTGGTCGATCAGCGCAAAGCCAAACTGCAGGCGCTGACAGTGCGGGATACGCGGGTTCAACCACGCGAACATCGCTTGGGTGAACGCATCGCCGGCCCCGGTGGGGTCGGACACATCGCTCGCACGCAGCACGCCTGCCTCGAACTGTGCGATCACCAGGTCGGTGATTTCCAGCTCGTCGGCGTAAGTCACGCGCCCCGAAACCGGCACGGAAGGCGCGACCCCAGGCAGGGTCAGAAAACCATGGGAAGGTCGACATCCGGTAGCGGGATGCCGTCGGTGTGGCGTCCATGCGGGTTGTTGCTCTGCATGGAGCTCAGGAACAAACGACCGAGGATCGAACAGCATTGTTGGGTCTCCTCAGAATGAAAAAAAACCGCCCTTTCGGGCGGCTCCTGTTTGATGGCGGCGAACTGTCCGGTGGACAGTGCCTTCATGAGGTCAGATTTGCGCATGCGCGCCCTTCGCGCCAGCGGCGCGGACGAACGTGAAGCGCGCGATATCGCCCTGGTGGTCCGGGCCGTCTACCGCGGCGGTAGTGAGTTCCGGATACTGGGCCGAATAGACATCCTTGACCTGCTCCGGGGTGAACTGAGGACCTGGGTCCATCAGCGTCATGCCGTTGTAGGAAAACTCGCGCGTGAGCTTCTTGACTTCGATTGCCATGTCAGCCTCCTTCAGAGCAATGAAGCGAGATCCGTACCGCCCGAAGCAGGAGCGCTGCTCTCGACTTTCGTCGAGGCCTCGCCGCCAGCTCCGCCTTGCGGCTTGCTCTCGTCTTCGCTGTCCTGCTGCGAATCCGACGCATCCGACGGTGCCGCAGCCTTGGCCAACGCCTTGGTGGCCTTGCTCGACTGCGAGGACTTGGCCGCTTCCAGAATGGACTTGGTGGCTTCGGCCTGCTCTGCCAGCGACTGGCGGGCAGCCGTGACGCCGGCCAGGGCTTGCGCGAAGCCCTCGTCCAGCTCGGCGGGCGTGGCCGACAGCGCCAGCGGCGTAGTCAGCGCAGCATCCGCCGCATTCTTGATAACGGGCACAACAACGACGGACATCAGGTCGCCCTGCATGGTGAGCGTGACGACCACTTTCTCACTCGCGCGCACGAGCGCAGCCAGTTCAGTGAACATAGGTGAATCCTTTTGGGGAAATGGAATGACGGGCGGCGCGCCGGTGGCGCGCCCCCGAAAGAGTGGAATGGATCAGTAGCCGAGGACCTTGGGGACCTTGCCGCTGTAGTCGAAGCCGTCGACGGCCAGGAGGCCAGCAACAACTTCGGCCTTCGATTTACCGAACAGTTTGGCAAAACCATCGCCCAGCACCTTGCGGATACCGAGCTCGTCTGCCAGGACCTTCATTTCCGACTTCGTCAGCATCTCGAGGAAGTCCTGCGACTTCTGCAGGTTCCAGTGATTGCGCAAGTCGAGCTTGTGATACCGGCACCACTCACGGAGGTTGCTCACGTCCACGCCGTCTATGGCCGCTACGGTCATGCCAATCGTCAGCTGCTGCCGGCGGCCGGCGTCCAGGCCGTGGACAGCCGTGAGGCAGCCCTGGAGGGTCGATGACGGCTTCTGTTCCGTGAGCTTCTCGAAGAACTTGCCCATCACGTCGCCGCCGATGTTGCGCGACAGCCCGTGCATGGCGATCGCCAGCAAATAGGCATTGGCCTGGTCAGCGTTCTGCGCAACCTCCTTGCGCAGCGCCTTGCGCCAGAGTTCGGTGCGGTACTGCTTCACCTTCTCCGACTCGCTGATCACCGTGACAGCCTTCTCGGCGGGCGCGGAGGACTTGTCGCCCTTCGTTGCCGTGGCCGGCTTGCCACCGCCCTGCTTCACAGCTGGTGCCTTGGCGGCATCACGTTCTGCCTTGATCCGGGCTGCCACCTTTTGCTGGTTGCACGCCGTATCGAAGCATTGACCGCTGAACACCTTGCCCATGGAATCCGGCAGGCCACTCACCGCGGCACCGAAGTTCTGGCAGGCATGGCACGCTTTCGCTTGTTCCTCGCCTACGCCGGTCGGACCATCCACCTTCAGCTGAATGCGGGTATGGTTGTCGCCGGCGCGGACGATGCGAACGATCGGGAACTCTTCCTTGAGCCCGTAAGCAATCCCTTCGAGCTTGCGGTCGGTCTTTTCGGTGTAGCAGGCCCTGTTGGTGCAGTTGCCAGTGGCAATCGCCTCGCTGAACATCTCCGTCTGCAACGAAGAGTTGTGCGGGCACGCCGCGCAGTCGGCCTTGTCAAAGATGGCCGATTCCAGGCTGCACGCGGCGGCCTCGATGGTCTTCTTCAACTCCGACACCGACTTTTTCTCGCTGACTATGACGGGCAAGAGCTTGTCTTGCTTGTCCTTAGCGAGCGTAGCCAGCAGTTCGGCATGGCCGAGCTGGATGGCACGGGTGTTCAGTGCATTAAGGACCGATTCGCTGCAATTCATCAGCGCCAGGCGCTTGTCGAGCGTTGAGCGGGACCAGCCCAGAACGCGCGCCGCTTCATCGCGGTCGCCCTTCAGGAAGCCAACGATGTGCGATGCCGCCACGGCCTCCTCGGAGGGGGCCATGTCGGCACGCTGCACGTTTTCAATCAACGCGAGGCGGTCTGCATCGGCGTCGGTCAGCACCTTCACGACGACGGGGATCTCGTATCCATCGCCATGTGCTTCCAGTGCGGCGCGGTAGCGGCGTTCACCGGCAACCAGCTCGTACTCATGGCCATTCTCATCGTCCTCGATGGGACGAATCAGAATCGGCTGGACGACGCCATCCAGGCGGATGGATTCGGTCAGTTCGGCCATCTGGACAGGATCGAAGTACTTGCGCGGATTGCGGCCAGGACGAATCTTGCCAATGGCAACAGTGGGGTTTTGCATTGTTGGGTTCTCCGAGACGGAATGGGGAACCCGTTGCCGCACCGGGAACAGGTTCCCGGTGGGATGGAAGGATGGACTGGCCCGGCAAAGCGGGAGACCACCGTACTGCAGTAGCTGGCCCCAATGGGGCGAAGGTCGATGCGTCTTGGACGCGGAAAGCAGTAAAAGGATAGCCGAATTCGCCCTCATCGATCAATAGCCCACGCTCCGCCGCCGGAATTGGAGGGAGAGAGAGAAGCGCCGACTCGCTGATGCTCTCTACCGCCGACGGGAAAATGCTCGCTCGAGCAAAAAAAATGCCCTCCGCGTTTGGAGGGCTTAGGGCATCCGAGAGGGTCTCCGTAGCGGGCGCTACGGAAACCATCATAAGGGCTATGTCGCATCGGCTGAGGCCAGAAAGCTAGCCAATACCGACGTCTTTTGACCGGGAAATGGGGCCGGAGCGAGTAACATCCCAGCCCATCCCTCCCTACGGCCTGGCGCGTTCGATCACTGGCGTACGTGCTGGCGGGGCCCAATGGGTTGCGACAGCAGGGTAGTGACTGCACCGGCAACCTGCCAGCCGTCCAACTCCGATTCAAAGATTCCATGTACCAACCGGTCCAGGCAGATCACTTCGATCCCTTCTGCCTCGACTGTACCGAGGATCCTTGCCACGGTGGTGCTACGGGTTCCGCGGCGCTTGATCGTCGCGAGGCCATCGCCGATCGCAATCTTGCAGTCTTCAGTCTTCATGCCGCCTCCTTAAGCAGCTTTCGTTGATCCCTGGCATGGCGGCCATGCAGCTGGGCGAGATCGTCAACAAAATGGTCTAACAGCGTGTCCATGTGCAGGAACGCCTCGTCCTCCAGTTCCGGCGTCGCCCAGTCCAGGCCCGCCTCCATGGCGTCCCGTTTGTGCGCGACCATCTGGTCCTGATAGATGTCGATGCTCCCCGGCAAATGGAAATACACCACCTTCAGCTGCCCTTTTCGGTTCCACCGCAGCGCGCGCCGCATCGCCTGATACTCGATGCGCCACGTCCACGAGCGGTCATAGAAGAGGACATAGTCAGCATTAGGCAAGTTGTAGCCTGCCCGGCCCGATGCCTTGGTGCACAGCAGCGCTGTGGCATTGCCGGCGACGAAACGCTTGTCCTTCGCCGCCACGCGTTTAGAGATCGGGATGCCCCCATGGAACGGTACCGCCTCGACGCCTTTCTCCTTCAGCTGCGCGGCGATAAGGTCGATGACGCCCGGGTTCTCGGCAAACAGGATGGCCTGCTTGCCTTCCCTGGCAATGGCCTCGAGCCGTTTGATCACGGCACGTTGCTTGCTGGTGAGTTGCGCGAGCCTGCCGACGCCGTCCACCCCGTGCTGCGGGTAGTTGGCGGCGAAGTGGACAGCGCGAATCCTGGCCAGGATGGCAATCAGATTGTTCCGGCGTCCGTCCTTTCGGACGTCCCGGTACCAGTCGGCGAACTCGTCTGCTGTGCGCAGGTAGAGCGACAGATGAGCAGGGTCCCAGTCAGTCTCCACCACCTCTACTGCCGGCGGCTCGATCCGAATGTACCGTGAAACGTCCGGCTCGCAGACCAAACGCCGCTTGACGTGCGGCGCCAGCATCTGGCGATACATGGGCAAATTGCCGATCTTGGGGACCTCACGCTTTGCCCCCTCCTGCAGGCTTTCGGCGAATTCCCAGGTCACCCACTCCAACACAACGAAGTCGTTCCGAAAGCGGTCGATACCCCGCATAGCATGCTGTGCAGAGGCCAGCCAGTTCGCCTCAAGATACCCACGCCGGTAGCCATACGGCTGCGCGGCGGTGCCGTCGCCCGCCGTGAACGCGATCAGTCCAAAGATATCGCGCGGATAGTTAGCGATCGGGCTGCCAGTCAGGACATAGCGGCGCTTGGCGGACAATTGCCAAAGCGCGCGGCTTTGGTCACTGCTCGGGTTCGACAACCGCTCCCCCTCATCCGCCACCAATAGCCCGATGCGACGGCGCAGCCGATGCGCGTAGGTGATGCGCAGCGACGCGTCCCGACGTACCGGCATGCGTAGCCGTTCATAGGCGATCAGATTGATGCGTCCGAGCTTGTCCAGATTCTCGGGTGCCTCGATCACATGAATGTCCGAAGCCGGCAGGATCTGCGCCAGTTCCGCACGCATCTCGGGTATCAGCCTGGCTTCCACCACAATCAGACCATGATGGACCCCGGACAGCAGGATCAACGCCGCGGCAAGCCGTGACTTTCCGCAGCCTTGCTCCCACGCGGCGACCGCACCGTTGGGCTTCAACAGCAGCTCAACCAGGTCTTCTTGCTGGAATTCCCAGTCCAGCCACTTGTGAATCCCCAAGGCCAGCAGGCGTCTGCGCAACTGCGAGGCCTGCATGGGATAGCGGCACTGCAGACCTTCATGAACCACTTCCCAGGCCTGCGCTGACTTCTCGACGCTGTAACGGCTGGTGATCTCGTCCAACGAGACAACGTAGTGCTTGCCACTTACCTCGTACGCGTACCGGCCATCCGCTTGGCGAGCAAACTGAACGGCCTGGCCAGCCTTGATTACCGGGCTGCCCCACACCGTGGTGTCCACCAGATGCGTCTTGTTTGCGACGGCCACCAGCTGGTCTACAGAGCCAACACCGGTTGTCCAGACGGCATGCCGCAACGGCAGTGCCTGCCGAAGGCTGCGCCGCATCCGTCGCCGGAAATGGTCCAGAAATCCCGAAGCGAACTCTGGCTCGCCGCCGGCCTGCTTCACGAGGCTCACCAGCTTGCCCAAGGCGGCGACAGGATCCACCTGAACCAGGTAGGTCTCCAAGTCCAGCCGGCCCGTGCCCTCGTAACGAAAGCCGCTCGGCAGCCGCTGCCCTTCCAACGACACGATTCGGCGCTCCAGCACACGATTGAGCACCATCGCTTCGGTGAATCCGCACTCGAAGCCAAGGATAATCCGCCGCCCGTCGTGCGAGATGCGTACCCGTTTCTGCGAAGTCACGGGCCGGGTGATAGCGGGCCCATCATCATCCAGCAGTTGGTGGGCCAGCTTCGGTTCAGCATAGCGACGTTCGTCCCACTGCAGCTCGAGGCTCGGCAGTGGCGTCGCGAGATCCTTGACCGGTCCACGTAGAATGCCGCCCCTCAGACGATACCGACCGAATACGGCGATGGAGGTGCGCACTTCTGCGCCTTCCTCGCGAAACGCATTTTCCGGCAGGTCAAAGACCCCAACCAGACGACTCGCTGCGCCGCTGTATGGTTCGCCATGTGGCAGGCATGCGTCGGCAAACTTGTCGACAAACGTGGTCGGCAACAAGGCAACAACGACCTGCGCGGCGTCCAGCGCCTGAGCCAGCGCATACTCATGGCTCAACGCGCTGGTACCGGGCCCGAAGCGGCCCCAGGTCGTGCAGTCGTAGGGCTGAAGATGGGGAGATTCGAGGTGAATCGAGAACGGCGGGTTGATGAGGGCGATATCGAATCTACGCGGGTGGATTTCCTCCATTCCCGCGTGCAGGAAGCTGCCGTCGAAGCCCGCATTCTCGATGGCCTGTTGTACTGCCGCAATCGTTGGCTCGTGCACATCGACGCCGAAAAGGCTGTGCCGCGCCGGATCTGCAAACTGCAGCAGGCGACCGGAACCGACGGAATTGTCGAGGACGGACACCTTCCTGTCCGGCCGCCAGTCCGCTACTACACCCCACATCAGCCGAGCGATTGCATCCGGCGTGAAGAACTGCGAGAGGTGGCGCTGACGTGCTGCATGCAACTCGCCCATGTGGGCGATCTTCTCGGCTTGGGAACCGAGGCTGACAATTGCCCGTAGGGGCTCATACCAATTGTTCATGAAGGGGTCTCGAAAAAGAAAATGCCCCGCTGTAAAGCGGGGCATGTCAGTTGAAACGTGGCGATCATCGTGCGCCAGGTGGGCGCGCGATGACAGCCAAATGCTTGCCGTGTCAGGATTGGTCTTCCATGAACACCGCGCCGTATTCGCCAATGAACAGCATCAGCTCCTCCGCGATCTGGTGTGAGAACTTGAAATCCCATGCGTCCTTGAAAAAGACGATGTCGAGTCCCGGAAAGCTTCGCTTCTCGCGGTAGCTGTACTCGAGGGTATGGACGTTCATGCGCCCCAGACCGATGCCCAGTGCCGCATGTCCCGCCTTGGCAGCAAACGCCGTGAGGCCCTGCAGGCAATCTGCTGCATGCTGGCAGCTGTAGTAACCCAGCTTCCGCGTGGATCTGCCGTAGCAACCCTCGGATGTCGCACGCAGACGAAGGACCACCGCGGACGCGGTACGCTGGACCTCCTTCTTTCGATTCAGCCCAAAGCCCTTGATGATGCGCTGAGCGGCTTGCTGGTACGCCAGCTCCTTGCCCCCATTGCCGCCATAGCGAGCGCGAAGCGACGCCCACAATCCATCAATGTCGGGAACGCGACCAGCATTGAGAGCCTCACCGATGTTCAGGCCGGCATGCTCCCGCTCTGTGGCATCGTCGATGTCCAGACGCGTGCCCGCCGGAGCGAACTCGCGCCTGGCACGATTAACCACGTTGCCGGCAAGAGAGAAGCAGAAACTCTCCAGCTCCCTTTGCGTACTGTAGTCCGACCGGACCTCAACCGCGTGGGAGTGCTGGGCAATGCCAGCCAAGCTCTCGCGCTCAAAGCTCGCCACGGAGCGATAGGCTGCTTCAGCGGATTCCTGAGCCTTGATGAAGCGCTCGACGATCTCGTTGTACATGCAACCTCCGTTAGTGCAGGGTGATTGCAGGACCAGCAGGCAACGGCGAGAAGCCCATCGCCAACCATGCCGAGACCGGATGATCGGGGAAATCCGGAATAGAGCTGCGGCAGAACGCAACAGGTACATCCGCCAGGTCCACGGTACCGGCTAAGACCTGCTGTCGCCACTGCGCTTGCAGACGCAGCCACGTAAGCTCCGCCCGTGCAATCGCATCCCAGCACGTCGGGACCGTGGCCTCGTCGAAAATTTCAGCCCCTGCAGCCGTCATGATGGCCACCACTTCATGGTAGCGCCCGAGCTCATGCGGAAAGCCGCGGCGCTCGAATGAGAGCGCAACGGGATCCGGGTTGCCAAAGACGCGTTGCAGTTGGCGGATGAAGACAGCGCATTCGAGGCGCGATTGCGCTTCATAGTTGGCTTGACCGACTTGGGCGCACGATTCCTCAGCGGGAACCGGTCCTACCTCAATGGTGAGGGTCTTGGGTGGGAACATGGCGTTTCCTTCTGAAAAATGGGAACGCCCCCATCGGGCGTTCCCCGACGGGTGATAGGAGGCCGGGGAACGCATCCCCGGCCGGTAGTGGAATGGCCCGTGACCTCGACAGGTCAGCCGGCAGTGGCAGGCTTCGGATCCAGACTCAGCAGCTTCGCGAGAAGCCAGCTGATCAGAACCAGAAACTCGATTTCAGCAACGATGTGCAATTGCATTGCTGCAAGGCGATCGTCACCGGTGGTCACAACGAAATACAGCGCCGCGAACAGGTTCAGAACCGTCGCAAGGACGGCCAGCGTGCTGGTACGGGAGGAGATAAGCATGAAAGGCTCCGGAAATGGAGCCTTCCCCATTGGGAAAAGCCCCAATGGGTGGAAAAGCAGATGGCCGGTACGCCGGCAGGGTCGATGCGCTGAAAGCGCGGAGAATCGAGCGGATATTACAGCGAATTGACGCCGGTGGACAAGGCCCCGGCGCGATCAGCCTGCAGCGCGTCGCCGCCGGCTCGCTTCTCGCAGGCGGTTAATCACGTCCCAGCGGCGCAGGTCCACCTCTTCCGGGTTCTCCAGGTTCGAGTGGTCCAGGATCGGACCGTCATCGCCAAACGGCGTGTAGTCTTCGGGCAGCTTGCCCTCTTGCTTCAGTCGGGCGGCCTGTAACTTGGAGAGCCCGTGGCTGGTTTCGCTGATCGCCACATAGTCCCAGCGCTGCGGCACCGCGGCTTCTGAAAACCAGTCTTCACCCTGCCCCGTCGCGACGATTGCGACGACATCGTAGACACTGCCCGTCGCCGATGGCACCGCCCTGACCTCGAAGCGAAGGACCTCCGGCCGCGGATGCCAGAACACCCGATCCAGATAGCGCTTGAAGGTGAAGGCGTCCAGGCGCGCGATCTCCCCGTATTGCGGATCCCCCGGCGGGATGAACTCGCGTTCGCACGCAGGCCGGGTGCCGAGTGACACTTCGCGAAAGCTGTTGGTGGGGGACGCCATGACGATTTCAGTAAAAGAGGGGGTCAATTCTAAAGCTTTCAACGACAACTACGGCAGGCTGGGCCGGGAAAATAGGCAGTTGGCGACTCTCGCCGGCCGGCTGCCTTGACTTTGCATCGGCGCCGGTATCCTGGTCTGAAGACCTCTCGATACCTTGCAGCCATGCGGTTCACTCGCTTCGAACGATACACCCCCATCGACTTCAACACCCGCCGGCAGGCGGCGTTCGCACGCAAGCAGCAGCGCGAACGTGACCGCTACCCGCTCTTCGCCGACCACGTCGCCGGCGAGCAGCACACCTTCGACGAAGAAGTCCTGCGGCGCCAGCGCAACGCCGATCGATTCGAAGCCAGCCAGAGAGCGTTCCAGGCGCGCGTATGGCGCAAGGCCCGTGCCCGCTTCTTCTCGTTGCCAGAAGCCATCAAGGTCCAGATCCGCGCGAAGTGGCTGACGTGGACCGGCCCGACCAACGCAATAACCTTCAGCTATATCGTGGATGAGTTGAGCGGCGACCAGGCACGCCGGGTGGCGCAGGCCAATGCGGCCCACGCTGCCATCCGCGAGCGCGTGCGGGCGTCGATGGGCATTCAGACGGCACTGGAGGTGTCGTGATGACACCCACCGACGAGCAGAGCGACGTCGTTGCCGCTGTAAGAAGCGGCGATCACCTCAAGGTCAAGGCATACGCCGGTGCGGGCAAGACCTCCACGCTCAGGCTGGCGGCGGATGCCCGCGGCCGCGCCCGCGGGCTTTACCTCGCCTTCAACAAGGATATTGCGACGCAAGCTGCCAGCAAGTTCCCGCCCAATACCCGCTGCCGCACTGTCCATTCGATTGCCTACGGTGCAACCCGTCCCGAAATCACACGCAAGCTCAAGAACCCGGTCGAGCCGCCCCATCAGCTGGCCTTGCGTTATCGCCTGGGGCCGGTTCGCCTGCCCACGACCATCGGCAAGGACCTGGAGCTGAGCGCGAGCAAGGTCGCACGGATGGTGATGGACGGCGCGGCGCGCTTCTGCCGCTCTGCCCAAGGCGAGCCGCTCGCCTGGCATATCCCCGTGGAGCCGATCATCCGGGAAGACGAAGCCGAGCACCTGCGCGAATCCCTGCTTCCGCATGTCCGACGGCTGTGGCAGGAATACTGTGACCCCGCGGCGCCATCGGCCATCACCCATGACGTCTACGTGAAGCTATGGGAGCGAAGCCGCCCGACGATCGGCGCTGATTTCATCCTGTTCGATGAAGCCCAGGACGCCGACGGCCTGATGCTGTCGGTGTTGCGCGCCCAGCAGGCGCAAGTGGTCTATGTTGGCGACCCGTACCAGCAGATCTATGAATGGCGCGGCGCGGTCAATGCGATGGACCACATCCGGGCGCCGGAGCGTTCGCTCACCGAATCGTTCCGGTTTGGGCCGGCCATCGCCCAGCTGGCGAGCCGGGTGCTCAACCTGATGGAAGAGGACGTGCCTGTTCGTGGCCAGGAGCACATCGAGTCGCGGATTCTGCACGACTCCACACCGGGGCACGATCGCTTCGACGCCATCCTGTGCCGCAAGAATGCCACGGTGCTGACCCACCTTGCTCAAGGCATTGCCCGCGGCGACAAAGTGGCCGTGCGCGCCAATGTCGACGAACTGAAGGCCTTCGCCGACGGTGCCGAGTTGCTGATGCGCGGCCAGCGCATCGGCTATCCCGCCTCCCTGGCGCTGTTCGAGACCTGGGATGAGGTTCAAGAGTATGCCGAGTCGTTTGCCGGCCGGGACCTGCAGCCACTGGTGAAGCTGATCGACAACGAGGGAGTCGATTACCTGCGCCTGATCCTCTCACGCGTGTCGCCCGAAGCCGAGGCCGACTACATCGTCAGCACCGTGCATCGGGCCAAGGGCCTCGAGTGGGACCGTGTTCACCTCGCAGGTGACTTCAAATTCAAGACCAACGACGAAGGCGACCTGAGCATGTCGCCCGAAGAAATGCGACTGCTGTATGTCGCGATGACCCGGGCCAAGGCCCTGCTCGACATCAGCGAAATTCGCCGCGATCTGTACACGATGTTCCGTGACGCCGGCGTTTAGGAGAAACCCATGATCACCGTGCGTGTAGGCAACAGCGAGTTGCCACTTGACGATGTGTTGGAAAACCCAGATCGGCATTCCCGCCTCTTGGAACGCGCGAAGACCACCCAAGGCTTTGCCGAGTGCGGTTGCACGGCCGGACGGCCGCGACCCAAGCTGGTCATTCGCCGCCACCGCGAGATCTTCCTGCTCGCCCGTTGGCCGGAGCAGGCGCAATTGCACGGCGACAGCTGCCCCTTCCAGCGCCGCAATACCGGCAAGGGTAGTACCGGCACCGAACTAGACCCGTTCCGCTTCCGCAACGGCGCGCTGGATGTCCGGCTTGACGCGAGTCTCAAAATCAGCAGCCGCACACCGGCAAAGCCGGTGAAATCCAACCCCGAAGGCGAATCAAAGAAGCCGCAGCGCCGTACAGCAGGCCTGCTCGCGTTCCTCGAATTCGCGTGGGAACAGGCAGGTCTGAACCTCTGGACCGGTGCCGGCGGACGGGGCTGGAGCGCTTGTTGGTCCCAACTGAGTGCCGAACTGGCGGACTGCCGCATCAACAACCAGCCCGCCGACAAGACGCTCCATATCATGGCGCGATGGGATCCCTCGCGCAAAGCCGAGATCCTGGCAGAGCAGGATGCCTGGCTGGCGAGGCTCACGCCCTCCGCAGCGGGCAGCCAGCGGGGCCTGCTGATCGCCGAGGTTGTGTCGCACGAGCCGTCGCAATATGGAGCAAAGTTCGTCCTCCGGCAAACGCAGTTGCGGTGCTTCATGAGCGGCGCGCTATATGAGCGCCTGCAGCGCTCCTATGGCCCGGCGCTGGCCGGTGCCGGCCAGGCGAATCAGCGGTGTGTGGCCATGCTGCTGGTCGAGAAGCCGGCAGACAGGAACTACCTCACGATCGTGAATGGTGCGGCGATGCTGACGAACGCGCAATTCCTACCCTGCGACTCCACCTATGAAGTCGCCATGGCGGACCACCTGGTCGCGCTGCGCCGCGCTTTCCGAAAGCCGCTGCGCCACATCGGCCATGCACCGGTCCACCCGGATTTCGTGCTGACGGACACGGCAGCGGAGGCCATCGTCGAGGTTCTTGGGCTCACTGGCAACCCCGAATACGACGCAAGGATGGCGTCCAAGCGCGAGCACTACCGCGCCGCCGGCCTGTCCGTGGTTGAGTGGGACGCGCCGACCCAGGCCCTGGGCTCGGTCCAGTTGCCGCAGCGGGCGGCGCAGCGACCGGAGGTGGCCCATGAAGGCTGACGCCGCAGCGCTCACCGACGAGCTGTTCCACCAGGCCGTCGAGCTGGTCCACCAGCACCGCGCGGCGTCGACCGCGCTCATCCAGCGCCATCTGCGGATCGGCTGGCGTGCTGCGGAAGCACTGCTGGAACGGATGGCGACCGAGACGATGGTGGTTCGCAAGATGCAGAATGGCCTGTACCTCTACATCCACGGCCCCATTGGCGAGGAACTGGCGCGCCTGACCGGCTTCACACGGGAGGTGTTGAGCGCGCTCACCACGGATCGTGTCGACGCAGACCAGCTGCGCGCGGCCGCCATCCGACATGGGCTTGCAGAAGAGGCGAAGGTCTCCGCTCGTTGCGGAGACGCATGCGCCTGCGCGACGCTGTTCGAGTTTCCCGTCGTGTGCTTCAGGCCAAGTTCGGCCGGGTGCTGAGAGCCCGACCAAGGCGAAGCCGGGCTTCCCCGTCCTTGACTTGCCCGTGTGCGCGCTACGCTGGATCGCATCCAGTTCAAGCAACCCAAGCGCGAGCGCCTGCAGGAAGGCGTCGCGAGGCGAGGAGATTCGATCATGCCCCTCTTCAACGTAGAACTCGTATACCGCGCCGTTATTCAGGCGGACGACCCCGAAGCGGCGCTAGCTGTCGCCAGGCGCGACCGTCGGAACATCGAGGGCGATTGCGCCGAGCCACGCTACGACCTGGCCGGCCGCGTGCGCGCACCGGCCGACCTCAAGGACGGCTGGACCGAGTCCGATACCCCGTACGGTGGCGACGGGTCGGCTTCCATTGGCCTGCTGCTTCAAGCCGCGGAATGCCCACCCGACCGCGACACCAGAACCATCGACATGTTCGAGGACGTTCCAGCATGAGCGATAACACCCGTATCGAGTGGGCAGACCACACCTGGAATCCGTGGGAAGGCTGCCAGAAGGTCGGGCCGGGCTGCGACCACTGCTACGCCGAGGCACGCAACGCCCGGTTTGCCGGAGGGATCGCCATCAACTGGGGTCCCGGCGCGCCGCGGCGGCGCGCATCAGCAGCCAACTGGCGCAAGCCGCTGCTGTGGGACGCCCGTCATGCAGCGTTTGCGGCCGTCCATGGCCGCCGGCAACGCGTCTTCTGCGCGAGCCTGGCCGACGTGTTCGACAACGCCGTGCCGCTGGAATGGTTCGTCGACGTGCTCGAAGTCTGGCGCCAGACTCCGAACCTCGACAAGCTGGTCGTGACGAAGCGGATCGGCAACGCTACGCGTCGGCTTGAGCAAGCACTGGACTACCTCATGTCGACTAGGGACGGCCGCGAGAGCAGCACGACGGTGCAGTGGCTCGCCCGCTGGCTGGAAGGTCACGCTTCCGTCGACATATGGCTCGGCGCCACCGTGGTCAACCAGGTCGAGGCTGACCGCGATATCCAGAAGCTATTGCGCGTGCCTGCAAGCGTCCGGTTTCTATCCATCGAGCCGCTCCTGGGCCCCGTCGACGTGTTCTCCACATCCGACCCCTCGATCGACTGGATCATCGTGGGTGGAGAGAGCGGCTCCGGAGCGCGCCCAATGCATCCGGACTGGCCTCGTTCGCTGCGAGACCAGTGCGCAGCAGCGGGTGTGCCGTTCCTCTTCAAGCAGCACGGCGAATGGGTCCCAGGCTCCGGCGATTTCGGGGCTGGCCGCTACGAGACTGCGGCAGTGGCACGCGACGGCCGCGTGGTGAACGGTGGATTCACCGCAGCCGGTTATCCGGCCGGCGCCTCCAGCGCTGATGGCTGGTCCATGGTCCACCGCGCGGGCAAGCGTCAAGCCGGCCGCCTACTCGACGGCGTGCAGCACGATGATTTCCCGATCAGCAGCGCCGATATCGCCCAAGCCTGTCGGCAGGTCCTTTACAAGGAGACCGCCTGACGCGGCCGCCTATTTATATTGCACTCAACCAAGGAAGCAATGCAGCATTTTGACAACGACCCATCCGAGTACCCCGAGCCGGAGACCGTCCTTGCGATCCGGGGCGCGATCGCCACCGGCAGGCTGGGAGGGCCTATGGCCGAGCCGGGCCACTGGCTCAATGAATTCTGGCAAATCGGCCGCGCCCTTCGCGAGCACGGCGAAATGCTTCAGGGCTTCCAGGGCACGGCCCGCCGCGGCTTGCTGACCACCTCCACGCGCTACCTGGCGATCAACGAGCCGGTATTCGAGCAGCCCGACGAGCTTTGATGACGGCCGGGTGGCGGCGCAGGGCATAATTCGGGCTTTTCCACCCCGGATCCCGCCATGCCAACCGGCCTGCTGAACTGCGCCCACTGTGATGGCGCCCCCCTATTCATCGCCGGCCGCCTGCAGGCCGTCGTCGTCTGCGAGGAATGCGGCATCTCGACCCCTCCGGTTCGCCTCGAATCCACCGACAGCGACACGGCCTTCGCGCAACTGCGCGCCATCTGGAATACCCGTGTGGAACACCGGCCTGCCGACGAGCAAACCATCTCCATACTTGCCCGGCGGGAACTGACCGCCTCAGATATCCCCTATTTCCTGAACCTGCTCGCATCCACCACAGGGGACTGGACGTCGAACGGGCCGAAATTCGCGGCCATGGCCGCGGCGCTGGCACGGCCAGGCGTCGATTTCAAGCACGTCTCCCCGCCCGAAACCGTGCTGGAAGATGCCGGCCGGTACCGCAAGCTGGTGCGCCGCTCCAAGGTCATCTATATAGATGGCGCGCCAATGGTCAGATTCGACCACGTTCCGGCACTGGCCGCCGCGATTGCAGAGGAAGCCAAAGAAGACGATCCATGGCCCTTCCCCATCCTGGAGGAATTTGTCGCGCGCGCCGTGGACAGTCTGCCGGATAGCGCCGAACCTTGACTTCCCGCTCGTTGCGGCAAGCTGGAATCTCGACTGCTCCGGAACATTCCATGCTGCGCACCCTATCCGCTTCCGCCCTGGCTCTCATCCTGTGCTTCTCCGCCGCGGAGGCGAGCGCCAGGGAGCCATCGCCTTCCGCATGCCCGCAGGTCTTCGCTGACGGCCGCGCCCCTGCGATCGCCAGGAATGCCGACAACCGCCTCCTCTGCTACCGCGCCTATGCAGTCCTGCATTCCGCTAGGACGCGCACGGCCGTCTGGTCGGCGGAACATTTGACCCGGGCGGCAGTGGAAGCGGCCCGTGAACTGCCGCGCGACAGCGACTTCTACGAGGAGCCGAGGCTTCCCCGCAACGAGCGAGCCAGTCTGAACGACTACGGGCGCGGCGCCGGATTCGATCGGGGACACCTCGCGCCCAGCGGCGATTTCGGCGACAAGGAATCGCAGGCGGAAAGCTTCAGCCTCGCAAACATCATCCCGCAGCACCCCTTCTCCAACCGCCGGACGTGGAGCCACCTCGAGACATCGACTCGGCGCCTGGTACGCAAGGTCGGCGCCGCCTACGTCGTTACCGGGCCGGCATTCATTCGGGACGCCGGCACGCTGCGAGGCCGCATCCGTGTCCCGGACTTTGTCTGGAAGGCCATCTATGTGCCGGGCATGGGCGCCGCCGCCTACATCGCGCGAAACGACGCGACCCCGGTCTACAGCGTCGTGAGCATCGGCGAGTTGGCTCATTTTGTCGGCGTGGATCCGTTCCCGACCCTGCCCGAATCCATGCGCTTGACCGCTATGGAGTTGCCGCCGCCCACGCCGTACCCCGGCGAGCGCGCGGCAAGGAAGGTGTCTTTCGCGTGGCTGGCCAGCGCCGAGGCGGCCACTGCGTTGCCGGCGACAGTGCCTCTGCAAAAGCTCGCTCGCACGGCGAGCACGATGATGGCGCTCGCGGCGGCCTACGCACGATAACAGCGACCTTTGCACCGGCCGCCTCATGGCCTCAACAAACGACCATGCGTGTAATTGGCAGGCTGAGATCATCGTCCAGGGAAGCGAGAAACTCCGTTTGCTGGCAGGCGGCCACCAATGCTGGCACATTGCTTCCCAGTAGCCAGCGCCCCAAGCGGCGACCCAACTCCGATAAATTGAGCTCTTCGCCTGGCTCGCTGAACCCGATCATTGAGAAGACTTGCCCGGTTGCATCATTGTCCGCCCATGAAAGGCCGGCCTCGAAAATCGCTCGATCGGGGTTCCCTTCCAGGGCCGCGCAGACCAAATCGCTCAAATAGATACCTGCAGATTGCGCTCCGAATCCAAGGTGCGGCAACTCAAGGTATGGGTCCTCATTCAAATATGCAGCGACCTCTACTACTGAGGAGCCTTCCGACTCGAGCGAAGCTACCACCTCGGCCACCACAACGCCCCACTCCATGCGCAGGCCGCGCCGTCGGCGCAGCACGCTTTCCAGCTCCTCCTGTTCAAACGGCCCCGAATCAGGCAACGCTACCCGATCCCTGGCTTCGGCAACCACATAATCGGGCAAGTCAACCCAAGGCCAGCTGCTGAGGGCCTCTGGGGACATCCCGTACTCCATAATTGTCGCCACCTCGGCCATCGAATAAATCCGGTCTTCAAACACTTTTGCGTCCATCTCCATCACCCTTCAAGTAGTCGATACAAGCGTTGGCGTGAGATGCCCAACTCGCGCGCGGCTTGCGCCTTGTTCCCTCCCAGCGCCCCAAGCACTTCCATCGCGCGCTCCCGGCTTACCACAGGCTTTTCCATACGGGCCATCGCGCTCGGTGTGGAAAGGTAAGCCCCGCTCTTGGATGGCTTACTGTGCCCCGCAGCCAGGACAACCTCCTGAATCGCTTGACGATAGGTTTCAAGATCCGGCTCCTCGCCGCCCCTGACAGGTGCCGGTACGCCGGTCATTTCCTCGTATAGCGTCTGCATCCACCCGTGGCGAAGTCCGTGACTTGTCACACCGAGCCCACTCTTGCAGATGCCATACTTGCGCATCACCGAGTTGTAGTGGCTGCGCCAGCGCGCTATCGAGTACGTCGATGGGGTAGTAGACCCGCTAACGGGATCAACCAGGCGCGCAGCTTCCTCGAGGACATCCAACTGCATCCGTACCGGCACCTCACGCTTTCGTCCACCTTTGGTGCCATCGACCACGCGCAGCGTATCCATGTTCTTGAGCGCACCCAGAATTTTGAGCGAGAAGCTCTCTTCGATTCGCAGCCCAAACGCCGCCTGAAGCTTCAATTGCACGGCTACGCGAGGATGCTCTTCGGCGATCCGCGCGATCAACTCGGCCGGATCGACGCCATTCCCCTCCCAGGACTTGTCCTGCGTGGTGACATACCACCGCATCAGGCCGTTTGCGGCCCGGTCCGTGTACTCGCCCAACGGCCGAACAAGGTGGTGCTTTCCGATCCACTGGCAGAATGCCTTCAGATGGCTAAGCTTGTTTTCGATCGTTCCAGCGGTCTGTGCACCAGACACCCACTTATCCACCAGGGCCTGAATGTGCTTGTGTCGGAGCGAATACGGGCTTTCGATCATGAACCCGAGCTCACGCAGCTCGACCAGGGAGCGACACACGGTGTACATGCGCCGCTCCTGCGTCTTGATCGACGCGCTTTTCAGGCTGACCCGCGTCTGACTGAGAATCCTCTTCAGGTTATCGACCAAGACCTGCTCCAGTTCGGCCTTCATCCTGGTCGGCAAGCCGTACCGATTCAGCAGACCGCGTATGTCGAATACCGCTGCCTGTCGCATTTCCTTTTTCCCACGGTTTGTTACCACGACTGGCGTCGCACGCAGCGGTGTGCTCCCCGTAGCCCACCTTTCGCTGTTGCGTTGTCGCCTTGCTTTGCCGTTTAGCCATCGGCGATGGTCCTGCCTTCCCGACCTTTAGCGATCCATTGGCTGGTCAGCCCTCACGCGGAAGAAACGTGCATGACTGTCCCGGCAGGTCCTTCCCATGCGCATTCGCGCTGAGAATCCCCGCTGGGCTACCCGGTTGCCAGGGGAATCGCACCCCGGCATGAACGCAGTGCGGAGCATTCTCCGTACTACGCCGCCCGCGTAACTCTTGTTGCGCTGTTCGTCTACGGTCGCGCACACCGTTCGTCATGGTTCCAGATCGTCCGATTGCTCGCTGCAATCGACGTCCCGCCCGTCAGGTAGCGACATCTGAACCGCGGTGTATCGGGTTCCAGTGTTCGCTTACCCCGCTGATAGCTGCTGGGCGTGTAGGGTGGATGGAGGGCCAAATGTGTCCGGAGTGTCCGCTTTACACATGTCCTCAGTGCGACCAATTCTCCCAAACCACCCGCAAAGCCAATTGGTATCGCGGTGTCCGGTGTCCTCAGTGTTGGCCAGTATTTACTTGAGCCGATTGAAAAAAATGCCGCTTCATTTTGCGGCCTGGACAGGTATCGCCACTGAGCCTTGGAACCAAGGTAGGGGATAGCGGTATGCCGCGCAACTGGCGGCTAGGTCGATGCGTCGGGGACGCGGTAGGTTCTCGAAGAATAAACCAGCGCCCTAACACCTTGCAATGTTTGAGCGGGCAAATTCGGGAGATTTTGGCGACTTGACTTTGATTTGCCGAGGGTAGAGTGAGCTATGTCGATGTGCCACTGAGTCCTGGTTGCTCGAAGCGGAACCGATCAAGTCCCAGCAAGTGCCAGATGATCCGTCCAAACTGCTGGCAGTCAATGGCACTTGAGTCGCCCAAGTCAGGGCATCTCCCTGATCGGGGTAGGAAGTGCCACTTACTGGGACTTTGAGGGACTTGGGGCACATCGTAGCCATCCATCACTGATTCCTCCAGGAGAAAAACAAATGAAGATCTCGACCGTCGCTATCGACGTTGGCTACGGCAACACCAAGTCCGCCTTCCCCCTCGGTTCGGAAATCGCGACCAACATGTTCCCCTCGCTGGCGCCGATTGCTGCCACTTCCTCACTTACTGCGCACGCCGGCGGCATGTTCCGGGCACGTAACGTCGTGAACGTCGAGATCGACGGCGCGCGGTATGAGGTCGGGCCCGATGTTTCGCTAAGCGCCGCTCACGTCAATACCGGCCGCTCACTGTCCGAAGACTATGTCACGACGCCGAACTATGCCGCCCTGCTCGCCGGCTCGCTGCATTACGCCAACGCGTCCGAAGTGGACCGCCTGGTGCTCGGTCTGCCGGTGCACAATACCCACAAGTACGCTTCGTTCCTCAAGGACCGCTTCACCGGCACGCACGACTTTGGTTGGGGGAACGTTCAGATCAACAGCGTGCTGCCGCTACCGCAGCCGCTGGGCACGCTGATCACCTATATCCAGCAAAGCGGGAACAAGTACGATCCGGACAACGCCTACCTGGTCATCGATGTCGGCTACTTCACGACCGACTGGGTCGTTGCGCGCGGCTACACCATGGACGACACTCGCAGCGGTGGCGCGCCGGGCGGCGCAGCCCGGATCTACCAGCAGGTGGCGAGCCTGATCTCTGCTGACCGTGGACAGCCCACCGACAGCATCGAACGCATCGACAAGGCTATCCGGGACGCAAAGCCGATGGTGTTCTACGGGCACGATCTCGACCTCTCGCCCTTCCTCGCCGAGGCGATGGCCGTGACCCACCAGCCGGTCAAGGAAATCCAGGCTCGCGTCGGTCGCACTGAGGACATCCGGGCCATCATCCTGACTGGTGGCGGCGCCCAGCTCTATGCACCGACGATCCGCGCCGCGTTCCCGCAGAATGTGATCCACATTATGGACGCCCCCTGCTTCGCCAACGTCCGCGGCTTCTTCTCCATCGGTTCCGCCAGGCAAGTCGCCAAGGCGGCCTGAGGACTCCGGTTATGGACAAGCTACAGATGACTGTGACGCTGTCCGCCGACTCGGCTCCGGACCTGCTTGCTTACCTGCAGCAGTACACCGGGGCCCGGGAGCGGGCATTCATGCTCAAGCTGCTCGCGCAGCGCGGGCTGCAGCTGGTGCTGAGCGCTGGACCAGACGCACTGTTGCGCCCGCCATCGGCAGCGCTCACACCTACCGTTGCACCTGTAGCGCCCGGCCCCCGGACGCTGGATCGCCCCGACCGGGCACCGGTAGCTCAGGTGGAGGCGCAGCCCGACAGGCCGGTTAGGTTGAGCGCCCCTGTCGAATCCCCTTCCGCTAAACCACCACCGCGAGCGGCGCCAAGCCCCGCGCCGACCTCGGTGCCCGCGCTGGCACCGGCCCCAACCACTGGCGCGGATCCCCTTGCGGGGCTTGACCTCGGCGCCCTTAACGAGGCCATGGCGCGCTTCGGCTAGTAGAATTCCCTTGCCGACCGGAGCTTGACAGGGCCACTTTTGATGGCAACCTTATCTTGACGACAACAACTAGTAGGAAACAGACCATGTTCGAATACCTGTCCACCACTCACGGCATCAACCGCTTTGTGTTCACAGTCCTCATCGGCTGGTGCGTGCTGGAAGCGCTCCTGGTGGTCTACAACGGCGTCAAGGCCCGCAAGCGGCGCTGACTCACCGTTCCACGCGGACAAAAAAAAATGCCCAGCGATCGCTGGGCATTTTGTTTAAGGGTTGGCGCGCTTCAATGAAGCGTCGGGGCAAGGCAGTAGTCCAGGGCCGAATCGAAGGATGGCATCCGGTCGAGGAACGTCATGCTCCCCGACGGCTCTCGGCGGTACACATCAAAGAATTGCGCTTCCGACTGGCCGGCCTTGACTTCCGTCGCGGCCGAGCTGCGCATCGCGTGGATATGCAGCTTGTTGACGATGGCTGTGAATCCCTTCTGTGGCATTGTCAATCTCCTGAGAGAGCCTGCCACGGAGTGCTCCCCCTGCGGGAAGAACCCACAGGGCAGAGGTTGAATATGGCGCCACCATGAGGTGGCGGTTAGGTCAGGCTGCTACCGCCTGACGGGACATAAGGCGCAGCTGGTATTCGGTGCGCCACTGATCGCAGAAGTCCGTGCCCCGGATCTTGGGGCGATGCAACACAGCACGTAGCCCTGCAGTGCGCAAACGCTTCTGGAGCGTTAATGCGTCGGCCATGCCCGGAGACTTACCGGTCGTTGGGTCAATCGGGTCGAAATCCGCGAAGATGTGAACCGTGTGGATGCCCAGGTCGGGTGGTACCTCGAACTGGCTGAGCAACACGCGATTCAGACAATTCCACGTCGGCACGCCAAACTGCATGTAGGCGGCATACGCATTCTCCAGCCCTTCGGCCACGCCAACTTCGCCGGCGCGCGGCGACATCAGACGCACCGCGCCACCGGACAATGGCAGAGCCGACACGTCGTTGCGCTTAGGCGGCAGGATTTCACCGTCCTCCGCGATAATCAACGCTTTGGCAGGCACCGCAGGGTCCAACGAGGTACGGTGCACCGTCGCCATACGTCCATCTGGCAGCGTGAACTTCGCAAGGATGGTTGGATAACGACCAATGATCTGACCGTCATGCCAGTAGTCCTGCTCGGCAAGACGCAGCGCGCTGGGACGTGGAGCATGCAACCCGGGCACGCGTGAAGCGAGGTACCGCATGGCGTGATCGCCAGGTGTCAGCTCAGCCGCGGCGTTCCACTTCTTGACGATGCGGCGCATCTTGGCGGCCGGGTCGTTGACCTTGCGACGTGGGGCTGGAGCCCGAGCGGGTACAGGTTCAATTGGAATGGATCCGTCTCCGTTGAGTTCAAGCAGCAGTTGCCGGTACGTCAAGCCCGTGAAGCAGCGTACAAGCTCCAAACCGTCGCCGGCCTTCGGACTGCCCGCATTGCACTTGCGGCACACCCAGTCGCCGCGACCGCGCTTGTTGTCAAAGGTAAAACGGTCATGGCCACCACAGAGGGGGCAACGACCAGGGCGTCCGTGCCAGAAGCTGTCCGTCAGGACTTCAGCTGGCAGATACCGCTTCAGCAGACCTTCCCATTGAGCGGGCGTCCAGCTTCTCACAATGTCACTCAGTTGTTTCATGGGATGGCTCCGTGATGGGAGGATGGGTCGATGCCTGAGACAGGCGATAAGACGCTTGCTCAAAGGACATCCCGGCGTTGGCCAGAAGGTCTTTTCAGCATGGCGCTTTGTGGGGAAGGAAGCCGGCAGGACTACCGGGAGAGGACAACTGCGACCGCCGAAGCGATCGCAGTTGTGAAGAAGAGTTTCAGCTGACCGACGGGCGCACTACATCAGGCGCCGTCATACCGAAAGGGAATGCCGTCCAGGGCTGCGGGCTGCTGGAAGGGGATGTCGTTGTCGAGGTCGGAGAAGCCGCCACCGGACTGTGCGGGTGGCTGAGCCGTCCTGCGCTGCCCTTCTGGCGCAGCGCGTTGCCCAGTACCACGTCCCGTGCTGCCGCCGGAGCTGCTTTGTGAGCCATCGTGACTGTAGCCTTCGCCGGGCGAACCGTCATCAGCACCGCCACCACTCCGGCCGCCAAGCATCTGCATCTGGTCTGCAACGATCTCGGTGGAGTACTTGTCCTGGCCGGATTGATCCTGCCACTTGCGGGTGCGGATGCGACCCTCGATATAGACCGACGAACCCTTGCGCAGGTACTGGGCGGCAATCTCAGCCAGCTTGCCGAACATCGCCACACGATGCCATTCGGTAGCTTCCTTCATCTCGCCCGACTGCTTGTCCTTGTAGCGGTCGGTGGTGGCGAGGCGCAGGTTGGTGACGGCGTCGCCGCTGGGCATGTAGCGAGTATCCGGGTCTGCACCCAGGTTGCCAACGAGAATGACCTTGTTTACGGATGCCATGATCCTTCCGATTCAATGTACGAGGTGAATATTCCAGACCCAACGGTCCCAGAGCTTCTGTTCTCCGGTCGTGCGGTCCATGATGGGGGAGCCGCTCTTCTTGTCGAAGGCCGGCACTTTTTCCCGGTGCAGTCTCTTGACGGCAATCCGGTCCCCAAGCTTGCAGCCTGCATCGGCCAGCGCATCCTTCAGGCCTTCGCCCTGGAGGATCTTCTCGCCGGTGGTCGTGGCCAGCTTTAAAGCGAACGACGAATAAGTGCGAGGCCCGCCTGGCTTGCGGTTGGGGAACGTCATTTCGCCCCACTCGAGCAGCTCGCCTACGGTGTAAACCGAGGACGAGGCCTGGTCGGAGGCAACATTCCCCGTGCGGGTGGCCGCCCCGTCCTGCCGAACAGAACGCTCCGGGTCACGCGCCGAAGCCGTTGGGCGCTCGCGGCGGCGTATCTCCGCGCCGTCACCAGATTGCGAAGGCCGCGGTGCATCGTGCTGAACGCCTTCCTGAATGACTTTCACAGCCACTTGCTCCAGCGACGCATGCAAGTGTTCACTGACCTTCTTCCAACGCGGAAAAACCTCGGGCAGCAGCTTGTCGCCAAACTGGGTGCGTTGAAGGCGGTGTTCGAAGACGCCAACGAAGTGAACCACGCGATCGGCTTCCCTCCGGAGAAGATGGGGGACGCCGTGAACATAGAACTGCCGTTCATTCGGATCGCCTTTCCCAACAGGAATCAGATCGATGTTGTCAGGTCGCCGCTCGGCGCTCAGCGCACCGGCCACACGCTTGATGAGATTGAGCCAAGTCATTGATCAAAGAAGTGAGCCGCAGCACTGACGACGGACCGCTTCCAGGTCCTCGCGCAATCGGCGATGGTTGAGAATCACGTCTTGCAGCGTCTCGGGATCAACCCCCGAGACAGCACAGACGTAGGCATAGGGCAGTGCGCCGTTCCAGTATCCAAAGATCCAGCCCAGCGTCATGGAGTAGTCCTCGACGTCGAGGGTGCGGTTGCGCATGCGGGCACGCAGCATCTCGGCGCAATCGATCAGGGACTCCGGCATGTTGTCGCCCCGCCTGCTATCGCAGGCCAGGCTTATCAGGGCGTCGACCATCTTTTCTCGCACGGTCTCGCTCCAGAGAGACGGGTCGGGCAAGGGGTCGAGCTTGGGAGGTGGCACCACGATGGCGGCTGCTTCACCAAAGAAGTCCAGCTGCCATCCGGCGGTTGTTGTTTCCATGATGGTCTCCGGGAAGGGCACCCGAAAGACCCACCTGCCGGCGGGTATCGGATACCCGCGACAGGTGAAAAGCGCCGCCCATAGGGGCGGCTTGGGATCAGGAACGGTCGTGTGTTCCAGTCCGACGAATCGGTGTTACCACAGCCGAGCGCTCGTACTGCCGCTCGGGCTCCGCCATCTGCTCAACATCCGGCTTCGACCTGGACATGTCGTCCGGCGTCGAAACCTTCGGCGCTGCAGGAATGGCTTTGGTCCAGGCAACACCTCTGTGATACAGAAACGAAAGTCCGACGACGGTCACAAAGGCACCGACGATGAACGACTGCGAGGCCACATACAGCACCATGCAGAACATGAGGAGTTGGAACGGACGCTTGATGAGGTTCGTGACAAAGGATTCCACGGTTTCTCTCCAGAAACAAAAGAAGGGAATTCCTGGCGGATGCCAGGCGATTATTCGATGCTCTGCCGAGCAAGGAATCTCTGGAGGGAAGCTGCAGCGCTTCAACGTACTTGCGTCATGCGGTAGCGCATGGCGGAAGCACGCTGACGTGGATGAGCGACTGCTGAAATCGAGCGCCAGGTAGGACTGGGCTCATGTCGATGCGTCGAGGACGCTGAGTTCTCCTCGATCCTAATTTGACTCTGCTGTCGACAACACGCGGAAAGCCCAACAAAAACACCTCGCTTTCTGGGAATCAGGCCTGAGCATGCTCATTCCTTTGGTTCCGCCTGCCGATTTCGAACCCGCGCGTCACCGCCTACCGCCGGAACTGGCGATATTAGCGCCTCTTATTTCTGTTGTTAGCGTTTTCTAATTCGACCCCTTACGTTAGGGGTAAACCCCTACATTTGACCGACTTTGAGGTCGATAAGGGCTGCATAAGCAACCTGCTTTCTACCCCTTCCGACGAAAGCCACCCCTAAAAGAAGCGCTTTCCTCGAGCAACGCCGCTGTCTCGTTTCGTAATCTCCACGAGGTTCACTTGACAACGTTATTGGGTCGCTACGCTGGTTGTCAGGGTCCATTTCCGAGAGCAAACATGCCGCAAAAAAAAGACAAGCCCAAAGAAGATCTTGCCGTACAAGCCGAGATCGTCAACTTCCCCTTGCAACCGGAGGCATCACGTACCGAATTGGCACTGCGCAGCGCGCTCGGCGGCGCACCGGTGAACGAAGACGCGTTCAGCCGCCTGCTGCAATGTGTGCGCAACCTTCAGCGCACAAGGGACAAGATTGAACGGCTGCTGCGCGATCAAGGCGCAGACCTCCAACAGATGCACGACCACACCATGGACATTGCAATCGCCACGTATGGCGACACAAGAGTCGCACGGACTCGTGCGTTGGAGATGTTTTATACGATCGCGGAAGAAGTCCTTCACCTGACACGCAGCCAGGCACATTTGCAGCTAAACCTGTACCGGCGCTTCCTGCAACACAACGGCGCGCTCACGAAGCTGAGCATCGGTGAGCTGATGATCCTTCGTCGTAGTGACTACACCGCCGAGGAAATCGACGCAGTCATCGAGTTCAAAGAAAACGATCCCGAGTATCGACGCAAGGACATTCGCGAGTTCGTCGAGCGACTGCGACGCAAACAGGAAGAAGTCCTCGATGTCCAGTCCAAGCTCGACGTCGCCACAGCGGAGCTGGCGAGCACCATCAACGAGAATGCGGACAAGGATCACGAAATTCGTCGACTCAACACAGAGCTGTCCCGCTTGACAGCCGAACGCGACACGGACCGGCTAACCCTTACCCAGTTGCGGGAAGAGATGACCAGGCAAAACTCGAGTTACAGCGCGCTCGGGATGCAAGTTGCCGACCTGGAGCGGGAGAAGCGCGAACTGCAGGAACGCATCACCTTTGCGAAGGACAACGTCCGCCCTGAATCTATCGAAGTGCCGGTCGTTCCGCCAGGCTATGCCACGTTGGAAGACGCATTGGCAGCCAAGAACGCAGAGCTAGCGTCTGCCAGGACCGAACTAGACAACGTCATTTCACAGCGTCAGAGGATTGAGGAAGAGATCGCCGAGCGTACCGCGGTCCTGGATAAACGAGCGCGGGCCCATGACGACCTGGCGAAGCTAGTAGAGGCGTTTCGACAGGCCGTGTCGAGCTTTGCGTCGGCCCAGCTGACTGTGCAGATGGCTGGCGACATATCCGAGTTCCGCCCGACCCTGACAGTCCTCGACGGCATCGTCGGCCGTCTCCAATCCGAAATTCGCTCGGCCATCAAAGCAAAGTAGGAGCAACGACCCATGCAACCGCATTCCCCAACCGCTGAGTTCGAGCGTCTGCAACTCACCCGGATGACGTGCGACCGCATTCGCTCGGCAAACTATCACCTCACCGATCACCTGGCCGAACTTCTGGGGGCGCATCCCGAGCTGGAACAGCCTCTGCACATCAGCAAAGCAGCCGTCGACAGGGTGCGCAAAGCTGAAGCGACGCAACGGGATTTGATGGGCACGCCGTTCCTCGTTGTCGTGCCGACGCTGTCAGAAGTGCAGGATTGGCGCTGCCTCACCGAGAACACCACAACGACCCTGGCCGTGGACGCATTGCGATCGCAGCTGCCCATTTGGAGCAATGACGACAAGCTCCGCTTGTTTTACAACAATCGCCATTACATTTGGCTGATCGTCGAACTACTACACGTGAGCATCCTGGCCGCTCCGCTTCTCGGGATCACCAAGGAGCTCGCAGAGTATCTGCGATCTCTGCCACAACATGTGCTCGACATGGCGATTGCACGGGTCGATTTCCCAATTTTTCGTTGGCGCTTGCATAGCAAGACCTTCTGGCTCGACTTCGACTCTAAGCGGCTGGGACCGGATTCCAACGGGCATCACTTCCTCGCGTCAACTCCGATGCGCGCCGATCGCATGGCAACGAAGCACAGCTGGACCAACCTCCGGTTGGAGCCGCTCCAGAAGAAGGTGTACAGCGAAATGATGGTTCGCAGTCACTGTCGAGCATCAACCATCACCTCACTGCTGGGGATTACGTCCACGCGCACGAGAACGCTATTTCAGCAGATCCACGGCAGGTCTTCTCCATCAGGCCAACTGCCTACCTCGACCGCCTGGTACTTTGAGCACCCAACACACCGACTCCAGGCAACCATCATGGTGTCGCTCTACCGTATCGCACTGGCCTTCGGAGCGAACGTGCCAGAGGCCTTCATCTCGGCGTATGACCTCTTCGACAAGTTCTTCGGAACTACCTCGAAGATCTCGGCGGACCGGGCGTGCCACATTTGTCGCACGACGTCCACCGATGCGCAGCTGGAACTGGCTCCTTGCAGGGTATGCAGAACGCCATACCTCATTGCGAATACAGCGCCGCGCATTGAACTCAGTCACGCGTTCTCCTGCCCAGGCTGCAGCGGAACGTTAGGGGGCCACAGTGGCTCGCTTCGTCGTCGCAAGTGACAGAGGAAAACCGACATGCATTCCCCAATTCTCTTTGTCTTGCTCTTCGTAATACCCCCGATTCTGGCCTACCGACTGGCTCGATGCTGGGGCAGGAGCGGAGCCAAATGGGCGATCATTTGCTTTTGCACGCACTACTTCGGCTTGCTCTTACTGATTTTGCTGCCGTCGCAAGCGACGCCGACGCTTCAGCGCTACCGGCTGGAAAATCCTCAATGCGCAACGAAGCACGGCATGTGCTGTAACTCCTGCGGTTCCCGCAGCATCCGCATCTGGCGCAAGCAGTGGATGTTCTCGGTGAAGCAGTACCACGTCTGCAATCACTGCGGTGAGTCGCTCTACACCACCTGAGCAGACACCCCCCAGACAGGGGGTCAAGTTCCGGCGAAGCTTGCCGTCCTATCCTTGGTCCCTTCGTGTATTCTCTCGCCCGACTGGGGATCGGCGACACTTGACTTTCGGTGCCGGCCGGTAAGCTGAATGTAACGGTCGATCCCCGGCCGATCCAAGTCAGAGGAAGAAAAAAACATGCAACAGTCCAAACTCGCTCTCTCGGCCCTGGTCACGGCCATGACGCTCGCTCTCGCCGCTTGCGGCGGCGGAGGTGGTGGTGATGGCGGCGGCTCCAAAGAGCCTAGTACCCCTCCTACGACCCCGACGACACCGCAAGATCCGACCTCGATACCTCCTGCAACCTCGGTTCCCGCGCCGACTTACCCGGGAAGCGACCTGCGCCTGGCAGCATTTAATGCGCTCAACGATTATCGAATCAAGATGGGCGTTGGCGCATTGAAGCAAGATGCGGCGCTTGACAGCGCGGCAGATAACCATCTGGGCTACATGAAAGCCAATGGGGGAATCGTCACCCATGAAGAAATCGCGGGCAAAGCCGGCTACACCGGCGCGAACCCATACGAACAAGCTGTGGCTGCTGGCGCTGCAAAGAATCAATGGGTTGCGCAAGCATCCTATGGTGGCATGATGTCCGCCTGTGTAGGCACCTTTCTGAATTCTGTCTACCACTTGCAAGGGCTGACCTCGAACCAAGAGACGGTTGGAATAGCGGTTCGCGATAACCTCTGCGTTCTGAACTTTGGTGTGGTGACCGGCGCGAACGGCGGTGGATACGGTCTCGCACAATGGGGTGGACAACAGATGTCGGCGAGCTCGGTCGCATATTCGCCGACCGACGGTGAGAGCGTCGTTGGCTTCTTCAATGCAGCTGGAGAATCGCCGAGCCCTGCTCCAGACCTTCCGAGCGCGGGCCATCCGGTGATGTTCCGCGTGCCGGTCCCTGATACAAATGACAATCTCACGGTATCCAGCTTTATGCTGACTGGACCTGGGGGTGTCACCGTGCCCGCACGGATCTTGGTACCCAGCGCGGCGAAGTCAGGCTCGACTGCTTCTGCTATTGAAGACGCGAACCTTTACCGCGGTGTTGTATTCCTGTTGCCGACCCAACCTCTCGTTGCAGGAACTTATACAGCCACATTCGTCGGCGCACGTAATGGCATTGCCATCAACAAGTCGTGGAGCTTCACGGCCTTCTAATCCGACATCGCAGACTGTGCGCAGCAAGAGAAAAAGCCCGCATTGCGGGCTTTTTCACGTGTATGGTTCCGCCCTACTTACTTGCAGACTTCATACATGGAGAGGTTTCCGTAGTTTCCGTTCCCGAGCGATGACCTCTTCCACGCACCCAACCGATATTGGCTCGTTGCAAGGGCGGCGAGAGCTTTGTTGTAGAGATCCTGTTCATCAGTGATTTCCAAGTTTGACCACATTCTCGACCAGGCTGGTGTATAGCTTCCATCGTTAACGGCAATTCCCTGGCCAGCGCAGCCGCCGTCTGCAGAGCAATCTCCCATCGGCCCGATAGAGATCGCGATTGTTGGGTATTGAAACCGGCACGTCAGCGGCGGAGGAGGAGGAGGAGGAGGCGGCGGCGGCGGCGGAGCCGGAACACCGCAGTACGGCAACCCGTTGGACGGATTCTTCATCCACACGTGACCCGTCACGCAGTCTGCGACGGTCATTGGCGGTGCAGGAAACGAATACAGTTGTGCGCTAGCCTCAGAAATGCATGCCAACAGACTGCACGCCAGTATGGTGCGTTTCATTAGATTTCCCTTGTCAGTACATACACCCGGTTGTAACAGTTCCTACCAGTTGACCGCCAAGGGAACCAGTATCATTGCCGCTGTACCATGCCGCTGGGGACATGGCACTGGCTTGGGCATACCAATAGCTTCCATAATCGTTCATCGCAAAATACGTGCCTTGAATCGGCGGCATAACATAGCCCGTGATATTCACCATCTGTTGCTTCGGCGTGTACAGGGCCCACGCTGTCCCGCCCGGGCAATAGTCCTTGCTGAATGTCATTCCATCGGTCACGTTGTCGTACTTCCGAGTAACGGACATGTTGCCGAGCGCATTGTTCAGCGACACATATCGATTGCCCTTGCAGATATAGCCGACGTTCGTCGCTCCCGTGGCCAGCTGGCCGCTATTGGCGCAAGCCATGCCCTCATAGATGTTCGCCACCGCGGTGCCGATCGGCTGCCAAACGCCACCGAAGCAGATCACGAAGCCGGTGCCTGTGCTGCTCCGGCGCGTAGACGGCTCCACATTGCAGGCCGAGCCAGGCGCGGCGGTGTTGGTGATGTAAGTCTCGCCATTGCTGGTCAGCGCCGTGGTGGCGGACACGCGCCTGGCGTTGTTCACGTCGTTGCCACCCATGTCGATCGACGTCTGCATCCGATTCAGCTCGGGATGCCCTGGTACCTGAACGCGGTACAGGTAGCCGTTGTTGGCCTGCGTGCCTGTAAAGGCTAGCAACGACGCCAGCCTGCCGCTGCCGGGGTTGGTGTAGTTGGCCAGCGGCACCTGCCAGGCACCGTAGGCGCCATAGGCATTGCTGGCAACCATCGTCGGATCCCCGTTCTGCCCCGGATACGGCACGAACCCGCCCTGCGCCCCCGCCTGGGCCGCGATTTGCACCAGCTGACGGGTGTCAGTAATGGGCCGGCCGCCTTGCGACGTCACGAGTGCCTGCAGCGTGTTCGGCGTCGGCTGCAGGACCTGGAGCAGCCACGTCTGACCGAATACGTTCGTCGCCGAGAATCCCGCCGGCAAGTAGCCACCGTTGAGGAGCATCGCCGGCGTGACCGACACCGGTACGCTCGCGGTGGCTTGCGCGGCAAGGGTGGCGGCTTCATCCTGCACAAACTGCAATGCCGCCTTGTCGAAGACCAGCATTTGGCTCGCTGCCGCCGCCGTCTGCACGTTTGTGACGCCGGCCTTTGCCCACGTCGCAAAGCCGGCGATGCTCAGCATCGACAGCATCAGCGCGACGAGATAACCGAGTATGGCTTCCATTCGATCTCAGGTATTCAGCTGGACCCACTGGACCAGCGTGCCAACAGGAATTGACGCCGGCACGCTGTAGGCCGTGCCGGTCGTGAGACTAATCGCGGTACCCTGGCTACGAACTCGGAACCACGCCGCGCTACCTTCCGTGCTGCTGAGCAGCACCGCGCCGGCACCGGGAGAGACGCGCACAAATCCATAGACATCCCTGCCACCCGCGGGGTTGGCCACCGCCATGCAGCCCGCGCCAGAAGGTGCCACCATCCCCGCCGGCAGCATCGGCGCCACATTCGAACCTACGAGGCCTGGCGTCGCGCCGGCGGTCGAGACGCACGCGGCACCATAAGCCTGCGCTTGCTGCGCAGTCACCGCAGCCAAGGCCTCCATACGCCCCGGCTCGCCGGCGCCGGGGACCGACTGCGACAGTTGGCGGCTCTGCGCCACGATGCCCATACAGAAGAGCACCGTGGCGAGCGGCAGAATGAGATATCCCATGCTCGTCTCCTCAGATCCGGCGTCACGCCGGGTCAATCACTGGAAGGTCAGGGCGAAGGTCGCGGTGGCGCTGCAGGCTGCACTGGCGGTGACCTGGTCCGGCAGGTTGGTCTGGTCGAACGTCGTCGTGCCAACCGTCAGCGTCACGTAGTCCTTCATACCAAGCGTCGCGCTCACGCACTGCTTTGCCGTCTGCGCGTTGCCACCACCGAAGGTAATCACCCCGCGCGAGCCGTTGTTCGCCGAAGCCAGCGTGACCGCGTTACCCCAGGGGTCAACCAGTGCATTGCCGCGGACCATGTCGGTGGGGAACATGCCGCCGTTGATCATCGCCGCAATGTTGGCCGTGGTGAAGTTGGTATAGCCATTGTTGCCTTGCGAGAATCCGGCGCGAGCGTTGGTAATCAATTGCGCAATATTGGTCGCCACCACGCTCGCCTTGTGGTTCTGGAAGCCGTTGTAGCCGGCATAAGCGATGCCAACCAGTGCAAGCAGGCCCAAGACAATGGCGACGACGCGCCCGAGAATGCCATCCATTTGAAACTCCTATGCTGTGGAACACGCCAAGATTTAGAACTTGCCCATCGACGACGTGAGGATCGATGAGAGAGAGTTGGAACCCAGTTGCAGTACGACGAAGGCGAGGAACATCAGGCCGGTGAAGGCCGCCGACAGGACCATCCCTTTCGCGAGCAATTGGCGCTCAATGACTTCAGCGTTCTGCCGCACGGCGACCGTGATCTTCTCGGTGAAGTCATCGAATCCAGCATACGCACCGATTTCGTCAATCAAGTCCATCGATGGGAAGCCGTATCCGGTTTGCCGCATCGCCTCGGCCAGGTCCAGGCCGTCGGTGAGTCCGAGGCGGATGGGCTTGAGGCGAGACGCCATCCATGGCGAGGCGGTCTGAATCTGCCCCTCCAAAGCGACCACGTCCGGCACGTTCGCCCGCAGTAGCGCGACAAACGACCTGAGCCAGGTGAATCCGTTGATCTCGCGATACACCGTAAATGGGAAGACATGGTGGTCAAGGAACCGCCTGCCCGAGCCATCCCATCGGGGTAGCGCCCACCAGCTCCATATCGCATAGGCACCCAGGCTGCCGAACAGGACTGGCGCGGGCCAGCCCACCGCCAGCTGGCCCATCCAGTACATGGCATAGGCCCAGTCGGTCCACTGGTCGAGCGGCACGAAATCCAGGAACTGCGGCACGATCTGGGCACCGATCAGGAACAGCACCGCGTATAGGGTCAGCAGGTAGACCGTTGGAGCAAAAAAGCTGGCCTGCAACTTCTGACGAAGCCGCGTGGTCTGCTCGCGCACCTCAAGGACCAGACGCATGGCCTCCGGCAACTGCCCGGCGCGCTCGCCCGCATCCAGCACGCTGCGCTCCAGATCGCTGAGCCCGGCGCCCATGGCAGCCATCAGGGTCATGCCGTCCCTGACCTTTCGGGCGACATCATGCGCAGCCTCGGCCGCCCGCTCACGCCCACGTCGGGCCAACCGCTCGCGGAAATCCTCCAGGATCTGTGCGAGGGTCAGCCCGTTCTCAAGCTGGCTCGATGCCTGCTGGTACAGGCGGCGGCGCATGGCCCAGGATAGTCCGCTCATAGCTCGTCTCGCATTGGTATCGCATCAACACTGCGTTCTGCATCGACCGGCGAGAGGCCACCCGCCAGCACCAGATCCATCGCATGGGCGATCATGGGCTTGTCGGCGCCGGCGCGCTGGCGATGCTTCCGGCGGGCCACCAGCACCCCTTCCTTGATGCAGTCCTGCATCAGGTCCTCGCTTGTCACCACAACTTCAGCCACAGCCTGTTGGCCGACGATGGCATCGCCATGGCAATGGTCGCAACCTGCCCCGCGCACGCGCACCTCAGACAGATCGCCCCACGTGCGCATGGCGCGTAGCATGTATTCCGGCAAGGCTTCCGGCGCGTCCTCCAACTTCACGCTGCACTTCGGACAGAGCAACGGGACTACGCGCTGTGCAATCAGGCCGATGATCTGGTTGTGGTTGCAGATCACCTCCATGGCCAGGCGGACGTGGTCCAGCATCACCAGACGCGAAAACGTTTCGAAGGGATCCGTCACGTGCAGCGTGGTCAGCACAAGGTGGCCGGTGGCCGCGGCTTGCAGCGTGGCCACCGCTTCCTCGACACCACGGATTTCGCCAAGCAGGATGGCATCCGGGTCCATCCGCAGCGTCATGCGCAGCATCTCGGGGAAGTGCTCGCTCTCGGTGGTCAGCTGGATTGCCCAATCCATCGGATACTCGGTCGGGTTCTCGATCGTGACCAGGCGCTTTTCCGGGAACATTCGAGCCTGATGCCGGGTGCACTCGAAGAGCGTCGTGGTCTTCCCACTGCCCGTCGGCCCGGTCACAACCACCACACCCATCGGCCGGCGCAGCAGTTGCGAGATAAGGTCCACCTGCAGCGGCGTGTATCCCATCTGGCCGAGCATGAATTCACCCGTAGGGCTCTTCGGCGTGCTCAGGTCCAGCCGCTTCGCCGCATCGATGGCGTCTGCCTTGCGAGCGCCCTGGTGGTGTTCTCGATACTGCAGGCGCGCCACGAGGAAGCCGCCGCCGCTCTCCACCGGGTAGGCCGGCCCGCGCACTATCCGCACGCTCGATAGCCCGGTGCCAGGCAATGCATCGCCCGCAATCTGCGCATCCTGCACGTCCAGAGGGTTGTAGGTCGCGGCTTTCACGGTGGCCAGGCCGGTGTACATGGCGCGCACCAGTCGCTCCCCCTCCTCCCTTCGCATCGACAGCGCGCCGACAGTACGCAGGTCGCCCTGCACGCGTACCTGAATCTCGGTGTGGTGTTCACGCACCAGCACGTGAATATCCGAGGCAATCAGCGCCGCACAGTCGGCCACCAGCCGGCGCGCAAGACTCAACGTTTGCAGGTCGGCATCCTGTTGCTGGCCAGAGCCGCGCTGCTGGCGCAGCACCGCCAGCTCCTGGGCCGATACTTTGCGAACCTGAGGCGCAGCGCCGCTGCGGCGTACCTTGGCCTCCCAAGTGAGAAAACGCGGGGTGCCGAAATGCCGGGCGTCCACGTAAATGTCGCAGGCGTGCACGGCGAGGGCCTTCTGGACGGTCTCACTAGTGAGACCATGGTCCAGGGCGAGATCCTCGACGTAGAGCCCGGTCTCGGCCACACGTTGGCGCAGCGCTGCAGCCTCCTCTGGCCCAAGCAGATTCAACATGCAGGCGACCTTGTCGAAGCTCCCCGCTAGCGTGCGCGGGTAGAGGATGTGCGGCGCCAGCACCTCTGGCGGGGGCGGCAGCGTCAGCAGGTCAGACTTGACCGAAGGCTCCGATCGCGTAGCGACGGCCTTTGCGCGGTCCCCTCTGCGAACGGCACCGCCCCACAGGCGCGAAAGTGTCCCGATCATCATGGCTTTCCTTGGTGTTGAGGCCCGGCAGCAGGCGCAGCGATGCCGTTCCGTTGGGCGTACAGCTTCCCGACCCCCTTCCATGTCTGGTTCGCCGCTTCATAGCTGACTTCTGTGAGCCGCAAGCCAGCCACGTTATCGAGACCAGCACCCATGCCAAGCCATGGCGGCGTGCCAAAATTGATGTCCGCAGTCATCACCAGCCATGGATCGACCGGAGTCTTGCCATCCGAGGGAAGCAACGGCGGCGGCATCGTGACTTGGAGCGCCATGCCGCGCGCCTGGGCGTATGTCCAGATCGCGCGCTGGGCCTCGCGAACGGTGTCGATCTCCGACGAGGACGGGAGGAACGCCGCGCGGGCAACGGCGGTTGCGTTTGCCTGGTTGCCGTCCGCCGACAAGGAGCCGGGTGCGTTGGCAGCCACGCCACCCTCTCGCTTCCAGCTTGTCTCGATACTGAGTGTGGTCGCCGTCGCTGGCTTGCAGCTCCATGCCGCCATCGTCCAGCCGTGCTCTGCGAGCGGCTGTACCTCCCATGCGCGCCGGCAGGCCTGCAGGAATGCCGACGGCAGAGCTTCTTCCACCCACGGAAGGATTCGCGGGCGGGAAGCTTCGTTCAGCTGCTGCGCAGCGGCGATTGCGCGCTGGCGCGCCCGCTGTGCCTCCCGCTCGGCCTCCTGTTGCGCGTCATACCAATACCAGCCACCGCCGACGAGCGCGCCGACCACGCCAACTGCGGCCAGCGTATAAGCGGTTGACCGCCATGGGCCTCGCAGCACATCGTGCATTGCCGCCACGCCCTTGCTCGCGCGCGCCATAGCGGCGAGGTCTCGTACGGTACCCTCGACCTCGGTCCAATCACCCAGCATGCGATGGCGGGCCCGGATCGTGTCCAGCTCCTCGAGCGTGCCGATCCGATCACCGCCTGAGATGATGGCGTGGCCCTGCCGAACCGCGACATACCAGTAGAGGCTGTCTTGAAGATGAAAGAGGCCCATCCAAGGCTGGTGATGCTGGGCGGCCACGACGGCGGCGAGAGGCTTGATCGTGTCAACGTTGACACCAGCCATCGGCTCGCAAAAGCCGCTCTGCACAGCGCCTTCGGCGCTCTGATGCACGACGCCCCAACGGAAGTGTCGGCCGAGTGCCATCGCGCTCCCGCGCACGGCACGCTTGCTCGGCTGAACTTCCTCGTGCTGCCAGGTCAGCCCAACCGCGAAGGCGCCTTTCAGCCCGGGAAACGACAGGATTTGCGCCATGACTCAGGGCCTCAGCGTACGCACGCGCTTGCCGTTGGCGAGCTTGACACCCCCGTCGTCGATGCCGACCACCTTCCAGCCACCATCCAGCGCGTCGCCGGCCACGACCGGCACAGTGCGCCCGTTGACCTCGACAACCGCGTTGAACTGGCCATCGAACGCGCGCAACGAAACGAGCCGCGGTGCTTCAGCCGCTTGCCGGGACATTCTTTCAGCAACACCGGCCGCCGGCACTGGCCCCGCCAGGGAAATGGCCGGCACTGCCCCGGAAGGCGCCGCCGCCGCTGCGGCCGACAACTGGGACTCCTCCGACCGCCTCACCTCTGCCTTGTATTTCGCAATCTCGGCACGGGCCTTCCACAAGGCAATCTGCGACTGCAACGCCGCGAGTTCCGATGCCTCGGTATGCCGCGGAGGTGTTGCAGCCTCGGCTGACACTGCCGGATTGGGAGCCGATGCCGCAGCCCCGGCAGCTGGCCCTGCAGCGCTGGCACTGGACGGCTGGGCCGCCGGCGTGGACGCGTGCGGCGCGGCTTCCTGCGAAACTTGCGGCCGAGCTGCCGGCTGCGAGGTCGGCTGTGACGCCTGCTTACGTCCAGCCGCCGCAATCGCTGCGGAGATCGGGTCGGACATGGAAGACGCCGCGTTTGCCGAACCAGCCACCGCTTGCAGCAAGGCTGCCGCGATAGCGATCCCGAACTGACTGCAACGAAGGTTGAATGCGCGATTCTGCATGGGATTGTCTGAAGTGTTACAGCAAGCGGGCCGAGATCATGATCGCGATGACGGTATCGCCACGGGTCGCCCCAACCCCGCCACCGAGCGCGGCCATCCACGGCTCACCCACACCGTTGTTGGTGGTCGCCGCCTTCTGGTTGCGCAAGCCCGTGAGCACCAGGGATTCCCCAGGCTTCAATGTGATGGACTGCGTGAAGCGGTTGGTCGGCATGGTCCGCAGCTGCACGCTGGTCTGGTTGGCCGAGCCACCCGAGTTGAACGGCTGCAGGGGCAGCAGGTCCGAGAGCGTCATGTCGAAGTTCATGAGGATCCGGCCATCAACGACCTTGGGCAGGAAGTTGCTGGTGAAGCCGTAGGTGACCGTCGCGGTCTGAATCGAACTGGTGGAGCCGACATTCGCGGCCAGCGTCGTTTGCGCCTGAGCAACGTAGTCCTGCAGCGTCGCGGTCTGCAGCGCGAGGACCTTCCCGTTCTGCGTAACGCCCGAGCGGGACACCACCTGCGACACGTTGCCCAGCGTCGACAGCGCCTGGATCACGGCCTTGCTGCCGGCAAACGGCCCGCTCATGATGGTCGCGCCGAGGTTCATCGGCGAAGCGCTGCCCGAGACGTTTGGCATGCTGGCGGAATTGAACGTGACCCCGGGTTGACCGCTGGAGCTCTGGTACGCGAGGGCCAGGTTCAGGCCATAGTTATCCTCGCGCGTCACACGGACCTCGTAGACCTGCACGTCGATGGCTACCTGCTTGCCATACATGGCGGCCAGACTCTTGACGAACTGCTCGATGCGGTCGCACTGGACCGGATCGCCAGTTACCGTGAGGGTGCCCAGGTTCTTGTCGACAACCACCTCGGCACTGGCGCCTGCAACGGCCTTTGCGGTCGCCTGGAGCGTCTCCCACGGCTTCATCTCGACCGACATGCTCATCGACTGACCGCTGCGCCCGGCCCCGCTACTACCATTGCTGGCCCCGGTCGCGCCTGCGCCCGACATGCCGCTCGAGCTGCTGTCCGTCGTGGTGATGGATCCATTCATCGAAGACGAATCCGCGAGGCTCGGCAGCATGAAGGTGCGGGTTTCCGTCTTGAAGAACGTCACCGTGCCGTCGTTGTACCGGGACCAGACCCCAAAATGCGCTTCCACGGCATCCAGGAAACCCTTGAAACTGCCTTCGTACCGCAGCGTCAGCGGGAGCGCCGCGGCCCCGCCGGCGGTCGCGCCCGCGGCAACGCTGAGCGGAGCGCTCAGATCTACCCTGGCCGTGCCGCCCATCGGAATCGGCCCGCCCGGGCGAACTGCGCCTGCCGGCTGCACCGCCGGCGCCACGCTGGGCGCCACCACAGCGGCTGCCGACGGATCGACGGTCGAGCGTACGCCAACGCTTTGGGCGATCCAGTTGGCGGCTTCGTTCAAGGAGCCGAGGGTCCCCTTGAACACCACATGCTTGCCGTAGATATCCGGCTGCGGCTTGCTGGCGCGGATCTTCTCACCCATCAGCCAGGCGCCTTCGTGCACGCGGAACACGGGCCGACTGCGCGGCGCGTCGGCGTAGCGCGCCTGCGCCTCGCTATTGATGGCGCTCTGCACCCGGCGCGTCTCCATCACGCCGCAACCAGAGAGCAGTGTGGCTGCCGCCACGGCCGCCGCGGTATAGCGTTTGCTTTGCTTCATCATTGGACGATCCCGTTTTGGCTGATAATCACGGTACGGTTGCCGCGCCAGCTGTCACCCACCACATCGGCGCCGTTGTTGGCCAGCTCCTCAACCACACGCTTGACGGCGAGTTCGAAGTCACCGCCGTAGTCCTTGTCGCCCGGGACGATCCACCCATCGGGGACATTCCAGACCACCGTCCAGCCCGCGCGTGCAGCCCATTTCTGCAACTGTTGTTGCAGCGGCTCGCCTTTCACGAGGCGGTAGACGTCACCGACCACAACGGCGGCGGGAGGTGCGCTCACTGCGACCCCGGCCGAAAGACCCGCACTTGCAGCAGGCGAAGAGCCATTCGCTGCGAGCAGCGTGCGGTCGATGGACGCGGGATTTGCGCGGACGGGCTGCAGTGACTGCCAGCCGTCGTTCTGCAACTGAGCGGCGTGCAAGGCCGGCGCGATGAACAGACCGCTCAAAAGCGAGCCCGCAGTCACGACTATGCGGACGGTTCGATGGGGTTGGGACATAGCTATGCTCTCGATTGAACGGATAGGACTAGCGCAGGGCCGCGCGCTGCAGCGCTTGCCACCGGGCATGAATCTGGTTGGCGTACCGCAGCTGCTTGTCGGGCGAAGAAGCGTTATAGGCGCCGACGGCTTTCCACGTTGGCCCGAAGCGCTGGATGTTCTCGCGCAGAATCCACGCGCCAACGTACGCATTGGTGCATCCATCAAACAGGTGCGCGCGCGTAATGCCGTAGCGCCCCAGCCGCGGTAGATGAATGGAGTTGATCTGCATGAGCCCGATATCTTCCGAACCGTTGGCATTGCGGTTGGTGACCCAGGGCCGCATGCCGGACTCCTGCCAGGCAATGCTGCGCAGCAGGGTCGGGCTCACACCGTGGAAGGTCGCAGCATCGTCCAGGCAGTCGGCATACGCGGCGCCGGTCAGCATAGAGAGGCATGCCAATAGCCAGATAGCGCAAGCCCTCATAGCGCCACCTTCCCGGGCTGCTCTCTGAAGCGAACCTGCGGCACTCGGTCCACGTACACCACGTTGCCGTCGGCGATCACGGTCATGCGCGCGGCAATGCCGTTGAACTTGAAATAGCGGTCCTTCTGTTCGCCGTTGCGCTGGTGATCGTCGCCGAACACCGACACGCCCACCATCGATTTCTTGAAGCTGAGGTAGGTGGCGCCGTCCTTCTCGAACACCATCTCCAAGCCGGCGCCGTTCTCGGCTGGGAATACATACTCGATCTCGGGGGTGCGATCCACCTGCACCGACTTCCCATCCGCGGTCGCGGTGAAGCGGTCAACCGTCGCAAACGACAGGATGCGCTGCGCCTCGTCCCACTTCGTCCAGATCTTGCTGTCCGAACCGTCACGCAGAGCCAGATCCTTCGGTTCCTGCTCGAATCGGATCTCAATGCGACCCTGCTTGTTGTCGCGGATCGCAACCGCGCCGAATGCCGAAGCCAGTGTCGGCCCTTCTGGCAGCGGCGTCGCGGCCACTGCCAACTGCGCTGTCGGCCCTTCGGTAGACGCTTGCAACGCTCCGCCGGTCGGCGTCCCAGCCGAAGGCTCTCCGACCACCGAGAAGCCCTTGGGCGGCGCGGCGCGCAGCGCGATGTTGCGCCGGGTAAAATCCACTTCCGCGTACAGGTTGCGGCGATCCAGCACGCGCGCGAGGGCCTGCAGCCAGTTCTCGCCACCGCCCAGCTCGACGGAGACATCCTCGGTCATCGGAATGTCCTTCTGTGCGGTGCCGGTCCACCCTGCCGGTGCGATGGACTTGATCATCTGCACGAGAGGCAGGGAAGATCGCCCGGGGCGCACCACCGGGAGTGTCGTGTAGCTTCCGATCAGCGCCAGCCGCCCGGAAATGCCGGCAATGCTGCGCGGCAGGTCGCCCGTGGGATTCGCCGGCTCCGAAGTGAAGCCATTCGCGCGCTTCCATCGTGCCAGCACCGGCTGGCCGTTCACGGTGTAGCGGACGACATCGGGCACGCCATCGACCACCCAGTAAGGCCCGGTCTGCAAGGCGCCATCGGCCTGGACCGCCTGACCCGGACGAGGTTGGATATACGTGGAGAGCCCGTCGTTGAAGATGAGGGCAGGACGATCGGCCGCCCGGGCAACGATCTGATAATCGAAGTCGAGCGGGTCGGTATCGGCCGCCATGGCGGTGGCGCTCGCCGTCAATACCAAAGCGGAGAGAAGGAGCGGCCTGATCATCGGAATTTTGCGACGTGGTTCATGAAGCGAGCGAAGTACGGGCCACCACGCTCCGGGTTGGCGCTGTGGTACCAGGCCACAGCTTTCATCGTGGAGCCGCTGCGCCGCAGGTTTTCGGTCAGAATGTCTTCAGCCACGCGGATGTTGGTCGCCGGCGCCAGTGCGTCCCACGGCGAGGAGAAGCGCTTGCCGTGGTAGCACCAGTTCACCTGCATGAGCCCGACGTCGAAATCGCAACGCTGGCTCGCCAGCAGACGATTGATCGCCGTATAGGCTTCCTCCCGCGTGGCGAAGAACATGCCGCGGCCGGCCACGTTCAAGGTCCATGGCCAGGGCCGCCCGCGATAGGCCGACTCGTTCATCGCGATACCTGCGGTGATCTTCGGGTCCACACGTTGGCCCATCTGCGCAAATGGCTCGGTTTTCGGCGCACATGCCCAGCCGCCACGTCGCTCAGCAAGCGCCTCCTGCGCTGCCTCAGTCAGCTCGGCCGGGCGCAGCCAGCCTTCGCGCGCAAAGAGTCCCGAGATCGGCACCGCCTTGCCGCCGATCTGGACAACCGGACCGGCGTCCGATCCCGCTTCGATCGATGCACCGATCAGGCGTGATGACCATGCGAGGAATGCGTCGAGCCCGCAGTAGAGCACCGGTTTTCCCGCGATCGTATGCAACAGGTCCTTGCCGTCGGCATTCACGACCACCGCATTCGGGCTGATGACCGCCTGGATCGTCGCGGCGGGCACGTGGCTCGTCAGCAGACACGCAACAAGGGCTACCAGCGTCTTAGTCACGGTAAGCCTCCAGCACCATGTCGTGCTTGACCTGCACCACCATCTTCTGACCCGGCTCAGTCGTAATCGTCGGGCGGATGCCCTGAGTGCGGCTCAGGATCGTGGATGCGGTCTGGGCAGCGATCTGCCCAGCAGCATTGCCATAGGTCGTCAGGCCATTTGCCCCAACCGTGGTCGCGGTGTTGTTGTCCTTAAAGGCATGCTCAAGCATGCCGATAACCAGTGCAGCGCCGAAGATCCTCAGGAAATGATTGTTGACGTCGCCACTGATGCCGGAATATCCGTTGGGGCCGGCACCCTGCATGCCCATCAGCGGAACGGTCTTGCCGTTCGGCAGCTGCATGCGCACGAAGGCCGCGAGGATACGCTCCTGGCCCACGGCAATATCCGCGTTGTAAGAACCCACCAGCGTGCTGCCGGCGGGGATGACCTTGCACCGACCCGTCACCGTGTCATACACGTCCTGCGAGACGGTCGCGCGGAACTCGCCCGGCTTGTCCGAGTTGAGGCCGCCGGCGAACGTCGCAGGAATGACGAAGCCTCGGCTGACCGTGCATTTCGGCAGTTTCCCGTCGAAACCGGTGCGCAAGGTCCTCGCGGCGGTTGCATCGCGCAGGAACTTGTTGTCGGAAGAAGCGGGAGCTTCAGCGGGCTCCGGGAGCCCATTGCTTGCACTGGCGCGCGCGACCGCCGCCTGCTGCAGAACGCGCATCTGAGCCGGGTCGGTCAGGTCCGCCATGCCAGCCGGCATCTTCGTGCCGCCCATCTGCGACTTGCGCATGCCCTTCTTGTAAATCGATGAGGTGAAGATGTCGTCTTCCTCGTTCTTCTTCACCTCGGCAGTGGTGGGCTTGGCCGCACCAACCAGGTCGCCAGCCTTCATGATCGGCGCCGTGCCGCTGTCCGGCTTCTCCGCGCGAGCGCGTTGCCGCTCAGCCTCTTCCCGGGCCCTGGCAGCCTGTTCCCGGATCGTGGCCTCGAGCGACTGGCCGTTGTCGCCGCTGCTGGCCCGCTGGCGCAGCTGCTCCGCGCGGTCCTGCTCGGCCTTGGCATCGGACTGCTCCTCGCTGACCGACTGGAAGTAGTAGCCGAGCCCGCCAACGAGGAACGCCGCGACCACGCCGAGCGCCATAACAATGTTGCGCGGGAGTTTCCCTTTGACCGTGCGTTCCTGCGCATCCGTGACGTCGGAGACGTTATTGGACGACTTCCGATCGCGCATCAGAACAACCCCAGAATGCGGCGACGGCCGCGCTCGATCTTCACTTCATCCGAGCCCGAGCGCAGCGCGATCGTTTCGGCCAGGCGCTGGACGACCAGGAATTCGCCTCGCCGGATGAAGTTCACCACCGCGAAATCGCTGCCGTCCTTGACCAGGGCAACGGGCCAGTCGGCTCCCTTTGGGATGCGCAGCCAGATGGCCTTGCCGTCGTCAAAGACCGTATCGGGCCGGAAGCTCGCACTACCGGAAATGGAATAGTCGAAGTTGAGCTGCTCCGGGGCCACCGCCACGGCATCGGCACTGCGGCCACCAGCATCGGCGGAGAGCCCTTCGGCGCCGTCGGCACGCGATTCACTGCGCGCCTTCGCCTTGGCAGCAAACGACGTCGGAATGCGGAACCGCACCTTCTGGTAGAAGATTCCGCCCAGGGGCGAGGACACCAGCGTGAATTCGTAGCTGCGCTTGTTGGTGTTGACTGACAGTGTGTTGACCAGGCCGGCCGCCTGCGGCTTGACGTACAGGTGGTTCAGGCCATCGGTCTCGTAATCCCAACGCACGCTCTCACCCCAGGCGGGCTCGCCGACGATCTGTTCATCGTCGGGGAACTCGATGGTGGTCATCTTCAGCGGTGCGGACAGAATGCGGAAGATCTGGTCTCGGTTATAGGTAAAGACGACCAGTCGGGAATCGCCGGGCAGCGCTATGGGGTCCACCCCACCGTTGAAGGGATTGGCAGGATTCATCGCATCGCTGATGTCGCCGATGCCCAGCGCTGCTACGCCCGCGCCGGGGCGGCGCATCGGCTTGTCAGCAGCGTGGGTTTCGGTCACGGCAAAGCTCAGCGCTAGCACGGCGGCAGCCAAGGCACTCAGCGGGGATGACTTGCGAATTTCCATGAGCGTGGTCGCGGCCTCAGGCCGGCGATTTCTGAAGGCTGAAGAAGACGGGGTGGACACCGAACGGATTGGTACCGAGCACGGCATCACTGGTCGGCGGCTTCACCTGGTAACGGAAGGTCATCGCGTACCGCATCTTGCGCGGCTTGTAGCCATCTTCCGTCGTGGTGGTGATGAATTCGACCGCGACCGTGCTGTCGGGAAGCACCGCGACATTGGTAACCTTGACCTCGCGCACCAGGGTGGCCGACGTGCCCACCTGCCGGAACGGCTCGTCCTCGGTCACCCAATCCTCGAACTGCTTGCGCGACGATCCGATCATCTGTTCTCGGACCGACCGCAGGTTCCGCGCCATGCGGGAATCCTCGACCTGTGTGGTCAGAATCGGCTCGATCGTGAACCAGCGCGTCACGAGGTCCTTGAATGCCCACTGGAGCTGAATGCCTTCCGGCTGGAACGCTTCCAGCTCCCGCACGATGGGCTTGCCGCTGGCGTCGGCTGACACGCCGACCGCCTTCACCACGGATGGCGGCGGCTCGCGGGTCATGATGGCCGCGAGCGCAATGCAACCCAGCCCGAGCGTGGCCACCTTCCAGTGATTCCGCTCGATGGCAATCCTGGTCGTACGGTCGAAGATCACCTGTTCGGAGCTCTCATTGCCGTACATCCCCGGGGATACCGCCAGGGTCTTGGCATTGCTGGAATTCTTGCGGAAGAGAGGCATGCTGCGGCGGTCCATTGGGATGCCGCTAATTGAAGCAGTGAACCCTCACCGGAGTACCGAGGAAAGCAGTGCGATTTTGCGCGGCTTTCTGAAATTGTTTCCCTCTACGCAGTCCGCATCCGCTTTGGATACTGACTCCATTGGGAGAGCTAGCGAGTTTCAATAGTCCGAAAAGCTCGCAGTTTTGGTATGGCTTTCCGGAAATCCGGTATGAGCATGCTCAGCCTTGCAAGCACGGTCTGCTTCGTTTGAGGTCACTTCAGCAGAGAGATGCTTGCGCAAGTTTTCTGGAAAGCTCGCAAAAATCACCCAGCTTTTGACGACCCACGTCATGGGCCGCCCGCCAACAATAGCGGGCATGCAAGTCTTCGATCCGAACCATCCAGTCCTGCAGCTCAGTCAGCTCGAAGCCAGCGCCGTTGCGATGTTCTTTGAGTCGCTGGCACCAATCCGCGCATTCATCGATGCGTCAGATGTGGCCGAAGTCATGGTGAACCGTCATGACAGCATTTGGGTCGAGCGCCGCGGCGAGATGACGCGCCTGGACGTGCAGCTGGAGCCCGCCAAACTTGAAGGCGCCGTCCGATCGCTAGCTTCTTCCGTCCAGAAATCTGCCGTGCGTGGCACAGCACAGGGCATCATCAACGCCGGCCATAAGGGCTTGCGCATTGCTGCCGTGATGCAACCCACCGCCGTCGACGGCCACGCACTGAGCATCCGACGTCACCGTGAGACGAACTTGTCGCTCAGCGACTACGTCAAGGCCGGCGCGTTCTCGGCCCGGCATGCCCGCAGCAAGCACACCGATCGGCCTATCTTCAATGGCGCGGTCGAAGACGACGCGCTGAAGGACGCTCTCATTGAACTGGTGCGCCAGCGCAAGAACATTCTCGTCGCCGGCGGCACCTCCTCCGGCAAGACCACCTTCCTGAACGCCCTCGTGGAGAACATCCCCGACGGCGAGCGCGTTTTGACCATCGAAGACACCATGGAGCTCAAGACGCGTGTGCCGAACGCGGTGCGCTTGCTCTCCAACACCGACAAGAACGTGACCACCCAGCAACTGGTGGCACTGGCGCTGCGCTTCCGCCCAGATCGCATTCTCGTTGGCGAAGTCCGCGGTGGCGAGGCCTTCGACTTGCTCCAGGCCCTCAACACCGGCCACGACGGCGGCATGGCGTCGCTGCATGCCAACAACGCCCGCTCGGCGCTCTCCCGCATGGAGAGCCTTGCGATGCTCGGTATCCCCCATGGCTCACGTTGGGAGCTGGACGACATGCGCAAGCTGATCGCGGAGTGCTTCAACTACGTCGTCCATATGCGCCGCACCGGCGAGATGCGCCACATCTCGGAAATCATCGAGATCAAGGGCTTCCGCAACAACGACTACGACATCGAACGCGTTTTCTAACCACCAGGAGTCTCTCTCATGTCTCACCGCTTTACCCAACGTGCAGCCGCAACGGCGCGAAAGTCCCTCCCCTCCATGCTGGTTCTGGTCGGCTTGATGGGCGTCGCCACCTCGGCCGCGGCTGCCGATTTCGGCTTCCTCGGCAACCTCGGCGAGTTCATCTGCGGCATTGCCACCTTCATCAACACCAAGTACCTCTTCGTGGCTGGCCTGATCCTGATCGTGCTGGGCGCCATCGGTATTGCCAACTCCGAGTCCACCATCATGAAGTTCGTCTCGGTCATCTGTATCGGCATCGGCCTGGCCGCCGCTGCACCGGCAATCATGAAAACGCTGGGCGTCGCTGCTCAGTGCACCGGCTTCTGATCATGCGCGAGCACCACGTCAGCATCGGCCTTTCCCGGCCGCGCCAGATCGGCGGTGCCGTTCGCGGTCTAGCCATCGCCAATGGCACCGTTGTCGCCCTGCTGGTGTACGTGACCTTCCGCAGCGGTTGGAAGATCCCGGTGGCCGTCGTGGTGGTGGGCATGGCCTTCCACGCGCTCCTGCGCTGGCTCACCAGTCGGGACCCGTGGTGGAACCAGATCCTCAACGTCTACAACCACTACGGCGACCTGTACGAATCAACTCCCTGGCACGGCAAGCTGAGCACCCTCTTTCGCCGCCCCTATGGCTTTGACAGTGACCTGCCATGCTGAACCTGAAACGCCGCCCGCTCTACGAAATCGCGCCGTGGCTGACTTCGATCACCCCTGAGCTGATCCTGAACAAGGACGGGTCGCTGCTCGCGACCTACGAGTTCCTGGGTGTCGATGCCGACAGTCCGGACAGCAACGACATTACGTCGGCCCGCAATCAGCTGGACCAGGCGTGCCGGTCGTTCGATAACCGGATCACCGCATGGTGGAAAATCAGCCATCGGCGGGCGCGCAGCTATATCGACGGCGATTTTACGGAGGGGGCGGATGCTCGGCTCGACGCGCTGAACCGCGCGCACATGACGACCGGGAAGTACTTCCACAATACCCACTCGCTGGCGCTCGCCTATACCCCGGAAAGCGGGATCGCGAAGTTCTTCGACAAAACCGGTTACCACATGACGGTTGGCGGCAAGTCGGTCATTCCTGCCATTTTCGAGGCAACGAAAGACACCCTCCTTGCGCGCAGCGCCTTCGCCTTCGATCTGGAGAAGCTGACGACAGACGCGCGCCGCTTCGAATCCATGCTGGATGCGTTCACAGGAGGCGTGCCTCGCCTGCGCACGCGCCGACTGGTCATGCAGGACAGCTACGCAGTACTGCATCAGGCGGCTAATCCGAGCGTGCCACCCCGTCGCATTCGATATCCGGTGACCCTGCTTGATAGCCATCTGACGGAATCGGAAGTCACCGTCGGCTCCGAGCGGCTGTTGTTCGAATCCGCCCACGGGAAGCGGTACGCCGCGATCGTTGCCGTCAAGGAATGGATGAGCTTCCAGGAAGCGGCACTGGATAGCCTGATGCAGATCGATGCCGAGCTCGACGTCTGCATTATGTACCGGTTCCTCGATACGGCGCGGGCGGCGGCCTACATCGAGAAGGTCCGGCGCTTCTACAAGATGGCGGCGCTCAATGTCCGAGCGATCCTGAAGCAGTACTTTGCCAAGGAGGAAGCCGAGAACGACGAGGGGCGTGAAGAGCTGGCCAAGGAAGCGGGCAAGGCTCTCAAGCGTCTGACGGCCGAGGGCACCCAGCACGGCTTCGCGAATATCTCCATCGTCGTCTACGGCGATACCGAATCGGCTCTGGAAGACTCGGTGAGCGAGGTGGTGGGCGCGCTCACCAACGCCGGCTTTGGTGCCATCCGGGAGAAGGCCAACCTGATGCCGGCATGGAACAGCACCCTGCCCGGCCGATGGGACAAGCAGCGTCGTCTTCAGTTTGTCGAGACGCCTGCGGTCTCTGATCTTGCACCGGTGCGTTCCGTCATGCCCGGTCCAACCCGCAACGCGTGGCTGTCCGACAAAGCCGGCAAGGAAGTGCCTCCCCTCACCTGTCTGCCCACGCGTCATCGCACCGCACAGCGCGTTGACCTGCACCAGCCTGGCGGCAACGGGCACCTGCTTATCATCGGACCCATCGGCGCGGGCAAGTCGGTGTTCCTGAACTTCCTCGTCTCGCAGGCCGGGCGTCACGACGCGCGCCGGATCCGGTTCGACAAGGACCGCTCGACCCGCATCCCGACGCTGCTCAGTGGCGGCGCATTTGTCGACGTGACCGGCAAGTTCCAGGCGGCGACACACGTGAACCCGCTGTCGCTCCTCAACAGGCCGACGAACTTCACCTATGTCACTGAATGGGTGACGCTGGCTCTCGAGGATGAAGATTTCTCCCTCAGTCCTCAACAGTCGCAGGACATCTACGAGGCGGTGAAGATTCTCGCGACGTACCCGCGCGAGCACTGGACCCTCGGGCGCCTGGCCACACTGCTGCACGACAGCCTTCGCGAACGGCTGCAAATCTGGCTGCAAGGCGGGCAGTACGGACACTTCTTTGACCACGCAGAGGATGCATTCGACGTCAGCGACAACCTGTCGATCGAGATGGGCGACCTCTTCGAGAAGTATCCACGCGCTGCTGTGCTGTTCTCCGACTATGCCTTCTATCGCATCAGCCAGTCGATGGACGGCCTCCGGTACACGATTATCGAAGTCGAAGAGGCGGGCTTCTTCTTCCAGCACCCTCGGTTCTACAAGCGGCTGGAGACCTGGATCACCACCATCCGGAAGCTCAACGGTGCCGTCTGGATGGCCACGCAGTCGCTGCGGCAGCTCGAACGCGTGCCGGACTTCGAAATTCTCAAGGACAACGTCGGCAATCTGATCTATCTGCCGAACACCCAGGCCAATACCAGCAAGGATCTCTACAAGGACAAGTTCGGCCTGACCGACGATCAGATCCAGATGATCAACGACGCGGTGCCGAACCGCGACTATCTGTGGATCACGCGGGCACAAACGCGAATGCTTCAGAGCACGTTCTCCGACGAAATGGTGGCGATGCTCCGATCCGATGGCGTGGCGCAATCCATCCTCGATCGTCACTACGCTTCCGGGGCAGCTGACTGGCAGCAAAACTACGTGCGCGAGATGCTCGCGCGCTCTGCATAAGGAGAGACCGATGAAAGGTTGGATTGTCCGTGCCGCCATGGTGGCAAGCCTCGCAGTTTCCACGAACGTTCACGCCGCGCTTCCTGTGATAGATGGCGCAAACCTGGTGCAGACGACCAGGACGGCACTGCAGGCGCTCAAGACTGAAATCTACGAGAACACCAATATCGCCTACCAGTACCGCATGATGGCGAATCAGTTGCTGCAGGCCACCGGAATGGACCCGGCCCATCTTACCGAGCAGCTCGACGCGATCAAGGATGAGATCGGCAAGTTCGATCTCTACGGCGTGACGCTGAACGATCTCTACGGGGCCGTCTCCGACAACGCGGACTATCTGTCCAAGGTGCGCAGCATGGTCAAGGCTTCGGGCAAGCCCAGCGGGCAGTGGCTTGAGGACCAGCGCACGCTGCTGGCAAATGGAGACAAGACCGCGAAGAACCTGTTCGGTCTGGGCACCTCGGTGGTCAAGAACGTGCAGACCCAGGCCAAGCGTCGGCAGAAGATCCAGAAGGAGATGAAGCTCACTAGCACGGCGCAGGCTGCGGCGGAAGCGACCAACGAGATGCTCGACGTCCTCGCTAACCAGAACTCGGATCTGCTGCAGATGATGAGCGCCAAGGTGCAGTCGGATGCCGACAAGGACCAGAAGGCGCTGGCCATCGAGACCGAGTCGCTCGACACGGCGCGTCGTCTGCAAGCCGAGCGAGACCAGCAACGTCAGAAGATCATGAACCTGAAATGAGCTGGATTTCGACCATCCGAACCGTATTGTGCTTGCGCTTCGCCGGGCTGCTTCTCGCCGCGTTTTGTATCGTGCCGCAGATGGCCACAGCACAGGAGTCGACGAGTGGCAACCAAGCCGTGCCAGCAGCAAGTGCTGGTCAACCGGGCGACATTGGCGCGGGGATCATGAAGACCCTGAGAAAGTTGAATGCCATGCGCAGTAGCCTGATTCAGGCGGCTGCATCGCTCAGCCAGACCACGGTTGAGGACGCCAACAAGATCGCGTTCGGGCTGGGCGTTATCACACTGGTACTTGCCGGGCTTCGATTCGCAGCAACCTCTGATCCCGTCAGCGCCTGGACGGATCTCTTTGAGACATTTCTCGTACTCGGGATTTTTGCTTCACTGTATGCCAGCTACACAAGCTTTTCCTCGGGCTTGTTTCTTTGGTTTGACCACCTCGCCACATCGATCAACGGAGGTGAGAATGTCTATGACCTCGCGGGAACGTTGGCCAACACCGGCGGCAAGTTTGTGGATTCCGTCGTCAAGACCCTGAAAGCGGGCATGCTCAATCCCTTGTCCCTCATTGACGCCGTCGTCGCTGCTTTACTGTTTGCGTTCGCCTTCATCGCCGTTGTGATCGCTGCATTGATCTATTCATGGTTCATCCTGGTCGGGCACCTGCTTGTGGCCATCGGCATCGTCGTCGGCCCGCTCGCTGTGGCATTCGGCATGGCGGAAATCTCCCGACGGTTCTTCAATGCCTGGCTGGACTACATGGTCACCGGCTCGATGTACATGGTGGTGGCAGCCATCATCTCGCAGCTGGTAAGCAAGCCGCTCGTCGAGATGGTGGCAGATGTTGGACAGGTCGGGACGGACACCACCATTGCAGCCAGCTATGCGCTCAGCACCGCGATCATTCTCGTCTTCGTTGCCATGGAAATTCCGAAAATTGCAGGCTCCCTCTTCGGAACCGGCGGCGGCGTCGGTGCCACCGGCGGGATGAAGATGCTGGGCCGCGGCGCCTGGAATCTCGGCAACAAGCTGGCAGGAAAATGATGACCACACATGTACACCTGTCGTCGGATACGCTGCTGGGGTCATTCTCCGACCGCGTTGCGCTGATCCGCCAGTACGCGAACGAAGCGGAGAGCGCCGATTTCACCACCAAATGGTTCGACGTGCTGGAGCGCTGCGCCACATGGTTTTCGAGCATGCCGCTGCGACCCGGCGAGCACGCAGAGGCGGGCGGCGCGTTCCGCGCTACCGTGGAAGCGGCCTACTTCGCCATGCGCCTGTCCGGTGCGCAGAAGTTCGCCGCCGACCAGACGTCCGAGCGCCGCAGGAAGCTGGAGCCGCAGTACCTGTATGCCCTCTTCCTTGCTGCCTGCTGTTCACGCCTGGATGAGCCATGCCGGCACTTCCAGTTTCATCGGGAAAGCGATGGCCTGGAATGGATGCCCGCAATCCACGGTGCGTTTGGCCCATGGCTCGGTGGCAGCACCTACCGCGTCACGCGCCGCGAGACCGCCCGTCCCATTGAGCGCATGCGCACAGCGCTCCTCGCGCGCGAGATCCTCGGTGCGGAGCGACTTTCAGGATTTGACGGCCAGGTGCTCGCCGACCTGTTCGGCGCCATCAATCCTGATCCCCGACCGAGCGGTCTCGAGACGCTTCTGCACAAGGTCGCTCGCCAAGCGATCGACACGGTTACGCAGTTCGAGATCAAGGCGCGGCGTGCTGCCTTCTCACCGGATACGACGCCGGCGCCGAAGGCAGCTCTGCTGAGCGCCGCGGCAGATGCCACAGCCCAAGCGAAGCCGCCTGCCGCTGCTGCAACCGGAACCGAGCAAGCCGCGGCAACTGCGCCTGCCTCTGTCGACTCCTACACGCCCACCGAAAACCCGCCCCCTGTAGGCGCTGATACCTCTTCCGCGCACCCGGAAGCGCCGTCGACGGAACAGGTCCCGCGCGAAACGGCCCGCCCTGCGGTCCAGCTCGACGGCTCGCGATCCATCCGGCCGGAACAGGCGGCGGACCCGTTCAAGGAAGCGTTGGCCGGCGCGTCGAACCTGATGCGTGAGTTCTTCCGAGCCCTGGCCCAGGACGTGGCGGCCGGCAAGGTAAAGGTGTCCTGGGTTGAGAACCGGCCCGCGATCAGCAAGCGCATGTTGAGCAATTACGGCATCGCCTCGGAAACGCTGATCGAGAATCTTCGCAAGTTTCAGCTGCTGTACAAGATCGTGGGGCAGGACATCCTGCTCGTGGACAAGGTTGCGAACCTGATTGCAACGCGACCTCAATCCACCGGCAACGAGGTGGACGCCTGATGCACCATTACATCAACCATTTCCGCCCGATCTATGAGTTCCGCGCGGCCACCGGATGGTTGCTCGCCGCAGTACTAATTCTGGCCAGCGGAATGCCGGGTGGGGGCTACTTTTCCCTGTTCTGCCTGATCATGCTCCTGTTCCGCTCGGTGCAGGTCTGGCGGGCGCTCAAATTCCGCCTTGCGATCTCGACCAAGTGGCTCGCCGTCATCCCTGTGGGAAAGCTGCTGGCATTGAGCGCGCAAATGCGGAAGACAGACGATGCTATGTATCTCGGCACGGGCTTCGAGTGGACCCAGAAGCATTGTCAGATCGCACACGACATTTTGCGTATGCCTTCGAGCGACATTCCTGGGCTCCCTCGGTGGCTGCCTAAGCCTTTGGTGGAGCGGGTTGAGAAGCTGTTCGCTCCTGCTGGAAGCATCGCCGACCAGTCTCCGCAGGGGAAGTCATGGATTCACGGCATGGAGCCACAGAAGATTCCTATCCCATTCCATTACAAGGCGATGCCCGGCCATACCGCCGTGAGCGGCACGACTGGCGCCGGCAAGACCCGCACCTACGAGATCATTTCGACCCAGGTGATCCACAACCCCAATGACGTTTTGATCGTCATTGACCCGAAGAACGATGCCGAGTGGGCGGCTCGGGTAAAGCGGGAATGCGAGCGCACGGGACGCAAATTCCTTTATTGGAAGCAAGCGGCGCCGTCGCAGTCAATCCGGCTCAATCCCCTGGAGAACTGGGCCCAGCCGTCGGAGATTCCCACCCGCATTGCGCAACTGATGGAGGAAGGTCCGTTCCGACAGTTCGCCTTCCTGTTCATCGACCGCGCGGTGAAGGGCGAGCTGTATGTTGGAGATAAGCCCAATCTTCGGTCGATCCTGCAGTACGCTCAGAACGGCATCAATAATCTGCTGGACCGCGCGCTCCAGCGCTTCTTTCCGGAGGCGGGTAAGCCAGACTGGGAGGAAGAGGTTACCGGTTACATGCAGCAGGTCGGGCAGCGCGCCGGCGGCACAAAGCTCGATGCCATGGTCCGCCTCTATATCGAGAGGTTCTCGAACAAGGGTCAGGGACATGAGGCCATCGACGGTCTGATCGCCACGTTTCAGCACGATCGCGACCACTACGGTCGGATCATCGCCTCCGCCCTGCCTTTGCTCCAGATGCTGGCCACCGGCGAAACGGGCCTGATGCTGGCACCGAAAGCAGATGATTTCGAGGACGACCGCGAGATCTGGGACATCGACAAGGTCATCAAGCAGAAGGCCGTGCTCTATGTTGGCGCGGACTCGCTCTCCAATTCCCTGGTGGCCCAGGCAGTCATGTCGATGCTGCTGGCGGACATCGCTTCCGTGGCCGGCGCCATCTACAACTTCTACGCCAAGCCGCCCGAGGTTGTGCTGATCATTGACGAGGTCGCCGAAGCCATCAACGAACAGATGCTCCAGATTCTCAACAAGGGACGCGGTGCGGGCTTCAAGGCTTTCGTTGCCTACCAGACGCGCTCCGATATGACGGCGAAGCTCGGAAACGTCGCCAAGATGCAGCAGGTTTTGGGCAATTTGAACAATCAGATCATTTTACGATTGGAAGATATCGACACGGCACAGTGGTTCTCAGAGAAGGCAGGCACGACCGCCATTCGGAACATCGTCGTGTCCAGCAGCACCAGCACCGGAACTGAAGCTCACGTCGGCGAATTTAGCGGTTCTGTGTCGCGCTCCATGCAGCTTGAGAAGGCCCCGCTGATTCCGCATGAGCTGATCATGCAACTACCGAACCTGCAGTACTTCCTGCGTATCTCTGGTGGCTCCGTCTACCAGGGTCGAATTCCAATTATCCAGGACTAATACGGTCAATGCCCTCCACCCTGTTCCGACAAATCGTCAAGGAATACAAGCTCTCGGCGAAGCTCTCACCGATGTTCATCGTGTCTCCCGACCTGGATGACATCTGCACCCGTGTGGTCGATTACATCGGCGTGAATTTCCGGGTGCGAGAAGAGCCGCTGGTCAAGGAAATGCTGACGGACGCCATCGCCGCGTGGCGCGCGGCGCGCAAACACGGCGACGCGAACGTCGCCTTCATGCAGGGCCTGTTCGGGCGCGCCCATGATCTTTACGCGAAGCGATACGCCGCCTTCAAGGGCGAGAAGTACAACGTCTGGTATCCCTACCACGAGTCCATCCCTGCGTTCGAGCAGCGCCAGCCCGCGGGGTATGTCTGCCAGGTGGTCGACGAACCCGTACCGGGGAACATTTCGCAACGGTGCGCCGCCTTCCAACTGGCCGCTCGCGTGCTGACAGGGTACAGCTTCACCCGCTACTTCGAGAACTACGATGTCGCTCGAGACTTTGCACACTAAGGCCGCGCAGTCCTTCGCAAGCTTGCGCCAGGTCCCGGTCCGGTGGGTGGCGAAGCTCTTTCGCGTTGACCCCGCGCTCGCACTGGAAATGCACGCCTGGCTCAATCAACCGATCTCAGAGCCGATGCCCGAGTACTTCATGCGCGGCAATGCAGCGCCGTGCTTCGCCCTGATCAGTATCGCCGCGCGCAAGCCGGTGGTCTTCTGGGGCGCGCTCCTCGCCATCCCGGCACTGCCACTGCTCCTTCTGCTGCGTTGGGTCTGAACCATGGCCAGTTCCCGATTCGTCTCCCACGTACGCGTATGGCTGCTTGTGTCGCCGCTGATGATCTGTGCGCTTGTGCCGTTTATCCAGAACGATGCTGTCTTCGAGGTAAGCGATGCCGAACAGGCATCCGTATCGCAGTGGATCGGCCAAGACGGCGCGCGCGATGCCGCGTCGTTGGCAAATGCCCGGTTCGATCGTTGGTTTGTCCAATCGGGCGCGCTGCAGGCGTCGTTCTCCGGGTCAGACGCCGATACGGCGCTACCGGATGCGGGCGCTTCGGAGTTCGGCCGCGGCTGGATGCGGCGGTTCTGGTTGACCGTCTACCGCGCAGTCTATCGCGCGGCCGTCGCGCATCACTGGCTGTTCGGTGGATTCATCCTTTTCGCCGCGCTGCTTAACGATGGAGCGGTGTCGCGAAAGATACAGGCCGCTGGTGCCGGATTCGCTAACCCCGTCACCTTCCACGTGGCGGCCCATGGTCTGATGCTCTGCTTTGGCCTTGGCACCACCGCCCTGCTCTTACCTGTTTCCTTGATGGCCCACTGGTGGGCGCTAGGCGTCTGCCTCGTGGGCCTCTTCAGCTGGCGCCTCGCGGCGTCTTTCCATGTCGGCAAGTAGCTGACATCAAGTCAGTTTGATTTCAATGGCCTCGAACGTTGGCCACTCCAGGAGAGATGATGATCACCACCGAACTGTCCATTTCTGAATCGCCTGTTGGTGCGGCCGATATCGACGCTGCCCAGACGGATGCTCCCAGCGTTGCACCGAGCACTGCTGGCAGCGCTGCAGAAGGCGCATCAGATCGAGTTGATGACGTCGAAACCGAACTGATCGAGATGGAGGCCTCGGCCAACGCGCTGCGCAAAGAAGGTCTGATCTCGACGGCTGATCTCGAAAAGAAGAAGGCCGAGGTCGAGCGATCTCGCAAGCTGTTCCGCGAGCTATCGCCGGAAGACCGGCAGGCCATCGTGCGCCGCCGGCGCGAACTCGGTCGCCAGATCCTCGATCGCGAACTCGCCGGCGCTGCGGTGGTCGCGGTGAGTCTGAAGCTCAACCACACCCGCTTGCGTCCGCTCTTCGAGCAATGGTGGCCGTACATGAACCGTATGTCGCTCAACCTGCAGCGCTTTGGCCAGTCGACTTTTTCGCGGAGCGAGCTCACGACCATTGAGGCGTTCCTCGAGCGAGGACTCGCCAAGCTGGAAGACTATGTCGACGAGCAGCTGCGCGTCGCCAAGGCCTACCGGGAGCAAAGGGAGAGCGAGATGCGCGCCAAGGACGACATCATCTTCCAACCGACTATTACCCGTCCTTCGGTCGATATCGAAGTCCAGGCCTTCTCGCGGTTCGCTGTCCGCGCGCTGCAGGTCCTGATCAAGTTCGACCAGGCCATGGATCAGTTTGACTTTATGGTCTGGAACGGCATTCGGGATATGACCGACGTGAACGAGGAAGTGATGCGCTTCCTTCGCAAGTTCCAGCCGCTGGGACTGCGTAGCTACACAACACATCTGAAGCTCATGACCACCGTTCGCAGTGTGTGATTGTGAAGCCTTGCATTTGGTGCCATGTTTCCACGTGAACTTGGGATCTTGGCACCAAGTGCCACATTGATACACCGATGAAGCCCCAGCAATAGTTAGATGATCCGTCCTGCTGGGAGTCAATGGCACTTGGATCGCCCAAGGCCAATTGCATCGAACAATCTGCGATGTCTTTCAGTCGCTGCATCTGGCACGAGGTGGCACTTTCTACCTCCGACGGGTATCAAGTCGACCCAAGTGGCAGCAAGTACCACCAGGTGCCAGTTCGGGGCAATCCGTCCAACCTGCTGGCAGTCAATGGCACTTGAGTCGCCCAAGTCAGGGTATGTCCCAGATCGGGGCACTTGCTGTATTGAACCGGGACCAAGTGCCACTTACTGCCACACTGCGATCCGCCATGTCGCTCGAAAAGTTATTGGAAGGACTAAACCCCGCCCAGCGCGAGGTGGTCAACCTGCGTCAGCACTGCGTCGCCGTGGCCGTGCCAGGCGCCGGAAAGACGGCGACGATTGCGGCAAAGGCAGCCGTGCTGCTCGCCAACCCAGACGTGACGGTGGGCGCGGTAACGTTCAGCAAGGACGCCGCGATCGAATTGCGTGACCGTATCCTGGGGCTAGCCGGCGCCGATGCCAAGAAGCGACTGCTCGCGGGCACCTTCCATTCGCTGGCCTATAAGCAACTCGGGAAGGGAACCGGCAAGCTCACCGATATCGTCCACGACGGCGTTCGGTTCGCTATCGTCGGGCAGATCCTGCAGGAAGGGGGATTTGATGGGAAGGTCGAGGACGCTATCGCCGCGATTGAGCGCGCCAAGATGCAACTGTCCGCCCCGCCTTCAGGAACCGTGGAGGCTCAGTTGTATGAGGCCTACCAGAGTGCCCTGGCCCGGAACGGCAAGATCGACTTTCAGGACATGCTGCGGTTGGCTGTAGCTGGGATGCAAAGCGGAACAATTGCGCCCTACCGTATGACGTACCTGCTTGTCGATGAGTACCAGGATTGCGACAGCCTGCAATCACGCTGGACGGCGCTGCACGCGGCGGCCGGTTCGATCGTGACGGTGGTCGGGGACGATGATCAGTCGATCTACGGATTTCGAAGTGCGCTCGGATTTCGGGGCATGGAAGCATTCATCAAGGAGTTCGACGCGCGGTCCGTCATCCTCGGGAAGAATTACCGCTCACACGCTGAGATCCTGGACATCGCGGATCGTGTCATTCGAAACAACAAGGACCGTATCCTGAAGGAGCTGGTAGCCCATCGCGGGCCAGGCGGCGCCATCGAGTTCAAGCGTTTGGAGGACGAGTACAAGGAAGCGGTTTCAGCCGTTGAGGCGCTGACACCGGTTCTGCGGGCTGGCAAAACGGCGGCCGTGCTGGCGCGGACGAACCGCATTCTCGATCCATTGGAGGCTGTCTGCCGCTCGCACGGTGTCAAGTACTACCGCGCGGCCGGCCGCTCTATCCTCGATCGCCCGGAGGCAGCGTTGATGGGGGACCTACTGGAACTGATCCAGAAGTCCAAGGACTCTGGCGTCGATGCCCTGCTAGGTTTCGCCGGCATTGGCTCGCATGAGCTGCAGCTTCTACACACGCAGACTGCGGCGAAGCCGGAGGGGTCGATTCCGCGAAAGAAGGATCTCGCGCAGGACGGGATCGCAGAATCAACAGTCGACAAGTATCGCGACTTCGTGAAGAAGCTCGCGGAATGGCAAGCCCTCTGTGAACGCCAGTTCTTATCCCTTGTTCTCGATGGCGTGCGCGAATGGATGCTCAAGTTTGTGGCGGACGACCCGGGCAAGCGCGCTATCAATACCGCGTATGACGTCCTGACGCGGCTGAACGGTCCATTCTCGGAACGCCTTCTGTTTCTACGCCAAAAGAATAACGAACCGGCCGACGACGCCTTGGTGCTGACGACCATGCATGCCTCCAAGGGGCGCGAATGGTCGGCTGTTGTTGTGATCCGGGCCGAGGAAACCATCATTCCGGACGAAGCCAGTCCGGAGAGTGAGGAGCGGCGACTTTTCTACGTTGCCCTCACGCGCGCCCGCGACTGGCTGCATATTTCTACGGCAAAGAAGAACCCCACGTCCCGGTTTGTTGTTGAAGCCGGGCTAACTTGATTTGTTAATCAGCCGATGGTTCGTGGCGTCTGATGGTTGCGAGCTCTCCGCCATCGCGCGTGCCACAGCCGTCCGGCACTTCATTTTTGTGGGTAGCGTTGGCACGCGGATTTCAAGGAGGGGTTGTTGAGCCCGTAGGCATCCTCATAAGCGAAAAAAGCCTGGAGTTGCAGCTCCAGGCTTTTAATCGGCATTGACAACAGGCGTAGCAGGCTTCGAAACCCTCTTGACTCGTCCAACAACAAGACAGTCCGAGTTTATGAAGCCCACCCTTCGTTGTCAATGCTCCCCCACAAGTTTGCGCATTGATCGAAGAAAATGAGATATCGCTTCGACGGGCTTCCCATTGCCCGAAGAACAACAACGTGTGGCGGTGCGCCGCACTCTCCGGCCGCTGTCGAAAGCGACGGTTCGCAACCCAAGGCAGCCAGGTGCGATGCTCGCCGGCTGCCCGAGCGGATTCTCAGAGCGATCGCATTGGTCTATGAGTCCGATGGGCTCCGAGCTTTGCACATCACCAATCGCCAAGTCTTGGCAACGCTCATCCGCTTCGCCCTGAACCAGAACGATCCCACCTCGCTCGCCTTCATAAAGAAGGCAACGATTGCGCAGCACCTCGCGATTAGCGAGGCCACTGTCTATCGGGCGCTTGGCGCGCTTGAAGACGCCGGGCTTATTGAGCGTGAAAGGCAGCAACGCACGAGGGCGCAGCTCGAGGTCGTTGGGCGGATCGGCTTCACCGCAAAGTTGCTACAGTGCATCGGGCTCGCTGGCCGGGAGCTTGGGTACCCAGAACCTCGAACGGGCTCCGATGAGTCGCGGTCCAGCTCCGCATGTCTCGCACCAGTGAGTGGCGTAAACAACCCCAAGCAGTCTTCTACGAAGAAACATTCGCGGCCGAGAGAGTTTGTGCAAATTCACGATCGGGCTGTGCCCATTGATCTAGCGCCTCTCGTGCGCGACCAAGAGCTGACGACGTCCGCCCTCTTCCTTCTGATGCGGCTCGCGAGAGAGGCAGGCCACCGACTGTCGAACGTTGTCTCGGCAGCGGGTCATGTTCTTGGGTCGCTCCGGGGACGAGAGCTGTTCGCCTACCTCAAGTCGCTCCTCGGAAAGCCCATAGACTATAGCCATGTCGTCCAAACTCGGAAGGCCCAAGAAGACGAGAGGCGCGCAACCGCCGCGCAGGCGGCGCAAGACCGGCTGGAGGTTGCCCAACTCATCGAGCGATACCGTGGGCGACGGGTGTCCGCACCTGACGGTCGGATCTACGAGGTCGACTCGGCCTCTATTGTGATCACCGAGGCCAACGGTCGCCGAAGTTCATTAGGGCACGACCAAGCGCGCGCCTGGCTGATCGAGATGGACAGAGCAGCGACTGGGCTCTCGCGTGCCCTGGCCCAGCCGTCGTCAGCGACACGGTCATCGTCGGCCATGGCACAGGCCACTATTGAGCAACTTCGCAGCATGCTCGGTGGCAGACCTCAGCCCAACATGGTAGGTGGCTGAGCTCGGGGGTCTAGTTACGCGCTTCAACGTGCTTGCAGGCGCTTGAACAACCGGGGTTGAAAGCAAACGCGCTTCAACTCACCTGGGAGCGCTATGGCTCGCTCGAAGGCGGTAGATCAGTCGGCTCTGCCTAATGAGAGCATCGTCGTTGCGCATTTGGTGGGCCGGGTGGGATTTGAACCCACGGTGTCCTCTCGGAGGCGGATTATGAGTCCGCTGGCTGCAACCAGCACGGCGTCCGGCCCTGAGTATTGCGCCCTGCACTTCCAGGTGCGGCGATTGAGCGCGTGTTGCCAAGCTGTTGCTGATACTCCAAGCAAAAGTTACTTCAGGCGCGCGGCGAGGCCATACGCCCAAACACGAATTGGCCCAGGTACCATGCCAACTCTGAATTCGCCAGGATGATGTCTTCGGATACGGACGATGCCTCCAGCCTCATCCGCTTCAACACAAGCTTGCCCTCGCGCGAGGCCAACCATGCCCGGACAAAATCCCCTCGCGCTTTGGTATCCGCTGCCCCGAAGTGCTCGCGTCCTTGCCGCGACTCTTCGTTCATGCGAACGCGGGTCTCGTCTTCACGCGAGGCAACACTGCGCTCCACGCTTGTCTTGACGGCGATCTTCGCGGCTTCCTTCTGTTCTTCCTCGACAAGCAGCTTAGTCTGGACCTGGACCATCGTGCGTTCAGCATCTGACATGCGCCAGTTGTCGCGCAAGGCCTTCATCAAATAGCCAGCGGGGCTCTTCTTAACCTGCCCGCGATTGAGCTTGAAGCGCGTGTACTCGATCGCCTGCAGGATGCGATCATCGTTCCATGTCTCGCGGTTCTCGGAGAGCTCGCCGAACTGCCGGGTTGAGAGGTTGAACTCTTCCTTCAGAATCTTATAGATCTGGCTGGCATCGGACAGGCTTGCCATGACAGCGTCGGCCGTGTCCTTACGCTTGAGGAGAAAGCGAATCCGGTCGACCTTCTTCGAGGAAGTGGACTCGGTCTTGGTCTCATATGAGAGCTCGATATCCGAGATCTCATTGATTTCACGGACCGCAGGCTCCAGCCAGTCGCGTTTGAAGTATTTGAAGATGTTGGCATTCGCGCCCATCTTTCCCGGCCAAGTCCGCATCTCATCGAGTCTGATCCAGTCCGTACGCGCGTTGGGCACACTCGGCAAGACCTTGTCATAGATCGCACGCGCGAGACTGCGGGTAAATGCCGTTGAGATGCGAAGGCTGAGCCAATGAGACTTGCGGGGGTCTCGAATATGCGGGATCAAACTGTGATGCACATCGAAACGGATGCGGCCGCGATGCATTGCCACCATGCCGATCAGCTGGACCTGAACCCAGATATCGTTCTCATCCGGCTCCCGGTCTGACGGTGTATTGGTGACGCGAACCTTGGCGTTCTGCGCTTCGTCCGCGATAGTACGCAGGTGCTTCAGGTTCCGGCTGTCATAGCGCATCAACCACTTGAAGTAGTTCAGCTCGACATCGTATTGGTCAGGAACCTCCGGCTCTTGTGCCACGATGAAATACGCGGCATCCAGGAACCGTCGCGCCGCCAATCCCATGTTCACAATTTCCGTGAAGAAATTGTTGCGCTGATAGCCGATTTCGCGGTTGGCCTCGTTGATGGGCATCCCGAGGTCAAACATGTCCTCGAACAAAGCCAGCGCCATTTGGCGAGGCGTCGTCCTCGCTTTGACCTCCACAGGATTGCCCGTCTCCATACTCGTCTTCCCGCTCGTTTTTGTTGCTCGGGCGACTCTAGCATGTGATGGTGAGGTCGTGTCAACACAACAAACCTCACCATCAGGTTGATCCGTCGCACTGTCGGGTCAGCGTGGGTCAATGCGCACAATGAATCTCACCTGATGCACAACCAACCTCACCGATCTCCGTCACGCGTATCGTTCAAGCCTAGGACCAGCCTGGGCAAAGTGGACTTGTCCACAGGTGACGCACAATACATCTCACCTTTGGGGTGTTTGCACAATGAGCCTCACCTTGTCGGGGAATAGACCTCACCGTCATCACACAGAAAACAGCACCTTCACAACACACGGAACCTCACCTTTGACACAGCTAACCTCACCTTTGAAGGGTTAAGTCCTTGATCAACAAGGATTTCGTTGTTCACTGTTTGTAGGTTGGGTGGTTTACTTCAAAAACATCCAACCAACACAACGCCAGCAGTCACGAAGCGAACGGTGCGAGTCGGCGCCCTGTAGGGCCCCGCGCTCAGCCTCATAGTGAGGTTCTTTGTGCATGAGGTGAAGGTGAGGTTTTTTGTGCTGGCGATTACCGAGGTTGAAACCTTACACAATGAACCTCACCGTTCGATGAAAGGATCTGGGCGCTCAAAGGATGGTGAGGTTCATTGTGCATCGGCTGGCACGTGCACCCCGCGCCGTGACTCCTAGCCTGAAACGAATTGTCATTGCGACGAGATCATGCTCCAGCACTAGACCATGGTGCAAAGCAGCACAAATGATCTCACCATCACTGTTCTTGCCTGACGGACTTCTTTGTCTAGGCCGTGTAAAGGTGAGGTCAATTGTGCGAAAACGCCGAGCAGCTGCCCTCCCCGACCAAGCCCTGGGCCAGACTTGGGCTGGACGGGAACGAAGGTGAGCTTCATTGTGCTGGATTTCGCCGAGTTCACTTCTCCAGTTCTGGCGAACAGCACAAATGACCTCACTTTGGCGGCGCCTGAAGGCGATGTAGCCATTGAAGGTGAGGTCATTTGTGCCCCCCTTTGGGGCCGCCGATAGGCCGAGGAATCTCCCAGGGCTTACCGGGGGCCTCATGTGAACCCCAAGACGTCCCGATGCTGCTTAAAACTTAGGCAAAATCGTTGTTTTCAAAGAAACTCTGATTAAAAAACAGCAATTTATGAGGCGTTGCTCATGCATTTCCTGTATTCTGAGCTTTCTCGAATTTTCCGGATAAACCTCAGAATGGTGAAAACGAGCCAACTTCCAGCAGTCGACCGAACTGTACCGCTAGAGCAGATATCCCAGTTCGCGGAAAAGGTCACCATTTTTACGGACGAACTTCGCGAGACGATTCTCGCACCGCGGCCGCGAAAAACCGCACCGATTTTCAAGACGGGGGAGATTGCAGACTTGTGCAACATCTCCCACTCGCAAGTTCAGTACCTAGCGACCAAGGGAGATGGCGAATTGCCGCCAGGAAAGGCCGCCGGTACTGGGCGTACCCGAACCTTCACGCTGGAAGAGGCACGCATCTGGGTGCAGAAGGTCTCCGACATTTATCAGACGCCGCTCGTCACAGGCACGAGAGAACCGGAAGGAAAAATCATTATCACCGCCCAGCTCAAGGGCGGGTCGGCCAAGACTACCACGACCATGTGTCTGGCTCAGGGGCTGACATTGCGTGGCCGAAAAGTCCTGGTTGTCGACCTGGATCCCCAAGCCTCGCTCTCGGAACTGTGTGGTTTGTATGCCGAGAAGGATGTCACGCCGGAAGACACGGTCTTGCCCTATATCTATGACCAGCAAATCGAAGGGGGACTGCTGGGAAGCATCCAGTCAACCTATTGGGATGGCTTGGACTTGATTCCAGCGCACACCGAACTGATTGGGGCAGAGTTCCATCTGCCCGCGATGCAGAAAATCAAGCCTGGCTTTCGCTTCTGGACGGTGCTGAGGGAAGGGTTGGAGCCATTGCGCAAGCACTATGACTATATCCTCATGGATACGTCTCCCTCGCTTTCCTACATGAACCTGAACGCCTTGCTTGCGGCAGACGCGATGGTTATGCCGATGGTTCCTGAGAACCTGGACTTCATCAGCTCGCTGTCTTTCTGGCGCTTGTTTTCAGACGTCTCCAAAAGCTTCATTAAATATGAAGCCGACAAGAAATACGACTTCGTCTCGTTGTTGCTCTCCAAGGTCGATTATGGGCGCACCTCGTCGGCACCCATCGTGCGTGCCTGGGCGCAGAGCGCTTATGAGAAGTGGCTGCATTCGATCGAAGTGCCGGCGAGTTCGGTGATGAGCACTGGGGCGCTAGCATTCTCGACGGTGTTCGACGTGAGTAGCACGCATAGCGCGGCCAAGTCGCTGACCCGCGTGCGTCAGCCGATTATGGACTATTGCCGGTGGTTGGATGAAATCTACGCAGAAAAATGGAGGAGCGCGCAATGAGCAATATGCGAGAACAGCTGCTGGCTAAGACGGCGGGCATCCGCAAGACCTCGGCAATTAATCAGGACGAAGTCAAGCGTAGCGACCGAACCCAGACCGCGCCTGGCCTCACTGGGGCGCTGGCCGTTGCGCAACTCCGTGTCCAGGAGTTGGAGGCAACCGGCGTCGCGTCGCAACTGGCTGTTGCCGATATTGTGCCGAACCCATGGCAGCCTCGGCGCGTGTTCAATGAACTCAAGCTGTCAGAGCTTGCAGAGTCAATTCGTGAGGTAGGACTCATGCAGCCTATCGTGGTACGCCGCTCTGAATCCGGCTACCAGATTGTGGCAGGGGAACGCCGGTGGCGCGCCCACAAAATGCTTGGGCTCGATACCGTCAAGGCCGTCGTCGTGGAGTGTTCTGATGCTGATATGGCGGTGCTCGCCATGGTCGAGAATATCAGCCGCGACGACCTTTCCGACTATGAAATCGCGCTGTCTGTCCGGCGGACTGAGAAGGAATTTCCGTCCCGCGTTCGACTTGCGGAGGCGCTTGGCCTGTCCAAGAGCGGTCTCTATCGATTCCTTAGCTTCGCGCAGTTGCCAGATTTCGTGTTGAAGGATCTCGACCTTCAGCCGCGGCTGCTTGGCGGCAGCGCGGCGGAGGCCATTGTCACAACGATTCGGAAATATGGAGAGGCCGGTAACGATGCTGCGAAAGAGATTTGGCCGCTCGTTGCTTCGGGAAAGATGGAGCAAGGTAAAGTCGCTGGCGCTATCAAAGCACTTGCAACCCGGCGCGCTTCGGCGCCAAGTTCCGCGAGTGAGCGAAGCATTGACAAGTTCTTTTCCGGCAAGGAACAGGCTGGTTCCATAACGAAGGATGTCAACGGCTTCACGGTAAAGATCAGAGCTGGGGCCCTGTCCGAGGCTCTGGAGACGCAATTGCGGCAGCTCATTAGCGAAACGTTTCACCACCAGCCCAAGTAAGAAATACAGCCTCAAGTAACCAAGCCCGCATCGTGCGGGCTTTTTCTTGCCCAACGCTCAGCACGGGCGACGCGCGCTGGCCATCCCAACTTGGGATACTTCCAGGCACGGCTCACCGACCGTCCCAAGTTAGGACGGTGGCTGTACGGCTTGCCGACCTCCATCCCGAGTTGGGACGGTGGCCGGTGCGGCCCACAGACCTTCCCAAGTTGGGGCGGCGCCCGGCACGGCTCGCCGACCTTCCCAAGTTGGGACGGTGACCGGTACGGCTCGCCGACCTTCCCGAGTTGGACGGTGGCCGGCACGGCTCGCCGACCTTCCCAAGTTGGGACGGTGTCCGGCACAGCTCACCAACCTTCCCAAGTTGGGATGGTGCCCGGCACGGCTCGCTGACCTTCCCAAGTTGGGACGGTGCCCGGCACAGCTCACCGACCTTCCCAAGTTGGGACGGTGCCCGGCACAGCTCACCGACCTTCCCAAGTTGGGACGGTGCCCGGCACAGCTCACCGACCTTCCCAAGTTGGGACGGTGCCCGGCGCGGCTCACCGACCTTCCCAAGTTGGGACGGTGCCCGGCGCGGCTCACCGACCTTCCCAAGTTGGGACGGTGCCCGGTGCGGCTCACCGACCTTCCCAAGTTGGGACGGTGCCCGGTGCGGCTCACCGACTTTCCCAAGTTGGGACGGTGCCAGGTACGACTCACCAACGTTGGGGCGGTGTCAGATGTGGGCGCTCTGACCTTCCAGTTGAGACGCTGCTAGACCCGCATTACGACCACCCCAAGTTATGATGGTCCTAGGTGCGGCTAGCTAGTTTTCCTAACTTGGGACACTAATAGTGCGGCTCGCCGACCATCCCGCGTTGGGCGAGGCCGGCATCGAGTCCGCTTGGTGCACCCGCCACAGACTCGCCGGAAAATATCGGTTCGAACTCCAGGTGCGACGGTCGCCCTCTCAACGGTAATGGAAGCGAGGACGGACGTAGGCCACACCACCGCATGCACCTATGCCAGGTCAACCTGACCTGGAACCAACCGCAGCGAATTGATTGCTCATCGCGCCGAGCCAAAGAGGTGTTCTCGCACCTGCTTCTTCACTGCCTTTCACGGCCAGCCGAACGCGACCGCGGCACACAGCGAGGGGAGCGCAGGAATGGCTGGCGTCCAGCGCTCTACGCGGCGCCCGGGAGCTTGCCGGCCAACGCAAGAGCTACGTCTTCCAGCGCTTCGTGGGTGTACCGCCGCGTGGTGTTGATGTCGCGGTGTCGCAAGGCGCGCTGCACGTCGGTTACCGGCACGCCGGCGCGTAGCAGATGCGTGGCATGCGTATGCCGCAGCCAGTGCGTCGACGCACCTCGGAGCCTGGCCGCTTCTTCGCCACGCTCCTCCCGCTCCAGACGGTCGGCCGCTTCCGCAAATGCTGCACGCACAATGCCATAGATTCCCTGGCGCGTACGAAGCGGCCGGCTCAGCTTTTGCTGTAGCTCAGACGGATCGACCGGCGGCGCAGCGCGTTGACGCCCGCCGGCGATCGCCGGGATGACCGCTGTGGTGTCAGTGGCGCTAGGCATGGGCGGCAGGCCTACCAAGCGGCGAAAGCATGCCAGTTCGTGCATCGCGTTGTCGCACGGGACCAACTGATCGTTGCCCCCCTTGGCCTGACGGATACGCACGGTCCAGAACGCACGAGACCGGCCAGGATGGCGTTCGAAATCTGCCCAAGTCAGTGCTGCCACCTCGGAGGCGCGCAGCCCCGTCTGGAACAGCAGTGCAACTAGCAGGCGGTCGCGCGCCTGGTGTAGTTGCGCCCACCGCGTCGGCGCCGGACGTGCTTCAATCGCTTCGAATACCGCTGCGACCTGTTCCAGTTCGAGGAAACGCCGCTGAGAGCCTGGCCCTGTGGTAGAGCGCTCTCGCGGCACTGGGGCGAACGGATTGATCCGCAGCGCCCCAACCCGTACCAGCCAGTCGAACAGGCTACCCACGATGACTGCGCTCTGGCGTCGCGACGCCTCGGAAAGCGGGCCGCGCAGGGGGCGCCAAGCCGCGCTGCCGCGGCGCGCTCGGCCGTCGCTGACCGCGTGCACGGGCGGGTCACGCAAGAAGGCAAGGTAGTCGCTGGCATGAGTAACCTGCCAGGTGGCCAGAGGCCGGCCCTGCACGTGCGCATACCAGAGTAGGCGCCGCGCCTCGAGCTCATACTGACTACAGGTGCTGGCGCGTAGACCGAGACCCGCAGCGGACTTGGCGTCTAGCCATGCACACACCAACTGGGAGTCGGAAAGCCCGCCGGGCAACACCGGGCTAGGCAGTGCGTTCGGCGGGAGGGGCGGCGTATTCATTAGAGGCTGGGGGCAGGGTAGTCTGGTCCACATTGCAGGCCGCCGGCGGCGGTGGCCGGCGCACAGACCGGGCAAGCCAGCGCCGGCTTCTCGGCCTGTGGCCCATTATATCCAGCGTGCCACACTACTTACCATTATTTGGATAATGGTAAATCAAGGCGCAACGCGGATCGGAGCGAAGCACCGAAGGTGGCGGGGACCATCGTCGGGGGTAGGACATATTCCCTGGTTGGACGCGGCCGCCTCGGCCAACGCCGCGGTGCGGAACGACCCAAGAGGCATCCATTCGTCGCAAGTGGCATCATGACTCGGGCAGGGATTGACGGCCGTTCGGGCAACCGGATTCTGCGCGGACCGCCGCCCGAGGCAATAGGCGGCCGGCGGCCAGTTGAGGGTGGGAACCAGCCGGTGCCCGTCGCAACGTCCCGCTGGCCCAGAAGGCCTCTTTGGTCACGGTAAGTTACTGATTCTTAACAAATTTTGCAGACTCCTCGACATTGCCGGCTCAAAATGTGTAGAAAAATGCAATGCCGATAATTAATGGGCTGGCTAAGTCGCTCGCGCATAGTCTCCCAGACATCGCACGGTAGGAGGACCTCATTCATCGCGCCGACTTTGTATGGTCGGCAGTCGGTGAATCGCCGTTTAGTGCGGGCACGTTGTGCCGTGATCGGATGACGGACCGATGAAAAACATCGACGTCGCCGCCAGACATGGCACCCGAGCCGCGGCCACTGCCCTTGCGCCGCCAGCGCGGAGTCGACCGGCTCCGCGCCCATGTATTGCAGGGGTGCGTGCTGCGCTCGCGGCTTGTTTCGACATGCCGTATGCATTCTGGATACAGACATGGCCTGGGGCGAAACCGAGGACTCGCGCAGCCTTATGTAATTTAGGGCGGGGAAATATCATTTGTTGGCAGCGATGGCGAGCAACGTCGAGGGAGCGAGGTAGATACGCGTTGAAACATGGATCTCTTATGTTTATACTTGTATCAACATTGTTTGGAGGCATCATGCGAAAAAGCGCAACCCTGACGATTCAAAAGTGGGGCAACAGCTTGGCGGTTCGAATCCCTACTGCAGTGGCTCGTTCTGCACATTTCGCCGAGGGCCAGGAAGTGGAGGTATCTGTCGATGAGATTGGCGTAACTGTTCGACCAGTTGGTCGTCGTGCCCTCACGCTCGCGGAAAAACTTGCTCTGTTTGACCCCATCAAGCACAGCGGCGAAGCCATGGCCACGCGGCGTGTCGGCGCGGAGGCCATGTAATGGCGGGCAAGCTATGGGCGCCTGAACGGCGCGACATTATTTGGATCGACTGCAACCCGCAAGCCGGCCGCGAGATGAAGGATATGCATCCGATGCTTGTTCTTTCACCGCGGCCTTTTAATGAAAGGACTAGTCTCGTAATTGGCTTGCCGATGACTACGGCAGCCTACAACGAGACCAATCCGTTTGCGATCAAGTTTCAGGGACCGAAGGGAAAGGACAGCTACGTCCTGGCCCATCAACCTAAGTCGTTTGACTGGCGAGCCCGAAACGCAAGGGCTCACCCCTGGAAGCAAGCGCCCTTGGAGGTTTTTGCTGCCGCTTGCGAGCAGCTAAACCAGATTATCGCGATCGCGGAGTAATTTCCGTGCTTGACCGAATGGCGCGTTGTTTTGGCGAACACGCCGAGCCGTCGCGAGCTGGTCTCTGCCAGCGCACGTATGCGGCCCGACTAGATGAAGCCAGCCACGGAAGACGTAGACGTGATCAGCACATCAACCTGACCACCGAGCAGATCATCGATGGCCCGACCCGGCGCCCTTGTACGGCACGTGCTCCATTCCCCGAAGTGAAGCGAATCCCAAAAATTCAAGCCTGAGAATACGCGTTATCAGGCTTGATGAGCCATAGCGCACTTTCGACTGCGTTCGCTCACACAACTAAAGTTGTATTCATCTTTGCAACTAAAGTTGTGGCTACCGGCGGGGCGGCTGCGTCGTCCGATCGGGTCCCGCCCCCACCCGGCACCGGGCCTGTCTCCATGATGGGTCGCGGCGACCAGAAAGGGAAGGGCCATCAAGCGCAGGCCGCGATCAGCGCCCGGCCCCCTCCGGCAGGCCGTGCGCGCGCCGGTAGCAGCGGGCCGCTTCGGTCAGGTCCTGCGCCTCCTGCCAGAATCCGTGCCGGCGGCGGACCCCGGCCACCAAGCCCTGATAGTCAGCCGCCGCCCGGGCCGCCAGCGGCGCGGGCGCAAGCGCGCGCGCCGGGCGGGGAAACGGTAACGCGACCTGATCCATCCGCTGGTAGTCCCGCGCACAGTGCCGCAAGCCCGCCAGCGCCGCGCCCGGTGTCGCGGCCCACACCTGCAGCGGTGCGTGATCCCAGCGCGCGACAAAGCCGCCATCGGCCGCGCGATAGAGCCAGCACCACGGTCGCCCCGCTTGCAGGCCCAACAAGCGGCGACGCCGCACATCGCAGTCGGCCGGCGCGATCGCCTCGAGCATTTCCCAACCGGTTGCGTCCGACCAGGTCAGGCACGCGCCCCGGCTGGCCGCCCACATCGTGTCCCGGCGCGCCTGCGCGCGGGCGGCGCAGGCCGGTTGCCGCATCGCTTTGGTGTCGCGCGGCGCCGCCGTCCAGTCTGCCGGGACCGGGGAGGCGAAGCCGAGCCCGCTGGGCGTGACGCGCGCCAACCAGGCGCTGTCACACCACGCCGTGCCCGGCGCCGCGTCGGCCCAGGCGGCGACGCCAGACCAGACGGCAGCCGTCGCGCGCGCTTGCGCATCGCGCCAGAGCGCGCCCAGACTCACGCGCGCCGCGTGGCAGGCGAGCCAGTGTCGCGTCGCGGCATCGGCATGGTCCGCGCCGTGCAGCTGACAATCGGCTTGCACGAGTTCAGCCAGCTGACCGTCGGCCGGTGGCGGGCGATCGGGCCAACGACGTTGTTCAATCCCAGGTTCGGCCGCCCGTGCCCACAGCATGTCGATGAACGCCTGCCGCGCGCGGGAATGGCCGCTGACCCACGCACTGATCGCGAACGGATCGCACGCGTCGATGAAGCGGGCTATCCAGCGGGCACTGTCACGCGCAAGGTGTCGTCGTCCATATCAACATTGCGACGATTTTTCGAGTAGTAATGTTGGTACTCCCGGGCGGCAAGTAGTAATGTTGGAACGATCGCTGTTCCGTCACTTCGTATCATCTTTACTACTTTTCGCTCTGACTATGCGGTTTCGCTCTGCTTGATCAAAAGGAGCGTTCGCGCGAAACATGCCTAAATAGGGCTGCAGTCACAGCCGAGGACCGAATACGAGGTGGCCTTGCCGCAGAGTGAGAGTAGTCGAGCATGAAACACGATTTCTCGGAACTGCAGTAGTAAAGATGATACTTTCCGCGTGATTAAGCGCGCGGAGGAACATTTCTACGAATTGGTACCGCGATTACTTATATGGACGCCTCCTTTTTGCAAGGGATATCGTTGATGGCGAGTAGGGTGGTTGCGGACTTATATTCGGACTCGATTGCGGGCGTGCCCGCCGGCCCCGATGGATTTCGCCACAGAGGTCCTCATCTACAGTCCGGACTCGAGGTCCTTGTAATCGCTCAGGGTTGACTCTGCGTGGTCTGACCTGTCTTGCCATCGTTCAATATCAACCTATGCAACCGTGTCAGGTGGTGTGGATAGTCGTTTCATCGAAGTCACGCCGGCAATGGTGGGGCGAGGGGAACCTGGTACGCGCGCCCGTATGCCAGCAGGGCCCAAATTATTCTCGCCATTTTGTTGGCCAGCGCCACGGCAACGACGTTTGTGGGTCGTCGCTTAAGCATGGACTTCAGGTGGTCGGGTAAGTGTCGAGCCTTTGATATTACAGCTCGCGACCCGTGGATCAATAAGGTGCGAAGGTACACGTCGCCCCGCTTGCTGATGCCACCGAGTTTGACTTTGCCGCCAGAGCCATTCTGTCGAGGCACAAGTCCAAGATAGGCTGCAAACTCTCGTCCGGACTTGAAGGTGCGGGCATTCCCAATGACGGCGACTGCGGCAGTGGCTGTCAAGCCAACCCCCGGGATGTCGGAGATACGGCGGCACGCTTCGTCACTGCGACGCCATTCCATAATGCGTTGCTCAATTCGTTGGATCTGCTCGTCGAGCGCGAGCAGCCGAGATAGTTGGTCTTGCAAGCCATCCGTTAGCATCGCAGGCAACTGGTCTGCCAGATCAGCCAAGGCGATCTTAGCAGCTGCGATCCCCGTGCGGCGCCCCTGTGGCAGCACCACCCCGAATTCATATAATAGTCCGCGCAACTGGTTCACCTGCATCACTCGAAAGCGTACAAGTTGCTGGCGCATGCGGTGGAGTGCCAGCATGGCTTGCTGTTCCTCCGTCTTGACGGCCACAAACCGCATTCCTGGGCGTTGCGCTGCCTCCCAGATTGCTGCGGCGTCTGCGGTGTCGTTCGTGTTGGATTTGACAAACGGCCGCACGAACTGGGCCGCAATAAGCCGGACATCGTGCCCGAGTGCAGACAACTTCCGTGCCCAGTAACGCGCACTGCCACAGGCCTCCATGACGATGCGGGATGGCGGTCGGTTTGTGAAGAACGGCAACAGCTGAGCGCGCCTCATGGCTTTGCTGTGAATCGTGCCAGTGTCGGGCTCAACGAAATGGATTTGGAAAACGTGCTTGGCCAGGTCGATGGCTACTGTGGTCGGTTCCATGTGGATCCTCCTTGGCAGGCTGCGACGACAGAATCACCACTGTGACACACATGGGAGCTCAGCTTTACGAACTGCTCCGGCACGGTCGGCGATTCGCCGAGGCGGGAGGCGACCATTCCATCTACAGTTCACGCGGGCGGATACGGCCAAGATTGCACTGCGGTGCGGCGCGCTGGGGCGGGCACTGCGGGTGTCGGCGGACTGATCGGCGTGTCGCAAGACGTGCCGCTGCTTGCCGCCGTGGTCAGCCCGATGCGTCCCTGCTTGTGGCGGCATCGCGCACGCAGTCGATGAACTGCAGCGCCGCCGGCGTCAGCGGGCTACCTTTGCTATGGATCACACACACCATCAGGTTTGGCAACGACTCCTTCAGCAGCATGCGGCGTAGGCCGAGATGCTTGAACGCGTGCGTGACAAGCGGCCCGGCAAACATGCCCACCAAATCCATCTGCGCCACTAGGGTCAGGGTGGTTGTAATCGAATCGCTTTGAATCACGCGCGGAGGCGTCGGCAGGCCCAGCGCGCTGAACGATTGGATCGCACTTGCCGAAATGGCGTTGCCATCGCCGGGCAAGACCCATTCCGCCTCCATCAGATCATGAATGGAGCGGCGGTTGCGCAGCGGATGCCGGTTGCGCACGCCTACCACCAACTCTGTCGGGATTAGCGGCAGGCATTCAAAGGCGTCGTTCAAAACCGTGGGGCCGACATGTGCCACCACGAGGTCGACCTGCGCGTCTCGCAAGCGGGCGAGCATGCCCGGAACACTGCTCTCACTCACATGGACCGACACATTTGGGCGGCGCTGACGCAACGCGCGGAAAGCGGGCACGAACAGGGTCTGGGCCACCGCCGTGCTGACCGCCACGCGTATGTGGCCTGCGGCCCCGTCTCTGACTTGCAGGATCGCCTCGTGTGCCTGGCGCATGTCGTCTAGCAGTCGACGCGCGCGCGGCACCAGGGCCGCACCGCATTCGGTGAGCGCAATCCCCTTGACGCTACGCTCGATCAGGGGCGCACCCACTTCACGTTCCAGTTCGCGCACGATCTTCGTGACTGCCGGTGGCGTTACGCCGAGCACCTGTGCTGCGCCCCGGATGCTGGTCTGCGTGGCCACGGCCACGAATGCTTTCAGTTGATTGGGCTTCATTGGGGCGCCTGCCGTGTGTGTACCAATTGGAAACATCGATAACTTATTTTTGTCTTTTTGGTTAGCACTATAGCATCTAGGATGGCGCGGTAGTGCATCAGCCCACACGCAGCCAATGCGTGCCGTGATCCGGGGCTGTGCTCCAGTGTTCACCGAGCGTCCGACATGCATCGTCCATCTCAATACTTCTCAGGCTCCTACGCGCAAGCGAGGCAGAAATTTCTGGCAGCGGCCAGGCAATGCGGCGTACGCGTCGAGTCGCACGGTTTGCCGGCGCTGTGTGGCCTGGAGGGGGAGGTACTCGCCACCGATGTGGCGAGAATCGGCCCTGATTACGCCTCCAAACTGTTGATTCTGAGTTCCGGCACGCATGGCGCCGAGGGCTTTTGCGGATCGGGTAGCCAGGTGGCCTTGCTCAACGATCGCGACTGGCTTGAGCGGGTAGCGCAATCGGGCGTGGCGGTGCTCATGATCCACGCAATCAATCCGTACGGCTTCTCCCACCTGCAGCGCACCAACGAGGACAACGTTGACCCCAATCGCAACTTCGTGAATTTTGATGCGCCGTTGCCCGAGAACGCGCGCTACGCCGAGATCGAAGCGCTGCTGATTCCCGACACTTGGCCGCCAACGGCGGAAAACGAACAGGCGCTCAAGGACTATGCGCGCACGCATGGCGAGGCGGCCTTTCGTGATGCCGTAACGCTGGGGCAGTCGGCCTCCCCCGATGGGCTGTTCTTCTCCGGCACGCGCCCGATCTGGAGCAACCAGGCGGTGCGCGCCATTCTTCGCAAGCACACCGCAGGCGCAACAGCCATCGGCTGGATCGACGCCCACACCGGGCTCGGCCCCTATGGGCATGCAGAGAAGATCTACGCGGGCCGCAATGACGCGCAGGAGATCGCACGCGCGCGCGCCTGGTGGGGGGCTGACGTGGTGTGCCCATTTACGGGCGATTCGGCTTCGGCCGACATCCGCGGCCCTGTGGCCCGCGTGATTTACGAAGAATGTCCGCAGGCCAGCACGGCCTTGATTGCGCTGGAGTTCGGCACGGTGCCACTGGAAGCCATGTACACCAGCCTGCGCGCGAGCGCGTGGGCACGCAAGCTGGGCAACGCGGCGGCGGCCGAGGCCCGCCGCGCCGCCATCCGCAGGCAGGTACGAGACACCTTCTACTGTGACGACGAGGTCTGGAAGGGCATGGTGCTCGGCCAGACGCGCGTTGCCATGCTGCAAGCCTTGGTGAGCTTGCAAACCTTGCCGGGATAGCCGACGCGGCCGCTCCAGCGCAACACCGATCCGATCCGCCAATTTCAACCAAAAAAGAACGAATGGAGGAGACAACCATGCATCGAACCTATGTATTCAACCGTAGCCGGCAAGCGATCCAGGCGGGTGCCGTTGGATTGCTTGCCAGCATGGCACATGCGAAGTCAGGTGTGACGCTATACGGCGTGGCGGATGTGAACGTGGAATACGTTAACCGCCTGCCTGCGCACATTCCTGAGTCGGGTGCCGGCAGCGCCGGGCCAGCGCACAGCTTGATGCGGATGTCTTCAGGCGGGCTTTCCGGCTCGCGCTGGGGCTTGCGCGGTGAGGAAGACGTCGGCGGCGGGCTCAAGGCCGTGTTCACACTGGAGAGCGGTTTTCTCATGGACACCGGCGCAGCCCCGCGTGGCTACGCGTTCAACCGGCAGGCCTTTGTCGGCCTGGCCAGCAAGTCGTACGGCACCGTGACGTTCGGCCGTCAAACGACCACCCTGTTTGATGTGCTGGGCGATTTCTCGCCCACCTACTACGCCAATCTGTACGAGCCCGTGGTGGTGCAAACGGGCCTGAATCTGCGCGAGAACAACATGACCAAATATGCCGGCACCTTCGGGCCGGTGAAGGTCGCTGCGCACTGGTCTTTCGGTGATGGCACGTACGGCCCAGGCGAGGTCCCCGGGCACTTCCGCGATAACACCGCCTATGGCGCCGGGGTCTCGTATAGCACGGGGCCGCTCGGTGCAGCCGTGGTCTATGACCAGGTCAATCCGGCCGCCACGCAGGGCGGAAGGGGCGCCTACAAGAAGCTCGCGCTCGCGGGCCGCTACACCCGCGGCAAGTACAGCGTGGTCGGCGGCTATCGCTGGGGGCAGAATCGGGACCAGACCGGCGCCACCGTGATGCGCGACGACTACTACTGGATCGGCGCGACCTACCAGGCAACCGGGGCCTTGAGCCTGACGCTGTCGTACTACTATGACAACGTTAAACAGAGCGCTAGCAGCAGCCGTGGCACGCCGTGGCAGACGAGCCTGCTGGTGGATTACGCCTTGTCCAAGCGCACCGATTTCTATCTGACGGGGGCCTACGCCAGACATGCGGGGCTGAACCTGGACTCGGCCGCGCTCATGTACATCAATGGCTATCCGCTGAGCGGGAGGAACGACATGCTGGGTGTTGCCATCGGCATGCGCCACCGATTCTGAAGCGACCTGTCCTGATGGCAACCTTTTTTTGGCGGGGGACAGGGCGCTTCAACAAACCTTGATCGCCCACTTTATCCAGAGGTCCGGATCACCCAGATCCACCGTCGTCACTCGCCGCGCAACGGTGTGACGTACCGGATCACCGGCACACAAGAAAAACCTCTGGCACTGGATTGAACTCACTATGCAAACCATACAGACCTCGGCAAAACCCGCAGCGGTTACGTCCAAGCAGTACCGAGCCACGGCACGCAATATCGTCATTGCGTCGATGGGCAATGCGATGGAGTGGTTCGACTTCATCGTGTACGGCTTCTTTGCCACTGTCATCGCAAAAGTCTTTTTTCCCACGGGCGATGACTTCACGTCGCTGCTGCTGACCACCGCAAGCTTTGGCGTGCCCTTCATCATGCGGCCGATCGGCGCCATCTGGATCGGCCGCTATGCCGATCGCGCGGGCAGAAAGCCCGCGTTGACGCTGACTGTCGGGTTGATGCTGCTCGGCACGCTCATCATCGCCCTGACGCCCTCGTTTGCTTCCATCGGCATGGCGGCGCCGATTCTTGTGGTGCTCGCGCGCATCATCCAGGGGGTGTCCGCTGGAGGGGAGTACGGCAGCGCAGCGACCTACCTCGCCGAGCAGAACCCTGCCCGCCGAGGGTTTTACGGCAGCTGGCAGTTCGCCAGCCAGGGTGCGGCCTCCCTGCTGGCGGCGGCAATCGCGTGGTGGGTGTTTTCTGCGTTCACCCCTGCCGAAATCGAAGCCTGGGCTTGGCGCATCCCGTTCTATTGCGGGCTGTTGATCGGGCCAATCGGCATTGCCATGCGCCGTTCAATGAGGGAGAGCGACGAGTTCATCGAGGTCAAGAAGGCGCCGTCGCATGTTCCTACCGTGCAGGGCCAAGGCATGCGCGAACTGATGCACCGCGTGTTGATTGCCGCCGGTCTGGTGACCGGCGCCACGGTCAGCGCGTACGTCATGGTGCTGTATTTGCCGACCTTTGCCATCCGGCAGCTGCATCTGCAGCAGGTCACGGCATTCGCCTCCACCACCGTTTCGGGGATCGTGGCGCTGATCGTTACACCGATGGCAGGCGCGGCATCGGACCGCTTCGGCCGCGCGGGGGTGATGCGTCTGGGTCTGATCCTGGTTGGCTTGGCGATTTTCCCGTTGTTTGTGCTGCTCCTGTCGCAACCGAGCCTGGGCACGCTGCTGCTGTGCCAACTGGTGGCGGGGCTGCTGATGTCGCTCTACAACGGCCCGCTGGTCGCGCTGATGGCGGAAATCTTCTCAACACGCGAGCGCACGTTCGGCATCTCGCTTGGCTACAACATTGCGGTCACGCTGTTCGGCGGTTTCGCGCCGATGATCCTGACCCTGCTGATCAACGTCACCCAATCGAACACGGCCCCCGCCTGGTATGTCCTGCTGGCGGTCTTAATTTCGTTCTGGAGTGTTTCCGCAGCGGCAAAACGCCCGCATTAAAATAACACCAAGGGTCTGCGCTGGCTGCACATGGGTCGAGGCAGGCCGTCTTTTTTCCTTTCGACCACGAAGCCGTTATGTACGAACACATCCCCGCCTATCCGGGCGACCCGATTTTGTCGCTGTTCCAGGACTTCCAGCGCGACACGCATCCGCGCAAGGCGAATCTGAGCATTGGTCTTTACTATGACGATGCAGGCAAGATCCCGGTGCTCAGCAGCACGCGCATTTTGCGGCCGACCGCCTGCGTAAAGCCGCTGCGCCGCACACGTACCTGCCGATGGAAGGGCTGGCGGACTACCGGCAGAGCGTGCAGCAGCTCGTGTTTGGACCGGATTGCGCGGCACTGACCGAAGCGCGCATCGCGACGCTGCAAAGGCTGGGCGGATCGGGGGCGATCCGGCTCGGCGCGGACTTCATCAAGCGCTACTTCCCCGATAGCGCGGTTTGGATCAGCGATCCGACCTGGGATAACCATCGGTGATGTTCAGCGCTGCTGTTGCCGATCGCTAAATCGGCCAAGGGTGACCGCTATATCCGCCAATGATCAAATCGATTCGCCCCGACTGGGCGCGGACGCGCGTGCGACGAGCAGCCGCCGTTCGCCAGCGGCGTCCATATGGGACGCCTTGGGGTTCTGTCGCAGTAAGCGAGTTGGGACGAGACGGACGTTGAGGTCAAACAGCCCTATGCAGCCAGAGAATAGAACTGTGCTGCAGCGGACGGACTGTTCCCAGTGTGTTCCTGCATCTGACTTGAGTTCGATGCCACCCAAGAGGATGCGCGCGCAGCGAAAGGCTTTGAACCCCAGCATCGGTCTGGTCAGGCGCTTGATGGCTCGATGGTCCTGCTCGACGATGTTGTTCAGGTATTTGACTTGCCGCACGGCGGTGGGGGTTTCCTGCCCGGCGTTGATGTCGTGCAACGCTGCCAGGTTGGCCGGACTGCCATCGATGGTTACCGTGTCGGGCTGGCCGTGCTGCGCGATGGCCTTCTCGAAAAAGCGCCGCGCCGCAGCCTTGTCGCGCTGGGCACGCAGCAGGAAGTCGATGGTGTTGCCCCTCTTGTCGACTGCCCGATACAGGTACTTCCAATGGCCGCGCACCAGGATATAGGTTTCGTCCATGCGCCAGCTCTTGCCCACCGGCTTCTTGCGCCGGCGGAAGATCTTGTTCAGCACCGGCCATGGACAACTACGGCACGCACAAGACGCCGTCGATCAAGGCGTGGTTCGTTCGCCATCCGCGCTTCCATGTTCATTTCACACCGACCTCCGCCTCATGGATCAATCAGGTGGAACGCTGGTTGGCAGCCATCACGGAACAATACATCCGCCGCGGCACGCATCGATCAACTCGACAACTTGAGCAAGCCATCCAAAAATACCTCGACCTGAACAACGCCAAGCCCACGCCTTTCGTGTGGACGAAGTCCGCCAATGACATCCTCGCAAGCATCAGGCGATTTTGTCTGCGAATTTCTGACGCAGGACACTAGTTTCAGTCGGGCGCGGCCAGTGGGGGATTTCTTTTGCACGTTGTCAGTTCAAAGGCGGCCTACGAGCTCTGCCACGCCGGCCCACGGTTCGCTGGCGAAGGATTTTGCCAGGTGTTCGATGAGGGCCTGCACGCGCGCGGGGCGGTTGCGGCCTGGCGGGGTCAGGATATGCAGCGCTATCGGCTCTACTTGCCAGTCTTCCATCACCGACTCCAGCGTGCCTGACTGCAGCTCCTGCCAAACCAGGAATGCTGGTTGCAGCGCCACGCCCAGCCCTGCCAGCAGGGCGGGCGTCAGGGCCTCGGCATTGTTGGCCTGCAATTGCACGGCCATCGATTGGGTGAATTCGCCATGCTGCGGATGCCGGAAGCGCCAGTGGGCGCCGCTACGCGCATAGCTATATTGCAACGCCTTGTGGTGCGCGAGGTCGCGTGGGTGGCGCGGCCGGCCATGGCGTTCAAAGTAGGCCGGCGAGCCCACAAGCAGAATCTGCACCTTGCACAGTTGGCGGGCCAGCAGGCTGGAATCTTCCAGGTTGGCGAGGCGCAGGGCCAGATCGAAGCGGTCGGCCACCAGATCCACCTGATTGTCGTTGAGCTGCACGTCTAGCCCCACGTCGGGATGGGCCTGCAGAAAGCCGGGCAGGGCCGGAGCCAGGCGTGCAATGCCGAACGACATGGGGGCGGACAGCCGTATCACCCCTCTCAGGGTTGTGGACTGCTCGGCCACCTCGGCCTCCACAGCCTGGCCTTCCCGAAGGATGCGCGCAGCGCGTTCCAGCGCCGCATGGCCGCTCGCGGTTAGCGACATGCGGCGCGAGGTGCGGTGGAACAGCACGGTCTTCATGCGTGTCTCCAGCCTCGAGATGGCTTTGGACACCGTGGCTTGCGACAGCGAGAACTCAGCCGCCGTGCGGGCGAACGAGCCGGTTTCCGCGACCTTGGCAAAGATCGCCCACGCTTCCAGGTATGGCAGTTTGTTCATGGCATTGGTCGAATAATGGACGGTGAGACACCCTTAGCAAATATGCCAGCGCCAGGGCACATCTGATCATGTAGAAAACGGAAAGGATGGAATTCTATTGTTTATCTTCTCCTCGTCGCGAGTACATCGCGATGAAGCGCGGCGACATCCTTTCCACGGGCGAGCTGAGCACGGCGACGCTGGAAACCATTCGCGTCAGCGGCCTGGACGAAAGCGCCTGCAGCAAGCCGCAGCTGCGTGCCTGTGTCGATGCGCTGGCCGCGGCGAAGGGGGTGGCAAGCCATCGCTGGCTCGCCACCCTGGCCGAGTTGTGGCTACAGCAGGCGATCCTGCTGGGGGAGCAGCAAGGCAAGGGGCCGTGGACCGACGAACAGTTCGCGGTATGGCTGGAAGCGGCACGCCATGCCTACGCCTATCTGTTCTTCACTGCCAGGACGACAGCCGAACGTACTTTCGAGGACCGGCAGACCCAGGTGCGGGACTACTACAACTATGCGGTGCAAGAGACCTCCACCGCATTGTTCCAGCGCCTGACGAAGGATGTGCCACCGCCGGCCGACCACACACTGCTGCAGCGCGTGGCAGGGTGGACCCTGTATGGCGACATGGGCGGCGTGCGACTGCCCGAAGGCGTGCCGATGCCACAGGAGCTGATTCCGGCGACCTCGCTGTCGTTCGCCGGTGTGCGGAGTGTCTATCGGCGCGACGGTCTCGGTGCCGAGCTGGTTGCATCGATGCCTGATCGCACCACCGATACGCCCGGCGCGGCAGCGCCGCTACTGGAAGACACCACATCGAGCCTGGAACGCATGCGCTACCAGCGCGCAAAGCGCGCATCGTTCAGCGAAATGCCATCGCCTGTGCTGACTGTGTTGTTCCGTTTTACTGGCGACGACCTGGCTGCCGTGTTGAAGACCCGCGCGGTCACTGTTGCGGTCTACGATCCCTATCGGCGGACCGAGGTGCGGCTGCACGACCAGGACGTGCCGCTCGCCGCAAATTTCACCGCAGGGTACGGCCTGTGGCTGGCCAAGTCGGGCTTTGCGACACAGTCGCTGCGCTCGCTGCTGGGGCGGGAGCAAGGGATTGACCGTACCCATCTCTACATGATGCAGCCCTACGATCCGGACCGGCGCATCATCGTGACTCTGCACGGCCTTGCCAGCAGTCCCGAGGCATGGGTGAACGTCGCGAACGAATTGCTCGGCGACGAGACGCTGCGCGCGCAGTTCCAGATCTGGCAGGTCTACTATCCGACCAACCTGCCGATCGCGCTGAGCCATGCGACGATCCGGCGGACCCTCGACGAGGCGTTGCGGCGGCTCGATCCGCAGGGCAAGGCGCGCGCTTCGCGGGACATAGTGCTGATCGGGCACAGCATGGGCGGAGTGATCTCGCGGCTGATGGTGAGCTCTGCCGGCGATCGGCTATGGTCCATGCTTGAAGCCGACCGCCGGGTCGATCCGCAGCGGCTGAAGGAGGTGCGCCCACGGCTGGAGCCGATGCTCGGCTTCACGCCGATGCCGAATGTGAGCCGCGCCATTTTCGTCGCGGCACCGCACCGGGGCACGCCCATCGCCGCAAACAGGGTCAGTCGCTGGCTGTCCAACCTCGTCAGGTTGCCGGCAGCGCTGCTGCAAGAACTCGAGGATATTTCCGAGACGCTGGCCGGCGATACCGCAGCGCATGGGGGATCCGGCGGCGCACGCAAGCCGCTCTATGTGCCCAACAGCATCGACAACCTGCGCGACACCGATCCCTTTGTTCAGGCCGCGGCGGATCTGCCGATATCTTCACGTGTCACCATTCACTCCATCATTGCGCGGAGCAATCCCGCGGTTGCGCTTGCCGATTCCGACGACGGGCTGGTGCCATATCGCAGCGCCCATCTCGACGGCGCCGCCTCGGAGAAGGTGATCGAGTCGGGCCACAGCGTGCAGCAGACCGCCCCGGCGATTCTCGAGATCCGGCGCATCCTGCTGGAAGACCTGGCGCGGCGCAGGGCAATCGCGTCGGTGTCGGCGGATTGAATTCCGGAATCCGCGGTTCGCACGAATGACGATCTTCAACAACAGCTGTCGTTGTTGAAGATCGTTTATTCTGCAAGCCGGGGAGTGGAAAGAAACTGGGGGAGGGTGCAACATGGCGACTAAGGTGATGATGTTTCCCAGATGAGTATCGGGGGCCACCATGTCACTACGCTGGACTCTTTGCCTACAATCCCATGCGGACGATGGGAGCGTCGAAACTATCCAACTAGGGACAGTTGAGCGACCAACGTGTAACGCGGAGCCTGCAGACTTCGGTCTTTCGCTGCGAGAACTACGGCTGCTGGCTCTCGCGCTTCAACAGACTGTGGCACAGCAGCAGATCTACGCTTACGATCGCGCCCAGAGAAGGTGCCCGCATGCGGAGCGTATCGCCGCATCAAAGATTGGCGACCACGCACGTTTGATACAGCACTAGGCACAATTCACGTTCGCGTTCCACGGGTTGTGGCTTGCCGGAGCCGCTTGATGAGAACGGCGATATAGAAGACTACAGGGAAACGTTTTGCCCCATCAAACGGCTTCTTCCCTCACGAACTACCTCCGAGCTGGCCTACCTGTGTGCGCGTCACGGAGCAACAGGATCATACAGGTCGGCGTTGTTGAATAAATCCGGATGTGCTAGCTGACGTTTACGCGCAACAGCCAGGGCGGCACGTCTGTTAACTTTCCGGGGACTTGCGTAGATTCTCGACTTTTTCCCGAGAAGATGCGCAAGGACGAACACAAGCGAAGCGAGCCGAAAGGTGTCTATCGTGTCAGGAACTGGGCGAGCTACAACGCTGGGTTGATTGCGAGAGGCGACGTGACGATGTGGATTGACGAAAGTGTACTGAGGACGGCGCCCGAGGACACATCGCCCAGGCGGGGGCGCCCGCACGTCTACTCGGACGCAGCGATTCAGATGCTGCTCGGGCTCAAGCAAGTCTTCCATCGGCGCTGTCACGTTGAAGGTTTCGGGCTGCAACATTGGCAGGCGGCGTCCCTACTAGAAGGCAGCGGACGGATTTTTGGCGATGCCAGTGAAAATACGCCACGAATCAAGCCGCGCGGCAAGCTGCTTGCGATAAAGCGAAGCGCGTAGCAGATGCCGCTTGAGTTTGAGCGCGAAGTGCTGGCGGATCAGACCAAAGCTCGACAGGAATGCCTGCGTGCGCTCAGGGATCCGGAAGCCACGCATCCGGCGTTCGGGTTCACGCGTGGGCTGATGGCTGTTCTCGGCCCGGTTGTTGACTCGGCCGCTGGCTTTGACGAATACGTGCTTCACGTTTGCGAGCTCGGGGATTTCGGCCCTTGCCGCCGGATAACTGCGCAATTGATCAGTGACGATCTTGTGCGGCCCTTCTGGATACGAGGCGAGAACCCGCTTGAAAAAGCGCTTGGCCGCAGCCTTGTCGCGGCGTTTCTGCAGCAGGATATCGAGTTCGGCACCGTGCTGGTCAACCGCCCGCCACAGCAGATAAGGCTCGCCGCGCAGGGTGACGAACACTTCGTCGAGATGCCAAGTGCTGCCTGGCTTGCGGCGAGCCGCCCTGGCGTGATGTGCGAAGCCCGCCCCGAACTTGTCGCACCAGCGACGGATCGTCTCATAGCTCACGACGATGCCGCGCTCGAACAACAGTTCTTCAATATCACGCAGGCTGAGTTGAAACCGGAAATACCAGCGTACTGCCTGACTGATGATCGCTGCCGGAAACCGGTGACCATGATAGAGAGATTTCGCTTTCTTCATCTCGTCATCTTACGCGACAGCCCCAGCAACGTGACAATGCCCCTTGCAGATCGGCTCGACGCCGAAGACGGCGCGGTCCTGATCGCCAAGAGCCTTCAGGACTTCAGGCGGTGGGGGCGGTTTCAACGCCGTTGGCGTTCCAAGCTATCGGCTCACTTCACCAAGTCCAGCAGCGACCCGTTTTGCTTCAGTGTCGCCAGCACGATATGTGAATTGATCGACATGACTCCGGGCGCCTTGTGCAGCCGGTTGATGACGAAGTCGGAATAGTGCTCAAGGTTCCGCGCCCGTACGGTCAGCACATAGTTGGAGGGGCCAGTCACCACGCGCGCGGTCACCACCTCGGGCCAGTCGTTCAGCGACTTCGCGAAGCTCTCGTGCCAGCGCTCGACATCGGTGCGCATCGATACCTGCACCAGCGCCTCGAATTCCACGCCGAGCGCCTTGGGGACAAGTTCGCAGCGATAGCCGGCAATGATGCCTCCCTCTTCCAGCAGCCTGACCCGCCGGAAACAGGCCGAGGCGGACAGGTTCACCGCCTCGGCCAGCTCATGGTTGGTTACCTTGCCGTCCTTCACCAGGTGATCCAGGATACGCACATCGATCAGATCAAGCTGCATGTTGAAAATTTCACCAGGAATCAAGAGTTTGTAGAAACATTTGCAGCGCAGGTGGCAGCGTTATAGCAATAAATCGAAGCAATTTCAACGGCCTCTTCGATAATATTTGTGCCTCGAAACTCGGGCGTGCAAGGCATGGAAACCGCGCCGCCCGCTAACCTGATCATTCCCTGCACAAGAGGCCCGATGTTTGCGCATGTTCCTGTCTATCCTGGTGATCCGATCCTGTCGCTGCTGGAAGCATTCCAGGCCGACTCCCGTGCTACGCGGGCCAACCTGAGCATCGGGCTCTATTACGACGACGACAACAGCATCCCGGTGCTCGCCAGCGTGCGCGAAGCCGCGGCCATGGTGGCCGGACAGTCCGCGCCGCATACCTACCTGCCGATGGAAGGCATGCCGCAATACCGGCAGGCGCTGCAGCGCGTGGTGTTCGGCGCGGACAGCGTGGCACTGCGCGAGAACCGCGTGGCAACGATCCAGTCGGTGGGCGGTTCGGGGGCGCTGCGCATCGGTGCGGAGTTCCTGAAGACCTACTTTCCCGGTAGCGAGGTCTGGGTCAGCGACCCGACCTGGGACAACCATGAAGTGCTATTCGCCGGCGCCGGCCTTGCGGTTCATGCCTATCCGTACTACGACCCGCAGACCAACGGCTTGCGCTTCGGCGACATGCTGGCGACCATCGATGCGCTGCCCGCGCGCAGTGTCGTGCTGCTGCAGCCGTGCTGCCACAACCCGACCGGCATCGACCTGAGCCGCGACCAGTGGGGGCAGCTGATCGCGGTGCTGCAGCGGCGCGAACTGATTCCGTTTGTCGACATGGCTTACCAGGGCTTCGGCGACGGACTGGACAAGGACGCGTGGGCGATCCGCGCGATGGTTGATGCCGGGCTGTCGTTTATCGCCAGCAATTCCTTCTCGAAGAATTTCTCGCTGTATGGCGAGCGTTGCGGCGGTCTGTCCTTTGTCGCCGCCGATGCCGCACAGGCGGCCCTGGTGCTGGGTCAGTTGAAGGCGACCGTGCGCCGCATCTATTCCAGCCCGCCGCTGCATGGCGCCCGGCTGGTGTCGACGGTCCTCAATACGCCGCATCTGACGGCGCTGTGGGAGGAAGAAGTCGCCAGCATGCGCAAGCGTATTGCGCGGATGCGCGCCACGCTGCGGCATTCGCTGGAAGCGCTCGTGCCGGGCCTGTCAGCTGAGTACCTGACGATGCAGCGCGGTATGTTCAGCTACACCGGCCTGCGTGCCGAGGAAGTCGACCTGCTGCGCGAAAAGTACGGCGTCTACCTGCTGCGCTCTGGCCGCATGTGCGTGGCCGGGCTGAACGACGGCAATCTGGAGCACGTGGCACAGTCGATGGCAACGGTATTGCGCGCGCGCGCGCAGTAAGCCGTCCGATCGCGGCCCCTGCCTACTGGGCCATCCGCTCCCGCCACCATCCGGCGGGTGCCCGACACAAGATCAGGATCCGAGACAACATGGCCAATCCCATCCAGACCCGCTTGCCCGCGCCGTCACAGCCATTCTCCTGGGCGACGCATGCCGGCTCGCTGATGTTCACCGCACACGGCGCGGTGGACAGCGCAGGCCAGATCGCCGGCGCCGATATCACGGCGCAGGCGCGGCTCACCTTCGACAACCTCGTCGCCGCTGTGGCCGCGGCGGGGGCCGCCATGACCGACGTGGCGCAGGTGCTGATCTACATGCGCGATGCGCGCGACATGGCGGCGATCGATGTCGTGTACCGTGAGTATTTCACCGAACCGTATCCCAACCGCGCCTCGGTCGCGGTGGCGGGCTTCGTCCACCCGGCGATGCTGATCGAGGTCGTCGCCTACGTGCACATCCTGCCGAAGCCCGGCGTCTGACAGCACGAATACCCCCGCGCCGTAGAGCACGGGACAAAAAAAGACTACCAACTGGAGGAGCAATCCAATGAGGAGAGCAGCAATCCCGCTGTTGCTGGGAGCCCTGACCGTGGGCGATGCATCCGCGCAGGGCTCGGTGACGTTGTATGGCATTGTCGACAAGAGCCTGCGTTTCACCACCCATGCCAACGCCGCTAACGACCACAAGGTCGAACTGACCAACGGCGCGGTGACCAACAGCCGCTTCGGCCTCAGGGGCGAGGAAGCGCTGGGCGGGGGCTTGAAGGCCACCTTCCGGCTGGAGAATGGCTTCGACCCCGATACCGGCAATGCCAACCAGAACGGCCGGCTGTTCGGGCGCTACGCATATGTCGGGCTGTCCGGCAGCCTGGGCACGATCCGACTCGGGCGCCAGGCGACCGAAGGCTTCAATCTGAAAGGCAAGTTGTCGCGTTGCTGCCTGAGCTGCTGCAGTGAGAAAACTTGAGTCGTGAGAGACGAAACCTGCACAGCCCATGGTGCGGAGCGACATTACTACGTAAACGTACTGCGATTACTACAGTTCACGAAATCCGTCAACTGCCTTCTGATCATTGATCCCGCGTGCCACTGCCTTGCCTCGCTATCGGCAAGTTGACAGCACCGCACAGCCTCTGCTTCGGATCCAGGATCACGCTCAATGCCTGAGCTACTTTTCAACCCGCAGTTTGGCTTGCCCGAATTGACCGGAAACTGCACGCGATACCTCCTGCGCGCGCTCGCGAAGGTCTTCCCCCAAGGCCTGAATCGCGGTTTTGTCGAATTGCAGGCTGAATCCTACCGCGCTGATTGCCATGACCGGCTGATTTTCGGCATCCAGGATAGCTGCCGACACCGTGGTCACGCCTTTCACGTAGCAGTCGATGTCGACGGCATAGCCTGTGCGGCGCGCCTCTTCGACTTCTGCCAGGTATGCATCAAAGCTGGGCGGGTCTTCCCAGCGCAAATTGCTGAAGCGAGTGCGCAGTTCGGCCGGGCTCAGTCGCGCGTGAGCCGCCATGCTGCGGCCCAGTGCCGCGATATACATGGGCAGCCGCTGGCCGATGCTCATGTGGACACGCATTGCCGCCGCGTTTTCGGCCCGGTCTACCAGCACCACGCGGTCGTTGGTGCTGCGCTGCCACAGCGTGACGGTGGTGCGGTGGCGCATGGCGACTTCCTCCAGGTGAGGATGGACCATGCGGACATAGGAGGCCTGCTCCAGCGCACCTTTCGCCAACTCGACCAGACCCAGTCCGATGGAGTAGGTCTTGGCGGAGTCATCGAAGATCACCAGGCGTTCGTGCACCAGCGTCTTGAGCAGGTTGAAGCAGGTGCTGGAGTTCAGGGAGAGGTCGCGCGCGATGCGGCTGACGCCAACTGGCGTCGGCGCGGCTGACAGGTAGCGCAGGATGCTCAGGCCACTGGCCAGGGCGCCAACCAGTTTCTCCGGGGCAGGGGTAGTTGCCATGCTTGATGCGATGTAATGAATGTTCGCGGAATTCTACCTGCAGGGCGGACTGAGACGGCCTGCCCTGCAGGCGTGGGTCAGCCGACGCGCGTGACCAGTGCGTCCAGTGCCCACACTTCATCGCAGCGCAAGGCCAGGGGGTTGATCTCCACCTCCGCCAGGTTCGACTGTGCCAGGAACCAGTCGCATAGACTGGCGATGCGGGCCGCCACTGCCGGGATATCCGCTGGGGGCCTGCCGCGGAAACCCTCCAGCAGCCTGGCGCAGCGCAGCCCGCGCAGCATGGCTTCGACTTGCGCGGGACTGAGTGGCAGCAGCCGTGTCACCGCGTCCGCATCGAGCTCCACTTCCACGCCGCCGCGCGCCACGGTCAGCATCGCGCCGAAACGCGGGTCGCGACGCAGGCCCAGCAGCAGCTCATGGTCGAAGGGCACCATCTGCTCGACCAGCACGCCCTGCATGTCGATGTCCAGCCGCGCGCCGATGTCGCGCAGTGTGGCCACCGCGTCGGCCAGGCGGCCCGTATCGCGGAGGTTCAGGACCACGCCGCCGGCATCGCTCTTGTGCAGTAGCTGGGCCGACTGAAGCTTGGCCACAAGGGGAGCCGGGAAGGGCAGCGCATCGCACGCGTCGGCTGCACCCACGAGCACGCCCTGTGGCAGCGCGATGGCTTGCTGGCCGCGCAACAGCGCTTTGCCATCCCATTCGCTGAGCGTGCGGGAGGTGCCCAGCGCCGGCGCGGCCGCGTGCGCAGGCGGCGCTAATGCGTCGCGGGCGTTGGCCTGCAGCCGGCCGATGGCCGCGGTCGCCGCGATGGCGCGCATGGCTTGGGGGATGTCCGGGAAGACGGGGATGCGTGCGGCCTCCAGCGTGTCCAGGGTCTGCGGCATCGCGCTCATCCATACCACTATCACCGGCTTGCCCAGTTGCTCCCGAACCTGGGACAGCGCCTCGGTAAAGGCGCTGGCGATGCTGTGCATCATGCCGACGAAGAGCACGATGGCGTCGATCTCCGGGTCAAGCCCGACTGCCGCCAGCGCCTGGCCGACGCTGGCGGTGTTCTGCACCACGTTGCCGGTCAGGTCGACCGGATTGGCCGGCTTGACGAAGGCGGGCAGCACCGCGCGCAGGCCGTCCCGGGCAGGGGCGGCAAATGGCGGCAGTGTCATGCCCAGCGCCTCGGCCTCGTCGGCGATTAGCACGCCGGCGCCGCCCGAGACCGACATGACGCCCAGCCGCGTGCCCTGTGGCACGCTGTCGAACAGGAACAGCCGCGCAGCGTCGACCAGTGCCGACAACGAATCCACGCGCAGTGCGCCACACTGGCGCAGGCAGGCGTCGTAGAGGGCGTCGTCGCCGGCCAGGGCGCCGGTGTGGGAGGCGGCGGCCTGGGCGCCAGCCTGCGAGCGGCCGGATTTCAGCGCAATCACTGGCTTGCGCGCCGCGGCTGCGCGCTGCAGCGCGCGGCGGAAGGCGACGGTGTCGCGGATGTCCTCGAGGTACAGGCCGATCACATCGGTGTCCGGGTCGTCAACGAGGAAATCGACCGCCTCCGCGGCGTCGACGTCGCACTCATTGCCGGTGGTGATCCAGTGGCTGAAGCCCAGCCCGGCGCGCAGCACGATGTCCAGCCAGTAGGCGCCGAGCGCGCCGCTCTGGCTGACGAAGGCGAAGCGGCCGGCCTTGAGCGGGGTTTCCTCCAGCGCAGTGGTGAAGGATGCGATCAGGCCGGTGGCGCTGTTCACCGCCCCCAGGCAGTTGGGTCCCAGGATTGCCACGGAGTGCACGCGCGCCAGCGCACGCAGCCGCTGCTGCAGCGCGCGGCCTTCGTCACCGAATTCGGCGAAGCCCGACGAGAACACCACGAACGCCTTGACGCCCGCTTCGATGCCCTCGGCGATCACGCCTTCCACCTTGCTGGCCTCGGTGCCGACGATGGCCAGATCCACCGGCTCGCCGATTGCCTTGAGCGACGGGTAGGACCGCAACCCTTGCACCTCGCTGCGCCCCGGGTTCACCGGATACAGCTTGCCCTGGTAGCCGCGCGACAGCATGTACGCCAGCGGGCGCCCGGTGATCTTGCCGGGATCCGACGATGCGCCGACGATGGCAACGCTGCGCGCACGGAGAATGGAAGCGAGCCGGGAAACACCGGCAGCGTTGTCTGCGATCTCATTAGTCAAGGGCGACTCCTGCGGTCTTGACGGCTGCGGCGTAGCGGGCCGTCTCGCTGTCGAGAAATTTGGCGAACTGCTCCGGCGTGGAGCCGACGGGTTCAACGCCCATGCTGACCAGGCGCTGGCGTACCGCCGGATCCCGCATGGTTTGCGCCACGTTGGCGCTGATCTTGTCAACCAGCGCGCGCGGCATACCGGCTTTGCCGATCACGCCTAGCCACGAGGCGCCCTGGAACTCCGGCATGCCGGATTCGGCGAAGGTCGGGATATCCGGGGCCGTCGGCACACGCGCGGTGCTGGTCACGGCGATGGCCTTGAGCTTGCCCGCCTTGATCAGCGGCATGGCCGACAGCACGTCGACGAACATGCAGTTGATCATGCCGGCCTGCACGTCGGCGATGGCGGCCGCACTGCCTTTGTAGGGCACGTGGGTGAGCTTGATGCCGGCTCCGCTCTTGAGCATCTCGGCCGACAGGTGGTTGGATTGCCCGTTGCCGGCCGAGCCGTAGGTCAGGTCGCCAGGCTTGCGTTTGGCCAGGGCGATGAACTCCTTCAGGGTAGACACCGGCGTGTTGGGGCTGACGACCAGCACATTGATCAGGTTGACGGCGTGCGAGATCGGCACCAGGTCGCGCTGCGTGTCATACGGTAGGCGCTTGTAGATGCTGGGGTTGATGGCATGGCTTGTGGCGACCATGCCGAGCGTGTAGCCATCCGGGGCGGCGCGCGCGACGGCGGCGGTGCCAAGCGAACTGCCGGCGCCGGGCAGGTTCTGCACGACCACCGGCTGGCCCATCTTCTCCATGCCGTGGGCCACGATGCGGCCGACTGTGTCGAGGATGCCGCCGGGCAGCGAGGCTACCACCAGCGTGACAGGTTTGGCCGGCCAGGTCTCGGCGCGAGGGGTGCCGGGCACCAGGAAGACGCTCGCTGCGGCGAGCAGGGTAGTCAGGGGGCGACGCAATCCTTGCAGATTCATGTCGATTCCTTAGTCGGGGAGGTGATGAGTCGCGCCTGGCAGGCGCGGGCGCGAACCGAGCCTACGCGGGCAGGTGGTCAGTCCACCGGCAGGCCGAGCTGGCGCGCGATGGCGCGCTGCTGGATCTCGACGCTGCCGACCGTGACCGGCGCAACCAGCGCATCCATGGCCCAGCGCATGGCCGGCAGCTCGGAGGTCAGGCCCCAGCCGCCCGCCACGTGCAGCGCGGTCTGGGTGACGCGCACCACCGCCTGGGTCGAATGCAGCTTGGCCGTGGAGACATCCAGGATGACCTGTTCCAGCGGCGCGCCGCTGTCCCAGCGTTCCGCTGCGTAGTAGGTCAGGCGGCGCGCGGCCTCCACGTCGAGGTGGGCCTGCGCCAGCGAGAAGGCGATCGACTGGTTGGCGCCGATCGCCTTGCCGAACTGTTTGCGCGTACTGGCATAGTCCACCGCCCAGTCCAGCGCGGTCTGCATGTGGCCGAGCCAGCGTGCCGCTACCATGATCCGCTCGCGGTTGAAGCCGGCCATGATCTCGGCAAAGCCTGCATTCAGGCGCCGGCGCTCCGGCACCTTCGCCTCGTTGAACATCACGCGGAAGGTCGGCGCCGGGCGATTGACGTAGGTGTCGATCTGGCTGGTCTGGATGCCCTCGGTGCGGCGATCCACGGCGAAAAAGCGCATGCCGTGGCGGCCGGCGGACGGGTCGGTCTGGGCCAGCGTCACCAGCACGTCGGCGTCGCCGCCAAGCGTGATGAAGGACTTGATGCCGTCCAGGCGCCAGTCGTCGCCGTCGCGGGTGGCGCGTGTGCGCACGTTCTGCACGTCGTTGCCGGCTTCCGGCTCGGTGATGGTGATGGCCACCATGCACTCGCCGGCGATGTTGCGGCGCGCCAGTTCCTTGTGCTCCTCGTCGCCATATTCATAGAGGATCGACCCGGCCACGTTCTGCACCAGTACCGATACGGCCAGGTTCGGGTTGACCTTGGCCAGTTCCTCCATGGCGATGGCTTCCTCATAGGCGCCAAGCCCGGCGCCGCCAACGTCCTCCGAGGCCGTGATGCCGATCAGGCCGGCCTTGGCGCAGGCCACGTAGAACTCGCGCGGGAACTGCTTCTCGTCGTCGGCCTTCTGCCAGCGCGGGCCGATCTCCTTCTGGGCGAAGGCGCGGCACATGTCCCGGAAGGCCTCGCGGTCGACGGAATTGCGGGGCGTTGGCCGGGGCAGGTTCTTGCTCATCATGTCTCCTGTGAAGTATTCTGTATGGAGAGCATAATTCTCCAAAACGAATAACGCAAGCGTTGGAGCGCACAAGTGCGCCACGCTCGACCTACCTGCAGGAGCTTCCCGCCATGAATCAAGACCTTGTCCATATTACCCGCCACGCCGACCGCCTGGCCGTGACCCTGAATCGCCCGGAAAAGGCCAACGCCATGACCGCGCAGATGATGCAGGCGCTGGCCGGCGCTGCCGCCGGCGCGCGCGAGGGTGACGTCCTGGTGCTGGACAGCGCCTCCCCGGCGTTGTTCTGCGCCGGCGCCGACATCGCCGAATTCGCTGCCGGTGCCGGGGCGCTGGCAGCGCAGGAGCACGCGCTGCTCAACATGATCACTGCCTTTGCCCGCTGTCCGGCGCCGCTGGTTGCGGTGGCGCGCGGCCGCGCGGCCGGCGCCGGCGCGATCCTGCTTGGCCTTGCCGACCTGGTGATCGCTGCCGATGATCTGCAGATTGCCGCGCCGGAGATCCGTTTCGGCATGTATCCGGTGATCGTCGAAGCCGTGCTGCAGTCGCGCGTCGCGCCGGCGCTGTCACAGCGCCTGTGCCTCGGTGGCGCATCGCTGAGCGCCGAGGATGCCTGCCGTGCCGGCCTTGTCACCGAGGTGCTGCCGGCGGATGGCTTCGGGCTGGCGGCGCAGGCCCGCGTCGACTGGTATCTGGAACGCTCCAGCGGCCTGCACACCGCGCGTCAGGCGCGCCAGCGCACTCAGCCGCCCCAGGCCGTGCTGGCCCGGGTGCGGGCCGTGGCGCCGCTGATGGCTGAGAACTATGAGCGGCCCGGGGTGCGCGACCGGATCCTGGGCTACCTGGACGCTCTGGGTGCTCGCGCCCGCTCGCCGCAGCATGGTTGACGCCGTCCTAATGTGCCGTTACTATTCTTTTAACAGAATATTATTCGCCATCAAGAATTAACGGGATGACCGCAGCCATCCCGCCAAAGGAGATCCCTTCCCATGAGTCTTGATTTCACTTTCTCCCAGGAACACGAATCCGTGCGCGACACGGTGCGTCGCCTGTGCTGCGACGAGCTGGCGCCCCTGGTGGCCGAGGCCGACGAAACCGAGGTTTTCCCGGGTCATGTGTTCAAGCGTTGGGGGGAACTGGGCCTGCTCGGTGTGCGCTACCCCGAAGCCGACGGCGGCAGCGGCCTGGACAAGGTCAGCGACTGCATCGTGCGCGAAGAACTGAGCTACATGAGCCAGGGCTTTGCCTCGGCCTGGTCGTCGCACTCGCACCTGGGCATCTGGCCGATCTGGAAGGCCGGCACCGCTGAGCAGCGTGAGCGTTTCTTCAAGCCGGCGGTGGCGGGGGACAAGATCGCCGGCTTCGGCCTGTCCGAGCCGGACGGCGGTTCCAACATCCGTGCCATGAAGACCCGCGCCGAAAAAGTGCCGGGCGGCTGGAAGCTCAACGGCAGCAAGCTCTATATCACCAATGCGCCGATCGCGGACTTCCTGCTGGTGGCCGCCCGCACCAGCCCGGAGCTGACGCCGGAAGCCATCAGCCTGTTCATTGTCGAATTGCCAAACAAGGGCTTCGACATTCACAAGCTGCGCAAGGAGGGCATCCGCGCCTCCGAGACCGGGCTGATCCACATCGAGGACGCCTTCGTTCCGGACGACTGCCTGCTCGGCGCTCGCGAGGGCACCTATCCGGTAATCCTCGAATCGCTGTCGGAAAACCGTGTCGGCGTGGCCGCGAATGCTCTCGGCATGGCGCGCGCCGCCTTCGACGCCGCCACCGCGTACGCCAACGACCGCATCGTTGCCAACCGGCCCATCGGCAACTATCAGGCGATCGCCCACAAGTTGGCCGAGATGTCAGCAAGCATCGAAGCGGCGCGCTGGCTAGTCTATTACGGCGCCTGGCGCGTGGACCAGGAGACGCTGGACGCTGCCACCGCCGCGCGCGTCAAGCTCATTGCCAGCGAAACCGCGCTCTCGGTCAGCGAACAGGCCATCCGCATCCACGGCGGCGCCGGGATCATGCGCGAATACCCGGTGGGCCGCATCCACCGCGACGCGCTGGTGTACGTGATCGGCGAGGGCACCAGCGAAATCCAGAAAAACATCATTGCACGCAGCCTGGGATTCAAACCATGAACGACTTTGTCTTGCGCGAGCGCCACGGCGCCACCTTTGTCATCCGCTTGAACCGGCCGGAGCGCCGCAATGCCTTCGACCTCGAAGTGCGGCAAGGCCTTGCCGAAGCCGTCTACGAGGCGCGCGATGATGACAGCATCCGTGCCGTTGTCATAACCGGTGCCGAGGGCATCTTCTGCGCCGGCGGCGACCTGAAGTCGCTGTCCGAGGGCAAGCGGCCGATCTTCCGCGACCGGGAGCGCATCCGCCGCCTGCATATCTGGTTCCGGGAACTGGTCAACCTGGAGAAGCCGGTGATCGCCGCCGTGGACGGTCCCGCCTTCGGCGCCGGCTTCAACCTGGCACTGGCCTGCGATTTCATCCTCGGCACGCCACGCACGCGCTTCTGCGCTGTCTTTGGCCGCATCGGACTGGTGCCGGACCTCGGCGGTTTCTTCCTGCTGCCGCGCATCGTCGGCCTGCAGCGCGCCAAAGACATCGTGTTCTCGGCACGCGAGGTCGGCGCGGAGGAAGCGCAACGCCTCGGCATCCTGTACGACATCGTGCCGCCCGAGCAGCTGATGGTGCAGGCGCTGGCGATGGCGGAGCGCTATCACCATGCCTCCACTGACGCCCTGGGCATGGCCAAAAACGTCCTGAACCGCGCGTTCAACCTCGACCAGGACACGCTGGCCGAGTTGGAAGCCAACGCGCAGGCGGTCGCAATCCATTCCGACTACCACGACCAGGCCGTCGCCAACTTCCTCAACAAGCGGCCGCTGGCCTTCAAGGGGGAGGGCCGCTGATGACGATGAACGCCTACATCACCGGCGCCCACGACACCGCTGTCGGCGAACTGCCGGGCAGCAGTTGCATGGGCCTGCACGCCGAGGCCGCGCTTGGCGCGGTGGCGGACGCCGGCCTGCAGCTGTCCGACATCGACGGCGTGCTGTGCGCCTACTCGTTCACCGAGCCGCACCTGATGCTGGCCTCGGTTTTCTGCGAATACCTCGGCATCCATCCGGGCTACTGCGCGGCGATCCAGGCCGGAGGCGCGAGCGCCTGCATCATGATCATGCAGGCTGCGGCGCTGGTGGCCAGCGGGCAGTGCAACCACGTGCTGGTTGTCACCGGCGACAACCGCCTGACCGGCATGTCGCGCGACGGCGCCGTGGCCGCGCTGGCCGAAGTGGGGCACCAGCAGTTCGAGCGTCCGTTCGGCATCAGCGTGCCGGCCTCCTACGCGCTGGTGGCGCGCCGCTATATGCATGAGTATGGCGTGACCGGCGAGCACCTGGCTGCCATCGCCGTCGAGCACCGCCGCCATGCCGCGCGCCATCCCAAGGCGCACAAGCGCGAACCCCTGAGCATCGAGCAGGTGATGGCCTCCCGCGAGATTGCCTCGCCGCTGCGGCTGTTCGACTGCTGCCTGGTTTCCGACGGCGGTGCAGCCGTGGTGGTCAGCAGCAAGGCCGGCGCGGCCGGCACGCGCGGCAAGCCTGTGGAGATCCTCGGCGCCGGGCAGGGCCACACGCACGAGCACATCGTCGCGGCACCGAGCCTGACCGACTTCGGCTGCAAGGCGTCCTCCGCGGCCGCGTTCGCGCGGGCGGGGGTCAAGGTGTCCGACATCGACGTCGCGCAGATCTACGATTCGTTCACGATCACGCTGCTGGTCGAGCTGGAATCCATCGGCTTCTTCGAGCGCGGCGAGGCCGGGCCCGCCGCCCTGCGCGGCGAGCTGGGCCTGGGCGGCCGGCTGCCGTGCAACACGCACGGCGGGTTGCTCTCCTACGGCCACTCCGGCGCCGCCGGCGGCATGTTCCACGCCGTCGAGGCAGTGCACCAGCTGCGCGGGCGTGCCGACGCACGCCAGGTCGACAACGCGAAGCTCGCGTTCGTGCATGGCGACGGCGGCATCCTCTCCGCACATTGCTCTCTCGTCTTCGGAGTCCACTGACATGAGCCGACCCCTGCCCCGCCCGACGGCGGAAACCCGGCCGTTCTGGGACGGCTGCAACGATGGCGTGCTGCGCTTCCAGGGCTGTGCCCGCTGCGGCCAGATCCAGCTTATCCCGCGCACCTGCTGCGCCGGCTGCCACCAGGGCACGCTGGAATGGAAGACCTCCACCGGCCGCGGCCGAATCCTCAGCCACACCACGGTCTACCGCGCGCCAACCGCCGCCTTCCGCGACGAGGTGCCCTATGTGATCGCCATCATCGAGATGGACGAAGGCTTCCGCCTGATGGTCAACGTGAAGGACGGCACCACGGTGCCGCTCGGTATCGACCATCCGGTGCGGATCACCTTCGGCAGCGTGGAAGGCGTGCAGCTGCCCCAGGCGGAGGTGATCGCATGAATGAAACCTTCACCTTCGAGCGTTTCGAGCCCGGCGCAGTGCTGGGCGAGGCCACCGTCACCTTCGACGCCGCGCTGGCACAGGGCTGGCAGCGCATCTTCGGCGCCGGCGCCGAAGATGGCGCCAACGGCGCGGCCGAGGGCGCCGGCGTCGCTGTGGTGATGATGATGCGCGCCTATCTCGGCGTTGTCACGCCGCGCCCGCCAGGCAACGTGCATAGCCGCCAGCGCCTGTCGATGCGCGGCGTGCCGCGCAAGGGCGAGGCCATCCGCACTGTGATGCGCTGCGAGAGCAAGGAGCTGAAACGCGAGCGCCGCTACGTCGAACTGCGTGCCATCGGCACCGGCGACGGCGGTCGACCGATCTACGACGGGCGTCTCACACTGATCTGGGCGGCATGACCATGGAACCCCTGAAGACTGCAACGCTGCGCGTGGATGCGGACGTGATCCGCGCCTACGCCGAACTGAGCGACGATTACAACCCGATCCACCTTGATCCGGCATTCGCCGCGAAGACGCCGATGGGCGGCGTAATCGCCCACGGCACCATGTCGATCAGCCTGCTGTACCAGGCGCTGTTCCGCAGCTTTGGGGCCGATGCCCTGGGCGCGTTGGACCTCGACATCCGCTTTGTGAAACCAGTACGCGTCGGCGAGATGCTGACCGCCGGCGGCGCGCCGAATGTGCAGCAGCCCGACGTGCTGGATGTCTGGGTGCGTGGCGACGACGGCACCGACCGCGTGGCCGGCACCGTCTGCCTGCAGGCCAGCGAGGAGTCAGCATGAGTCAGCGCGAGACAGCACAGGCTACCGGCGAGTTGCAGCAGCGCCGGCTGGACCTGTACCGCACCATGACCCTGGTCCGCCAGGTCGAGCAGGCGTTGACACGGCTGTTCGCCGACAGCGAAGTGCCCGGCTTCATCCACCTCAGCGTGGGGCAGGAAGCCGTGGCCGCCGGTATTGCCAGCGCGCTCGACCGGCAGGACACCCTTGCCACTACCCACCGCGGGCACGGCCACGTGCTGGCCCGGGGCATGTCGGTGGAGGGCTTCTGCAAGGAAATCATGGGCCGTGCCGGCGGCCTGTGCCAGGGCCGCGGAGGCTCGATGCACGTGGCTGACCTGTCGCTGGGGATCCTGGGCGCGAATGGCATCGTCGGCGCGGGTATCCCCATCGCGCTGGGCAGCGCCGTGGCGCACCAGGTGCGCAAGTCGCGCGGCGTGGCCGTGGCCTTCTTCGGGGACGGCGCGATGGCCGAAGGCGTGCTGCACGAGTCAATGAACATGGCCGCGCTGTGGCAGCTACCGCTGCTGCTGGTATGCGAAAACAACGGCTGGTCGGAGTTTTCGCCCACCTCGAGCCAGTTCGCCGCGCCCCTGGAAGGACTGGCCAGGGCCTTCGGCATCGCCCATGTGCGCGTGGACGGCAACGACGCACTGGCTGTGTCTGACGCCGCGCGCACGGCCGTCGCGGCGCTGCGCGAAGGGAAGGGCCCGTTCGTGCTGGAGTGCATCACCCATCGCGTGCGCGGCCATTTCGAGGGCGATGCGCAGAAGTACCGCGATGCCGATGAACTGAAGTCGCTTGCCGACCACTGTCCGCTGGCGCGCGGCCGCCTCGCGCTGATCGAAGGCGGTGCCACCGGCGCGCAGGTCGATGCACTCGACGCGCAGGCCGGTGCAACCGTGGAGGCTGCCATCGCGGCGGCGCGTGCTGACGCGCTGCCATCGTTCGAGGCCGCGCTGGCCGACGTCTACACCCAGGGAGCCCACGCATGAGCGGCACTGAAATGCGATATGTCCATGCTGTCGTGCAAGCGCTGCGCGACAGCATGGAGGCCGATGCCCGCGTGATGCTGCTCGGCGAGGACATCGGCGCGGCGGGCGGATCGTTCAAGGCCACGCGTGGCCTGCTGGAGGCCTTCGGCCCGGAGCGGGTGCGCGACACGCCGATCTCGGAATCGTCCATAGCCTCGGCTGCCGTGGGTGCCGCGCTGACCGGGCTGAAGCCGGTGGTGGAGATCATGTTCATGGACTTCATCACGCTGGCCATGGACGCGCTGGTCAACCAGGCCGCCAAGGCGCGCTTCATGTTCGGCGGGCAGGGCAGCGTCCCGATGGTGCTGCGCGCCCCGCACGGCGGCGGCCTCAGTGCCGGTCCGCAGCACTCGCAGTGCCTGGAGGCGTGGCTGGCCCACATCCCTGGCCTCAAGGTGGTGTGCCCGGCCGAGCCTCAGGACGTATATGGCCTGCTGCGCGCCGCCATCGAAGACCCGGACCCGGTCGTGTTTGTCGAGCACAAGGGCCTGTACGCCCGCAAGGGCAACGTCGATACCGGCGTGCGCGCGGAGATCGGCAAGGCACGGATCGCGAGGCCGGGCCGTGACGTCACGCTGGTGACCTACGGCGCCACCGTGTTCACTTGCCTGGAGGCGGCGGCCGCGCTGGAGAAAGAGGGGGTCGAAGCCGAAGTGATCGACCTGCGTTCCATCCAGCCGTGGGACCGCGCCACCGTGCTGGCGTCGCTGGCACGCACGCACCGGGCCGTGGTGGTGCATGAGGCCGTGCAGCAGTTCGGCGTGGGCGCGGAGATCGTCGCCACGCTGGCCGACGAAGGCTTCGACGAGCTCGACGCACCGGTGCTGCGCGTGGCCGCGCCGTTCATGCCGGTGCCGTTCGCCACCTCGCTGGAGCAGGGCTACAACATCAGCGCGGAGGCCGTCGCGGCCGCCGTCCGCAAAACCCTTTCCTGAAGGAAGTTCCCATGTCCGACACCAACGACCTGGTGCTGTGCGAGACGCGCGGCCCCATCGGCCTGCTGACCATCAACCGGCCCAAGACGCTGAACGCGCTCAACATCGACACGCTGCTGGCGCTCGAGTTCGCGCTGACGCGGCTGGAGCGCGACGACACGGTGCGCGCCATCGTGCTGACCGGCGCTGGCGACCGTGCCTTTGTGGCCGGCGGCGATATCGCCGACCTCGACAGCCGCGACGGCCTGGCCCACTACCAGGAATTCGCCGAGGTCATCCACCGCGTGTTCCGCCGCTTCGAGGTGTGCGACAAGCCGACCATCGGCGCCATCAACGGCTGGGCACTGGGTGGCGGTACCGAGATCCTGCTGACGCTGGATATCCGGCTGGTGGCCGAGGAAGCGAAGCTGGGACTCCCGGAAATCACGCTGGGCCTGTTTCCCGGCGCCGGCGGCTCGCAGCGCATCATCCGCCAGATCCCGTTGTGTCGTGCCAAGGAACTGATGTTCACCGGCGACCAGATCACCGCTGCCGAGGCTGTGGCGCTGGGTCTGTGCAACCGCACCGTGCCGCGCGCGCAACTGCTCGACGAGGCGCTGGCGCTGGCCGGACGCGTCGCGGAGAAGTCGCCGCTGACGCTGCGCATCCTGAAGCGCGCGCTGCGTGACGGAGCCGACATGCCGCTGCCGTCCGCACTGGCGCACGAACAGGCCATGATCGGCCTGGTGCTCGACAGCGCCGACGCGCACGAAGGCTGCCGCGCCTTTCTCGACAAGCGCAAGCCGACCTTCACCGGACGCTGACGCCATGCGACGCGAACTACTGGTTCCTAAACTCGGCCTGACCATGACCGAGGGCGCGCTGGTCGAATGGATGGTGGCCCCCGGGGAGTCCTTCAAGGCGGACCAGGGCATCTTCGTCATTGAATCTGAGAAGGCGGCGACGGAGATCCAGGCAGAGGCTGATGGCCGGCTGCTTGAGGTCCGCATCGACGCCGGTGCCACGCTGCCGGTAGGCGAGGTGATCGGCTACTGGGACGACGGCATCGAGGGCGAAGCGCCGGTCAATGGCAAGGCATCGCCGCACGCCAACGGCACGGCTGCCCCGCAGGCGCTGCCGGCTGCCGCACCGGTTGCCGTGCCTGCCCCCCCCGTTGGCGAGGCAGGCCAACGCGTGCCGGTCACGCCGCTGGCGCGCCGCGTCGCCGTCCAGCGCGGCATAGACCTGGCCAACGTGCGCGGTTCCGGCCCGCGCGGACGCATCCGCCTGCGCGACCTGCCTGACGCCGCATCCGCGGCCGCCGTCTTCGCGCCGTCCGGTGCCAACCTGAGCCAGCCCAGCGCGGTGGAGCAGACCATCGCCCGGAGGCTGCTGGCCGCCAAGCGCGATATTCCGCACTTTTATCTGTCGGTGGAAGCCGAGCTTTCCAAGCTGATGGTGCTGCGCGCCGAGCTCAATGCGGCGCAGGACGGCACCCGCTTCACGCTCAACCACTTCATCCTCGCCGCAGTGGGCCGGGCGCTGGCGGACCTGCCGCACCTGAATCGCGTGTGGACCGACGAGGGCATCCTCAGCCTCGACACCAGCGACGTCGGCATGGCGGTCCACAGCGAGCGCGGCCTGACCGTGCCGGTGCTGCGCGACGTCGGCCGTCAGCCGTTGCGGGCGCTGGCGCGGGCCGCGGGCAGCGCGATCGAACGGGCCCAAGCGGGCCGCCTGGCCGCGGCCGAGATGGCGGGCGGGGCGATCACCGTATCGAACGCCGGCATGCACGATGTGACCTACATGACCTCGATCATCAACCCGGGACAGGCCATGATCCTCGGTGTCGGCAGCGTGCGCGAGCTGTTCCGCCCCGACGCCGCGGGCCAGCCTGCGTTGCGGCGCGAGATCGGGCTGGTGCTGTCGGCCGATCACCGCGTGCTGGACGGCGTCAACGCGCTCGGCCTGCTCAAGCGCATCGTCAACTACCTGGAGCAGCCGCTGGCGCTGCTGGTGCCATGACGGCGGCGCGCACCTTTGACCTTGCCGTGATCGGCGGCGGCCCGGGCGGCTATGTCGCGGCACTGCGTGCCGCGCAGCTCGGCCTGCGCACGGCGCTGGTGGAGCGCGAGCACCTGGGCGGCATCTGCCTGAACTGGGGCTGCATCCCGACCAAGTCATTGCTGCATACGGCAGACACGCTGCGGCACATCCGCCACGCGGGAGAACTCGGGCTGCAGGTGGGCGAGCCCGTCATCGACTTCCTGAAAGTCATGGCGCGCTCACGCGGTGTGGCCCAGCGCCTGAACCGTGGTGTCGCTCACTTGCTCAGGAAGGCCGGTGTGACGGTTTTCATGGGCGCTGCCGCCTTCACGCCTGACCGTGCCATTGAGGTGCGCACGGCTGAAGGCAGCGCGCAGCGGCTCACGGCCGGCAATACTATCCTCGCCACCGGCGCCCATGCGCGCGCGTTGCCCGCGCTGCCGTTCGACGGCGGGCGCGTATGGAGCTACCGCGACGCGCTGGCCGCCACGGCGCTGCCGCGCTCGCTGGTCGTGATCGGCGCCGGTGCCATCGGCATGGAGTTCGCGAGCTTCTATGCCACGTTGGGCACCCGGGTCACAGTGGTCGAGGCGCAGCCGCGCGTGCTCCCCGGCGGTGACGCCGAGGTGTCCGCCTTCGTGCAGCGCGCCTTCGAGCGCGACGGCATCGCCGTGCGCACCGGCGTCATGGTCGAAGGGGCCAGCGTCGGCAACGACGGCGTGCGCGTGCAGCTGCAGGGCGCGGATCGCAGTGAGGCGCTGGAGGCCGAACGCGTGCTGGTGGCGATCGGCCTCGCCGGCAATACCGACGGGCTCGGCCTGGAGCACACCGGGGTGCGCGTCGAGCGTGGCCAGGTGGTCACGGATGAGTGGGGGCAGACCGGCGAGCCCGGCATCTGGGCCATCGGCGATCTGGTGGGTGCGCCGATGCTCGCGCACAAGGCCAGCCACCAGGGGCTGGCCGCGGTGGAGCGCATCGCCGGCCTGCACGACGACGTCACCGCGCAGCACCCGCGGGTGCCGGCCTGCACGTACTGCCATCCCCAGACCGCGAGCGTCGGCCTGACCGAAGCGGAGGCCCGGACAGGTGGTCGTGCGGTGCGCGTGGGCCGCTTCCCGCTGGAAGGCAACGGCAAGGCGATCGCCATTGGCGCGCCGGAGGGCTTTGTCAAGACCGTGTTCGATGACGTCACCGGCGAGTTGCTGGGGGCCCACATCGTCGGCCCGGATGCCACCGAGCTGATCCAGGGCTTCGCGCTGGCTGCATCGCTGGAGGCCACCGAGGCCGAACTGATCGCAACCGTGTTCCCGCACCCGACGCTGTCGGAAGCAATGCATGAATCGGTGCTGGCCGCCTTCGGCCGGGCGCTGCATATCTGAATCGAAGAAGCAGAGGAGACAAGCCATGGACTTCCGACTCAATGACGAGCAGAAGATGATCATCGACACCGCTCGCCAGCTCGGTGAGCGCTTCGGCCTGGAGTACTGGCGCAAGCAGGACGCCGACAAGGCGTTTCCGGCCGAGTATTGGCGAGCGGTGTGTGAAGCCGGGCTGTGCGGGGTGGCGTTGCCGACCGAGCATGGCGGCAGCGGGCTGGGCATGTTCGAGATGTCGCTGATCGTGGAAAGCCTGGCCGCCACCGGCGGCGGCTCGACGGTCGGCCAGCTGTTCATGATCAACCCGATCTTCGGCGGCGTGTCGATCTCCCGCTTCGGCAACGAGAAGATGCGCGCCGAACTGCTGCCGAAAATCATCAGCGGCGAGATCAACTGCTGCATGGCGCTGACCGAGCCGGATGCCGGCACCAACACGCTCGAACTCAAGGCATTTGCGGCGGCGGAGGCCGCCGGTGGCTGGCGCCTGAACGGGCGCAAGGTCTGGATCACCGGCGTGGAGTCGGCGCAGAAGATGCTGGTTATCGCCCGCACCAAGAAGGTCGGCGAGGGCGAGTCGCGCACCGACGGCCTGTCGATGTTCATGATCGACGTGCAGCGCGAAGGCCTCACGCACACCCCGATCGACAAGCTCGGCACCTGCACGCTCGATTCGAGCAGCGTGTTCTTCGACAACGTACGGATCGAACCGGACGAGCTGGTCGGCACGCTGCACAAGGGCTGGCGCGAGCTGCTGGACGTACTCAACACCGAACGCATCGTCACCACGGCCGGGCTGGTCGGCACCGGCGAGCTTGCCATCAGGCTGGCGGTGAACTACGCCAACGACCGCAAGGTGTTCGGCGATCGTCCTATCAGCGCCTACCAGGGGCTTCAGTTCCCGCTGGCGCAATGCCATGTGGAGGTGGAGTCCGCCCGCCTGCTGAACCACAAGGCCGCCACCAATTTCGACATGGGCCTGCCGTACGGCAGCGAAGCCAATGCCGCCAAGCTGATCGCCGCGCAGGCCGTGGCGCGTGCCACGGAGCGCGCCATGCAGACCATGGGCGGCATGGGCTATGCCAAGGAGTACCACGTCGAGCGGCTGTGGCGCGACTGCCGGCTGTTCCGCTTTGCGCCGGTGTCGGAGGAGATGGTGCTGAACTACGTGGCGATGCACGACCTGGGCATGCCCAAGTCGTATTGAGGGAGCGCGGCCATGGTATCCCTGAGCACGAGCGTTGCCTGGTGGGCGCGCACCGAACCGCAGCGCACCGCGCTGATCTATGAAGGCCGGCACCTGTCCTATACCGAGCTCCACGGGCGTGTCGCGGCCGTGGCAGGTCTGCTGGATGCGCACGGTGTACGGCCCGGCGACGTGGTCGCGCTGCTGATGAAGAACAGCGCCGCCTTTGTCGAGCTGGCGCTGGCGGTCAGCCACGTCGGCGCGGTACTGTTGCCGGTCAACTACCGGCTTGGCGCCGATGAGGTCGGCTATATCGCGCAGCATGCCGGCGCTAGCCTGCTGTTCGTCGACGAGGAACTGCGGGCCAGTGCCGGGGGCTGCGACCGGATTATCACGCTCGACACCGCCGCGCAGGCCGACAGCAGCCATCTGGCCGCCGGCATGGCGCCGCGCGTGCGGGGCCATGCGAGCAAGCCCGACGACCTGTTCCGCCTAATGTATACGTCCGGCACCACCGACCGGCCCAAGGGCGTGACGCACAGCTACGAGAACTACGCGTGGAAGTGCTACGACCACATTGCCGCGCTGGGCCTGGGCCGCGACGACCGCCTGCTGGTGGTGGGGCCGCTGTATCACGTGGGTGCATTCGACCTGCCGGGGCTGGCCGTCTTGCAGGTGGGCGGGCTGCTGGCGATCCTGCGCGATTTCGACCCGCGCGAAGTCCTGGCGCTGATCGAGCGCGAGCGCCTGACCGGCGGCTGGATGGCACCTGTGATGCTCAACCGGACGCTGGCGCTGGAAGGGCGCGAGCGCTTCGACCTGTCGAGCTTGCGCTGGCTGGTGGGCGGCGGCGAGCGCACGCCCGAGCAGCGCATCCGAGAGTTCGCGACCTTGTTCAGGTCCGCCCGCTACATCGATGCCTACGGCCTGACCGAGAGCTGCTCCGGCGACACCATGATGGAAGCGGGCCGCGAGATCGAGAAAATCGGCTCGACCGGACGGGCGCTGGCGAACGTGCAGATCGAGATCCGCGGCGACGACGGCCGTCCGCTGCCGGCCGGCGAGGCCGGCGAGATCTGCCTGCGCGGCTCCAAGGTGACGCGCGGCTACTGGCGCGACAAGCAGAAGACCCGCGCCAGCTTTTTCGATGACTGGTTCCGCACCGGCGACATCGGCTATCTCGACGCCGAAGGTTTTCTTTTCCTTACTGACCGCAAGAAGGACATGATCCTCAGCGGCGGCGAGAACATCGCGTCGTCCGAGGTCGAGCGGGTGTTGTACGAGTTGCCGCAGGTGGCCGAAGCCGCCGCGGTAGGGCTGCCGGACGAACGCTGGGGCGAGCGCGTGACTGCGGTGGTGGTGCTGCGCAAAGGCGAGCGCCTGACGCTGGAAGACGTGCGCATGCATTGCGATGGGCGGCTGGCGGGATTCAAGACACCCAAGCAGTTGGTCATTCGCGAGGCGCTGCCGCGCAACCCGTCGGGCAAGGTGCTCAAGCGGGTCTTGCGCGAGGAGCTTGTATCAGGAGAAGGACAATGACGGGCGTATCGATAGACCTCTCGGGGCAGCGGGCGCTGGTGACCGGCGGCGCGCGCGGCATTGGCCTGGCCTGCGCAAGGCTGCTGGCGAGTGCAGGCGCCAGCGTGGTCGTGGCCGACAAGGACGCGCTGGCGGCGCAACGCGCGGCCCGCGAGACTGGCGGCATTGCGGTCGAAATGGATGTCGGCGAGGAATCCTCGGTCCAGGCGGCCGCAAGCCTGGCGCAGGCCCAGGTTGGCGAGATCGACGTGCTGGTGAACTGCGCCGGCGTGCTGCAGCGCACGTTGCCACCGGAGGACCTGACGCTGCGGGAGTGGGATTGGGTCGCGCGGATCGACCTGCGCGGCACCTACCTGTGTTGCAGGCAGTTCGGCGCCGAGATGGCCAGGCGTGGCAAGGGAAGCATTGTCAACATCGCCTCGGTGGCGGGGATGCGCTCCGGGCCGCTGCACTCCTATGCCCCCGCCAAGGCCGGCGTCATCAGCCTGACCGAGTGCCTGGCAGGGGAATGGGGGCCCAAGGGCGTGCGCGTCAACTGCATCTCGCCCGGCTTCACTCTCACACCCGCGCTCGAACGGGGCATGGAGACACATACGCTGGATGCTTGCGAGCTTACGCAAAGCGCGGCGCTAGGACGGCTGGTCAACGCGGAGGATGTGGCCCGCGCGGTGGTCTTCCTGGCCTCGGACAGCGCGGCGGCGATCACGGGCGTCAATCTGCCGGTGGATGCCGGCTACCTTGTGGCGGGTTCCTGGGCCAGCTATGGCGGGTTGAGGCGATAGCGCCGTCAGCGGCTCCGGCAAGACATCCCTGTCAAATTCAACCTGATAGCGAAGGGGGAGACAAATGATCAATACAGCAAGACGGAAATGGGTGGCCACAGTGGGGGCGCTTGGTGCCTCGACGCTGGGTAGCTGGAGTTGCCTGGCGCGGGCGCAGTCCTACCCCGCGCGACCAATCCGGCTGGTGGTACCGACGCCGCCGGGTGGCGGGGCCGACACCGTCGCACGGCTGCTGAGCCAGCACATGGCTCAGTCGCTGGGGCAGCCGGTGGTGGTCGATAACCGGCCGGGCGCCAGCACCATGATTGCCAATAACGCCGTGGCCAAGGCGGCGCCGGACGGCTACACACTGCTGCTTGGATTTACCGCGCTGATCCAGATCCCCAGCCTCTACGCCAACATCCCGTACGACTTTGCGCGTGACCTCACGCCCGTCTCACTGGTGGCGACTTCGGCGGACGTGTTCATCGTTTCGGCCAGCGTCCCGGCAAACACGGTCGCGGAATTCGTGGCGCTGGCGAAGGCGCGCCCAGGCAAGCTGAATTTTGGCTCGTATGGCATCGGCACGTCCTCGCACATGCACGGCGAACTGTTCAAGATGCGCGCCGGTATCGATATGGTGCACGTTCCCTACAAGGGTGCCGCGCCATTGCTGAGCGACATCCTGGCAGGCCAGATCGATTGCGGTTTCGTCGATATCAGTTCGGCATCCGGCCATCTCGGCTCGCCGAAACTCCGGGTGATAGGCATTACCGGCTCGGCACGGGCAAAGGGCTTGCCCGCCGTCCCGACTTTCGGGCAACTCGGCTATCTCGGCTTCGAACCGTACGGCTGGATCGCCGTGTTCGCGCCGGCGGGCACGCCGGCGGCTATCCTCACCAGGCTGTCCACGGAAGTGGGCCAGGTGACGCGGCTGCCGGAAGTGTCGAAGCGGTTGCAGGCCACCGGCATGCAGCCGGTGGGATCGGGAGCGGCCGAACTGGCGGCAGTGCTGCGCGACGATACGCCAGTGTGGGCCGGCATTGCCCGCGCCGCCAGTATCAAGCTGGACTGAGTCTGGGGCCAGAGGGCAGGACAGGCGAGGGCGCGCAGCCGATTGGCGCGTACGGCGTTTTCTGACGCGGAGCGATCCGCAATCCTGCCAATGTTTTTTTGCACACTGCCGCAAGCGGCTAAATGCTGGAGAAACAAGAATGATTGACAGATCCCATATCGGCGCGGTCATCTCGCGCCACACCACGGAGGTTGAGTCCGGTCGCTTGCGCCTGTTCGCCAAGGCCACCGGCCAGCGCGACCCGCGCTATAGCGACTTTGCCGCCGCGCGGGACGCCGGCTGCAAGAGCCTACCCGTGCCGCCCACCTTCCTGTTCTGCCTGGACATGATGGATTCCCCCAATCCGCGCGCCACGCTCGACTTGCTGGACATCGATGTGCGCAAGATCCTGCATGCCGAGCAGGCGTTCAAGTACCACCGGATGGTGTTTGCCGGCGAGCGGCTGACCTTTGAAACGCGCATCGCCGACATCTATGACAAGAAGGGGGGCATGCTGGAGTTCGTTGTGCGCCAGATCGACGTGACCGACGACCACGGCGCCCTCGTGGCGGAACTGCGCAACACATTGGTGGTGCGGCACTGAGGAGACAGGCATGCAAAACATGAAGTTTTCCGAAATCAGTGTTGGCGACGAGCTGCCCTCGTTTACTACCGACCCGGTCAGCCGCGCCACGCTGGCGCTTTACGCCGGCGCATCCGGTGACCACAACCAGATCCATATCGATTCGGACTTCGCCAAAGCGGCGGGCATGCCAGACGTGTTCGCTCACGGCATGCTGTCGATGGCCTACCTGGCGCAACTCCTGACCAACTGGACCGACCAGGAAACGATCCAGGAGTACCGCGTACGCTTCAGCGCGATTACACACCTGCACGAGCAGATCACCTGCAGCGGCAAGGTGGTGGAGAAAGATGCGGCCAACCGGACCGTGCGGCTGGAAATCAACACCCGCAACGCGGCGGGCGAAATCAAACTGTCCGGCGAAGCCATTGTGGCGCTGGGCGCATGATCTATACATCGGAGGAGTAGCAAGCATGAGCAGGAAACTAGAAGGTAAGGTCGCCATTGTCTCGGGATCGGGCCGTGGAATCGGCCGTGAGATCGCCCTGAAGCTTCATCGCGAGGGTGCCGCCGTGGTGGTCAACGACCTCGACCAGGCCCCGGCCGAAGAAGTGGTCGCCCAGATCGCCGCCGAGGGCGGCAAGGCTGTCGCCTGTATCGGTAGTGTGACCGATTCCGACTTCGGCGAGCGGTTCGTCAAGACCGCGCTGAACACCTTCGGCCAACTGGACATCATCGTCAATAACGCCGGCTACACCTGGGATAACGTGATCCAGAAGATGACCGACCAGCAGTGGGACGACATCATCGCCGTGCACATCTCCGCGCCGTTCCGCATCCTGCGCGCCGCCGCCGACTACTTCCGCGGCTGCGCCAAGAAGGAGGCGGCGGAGGGTCGCGAGGTGTTCCGCAAGGTGGTCAACATCTCGTCCGTCTCCGGCATCCTCGGCAATGCCGGTCAGGCCAACTATTCGACTGCCAAGGCCGGCATCAACGGCCTGACGAAGGCGCTGGCCAAGGAGTGGGGCCGCTACAAGGTGTGCGTGAACAGCGTCGCTTTCGGCCTGATCCACACGCGCATGACGGTCCCGTATGCCGGCGACGAGAGCGCAACCGTGGACATCGGCGGCCGGGAGATCAAGGTAGGGATCAACGAGCAACTGGCCAAGAACGTGGAAGCCATGATTCCGATGGGCCGCGGCGGCACCCCGGAGGAAGCCGCCGGCGCGGTCTACGCGTTGTGCATCCCGGAGACCAACTTTGTCAGCGGCCAGGTCCTGATCTGTGGTGGCGGCCGACCGTAATGCCGCCGCGCCGGGGCGGACGACGATGCGCCGCTCCGGCTGAAGCCCTTGCAACCGAGTTCGAAGAGAGCGCCATGAGTACCTATTCTGCCCCGTGGATCCATGCGAGAACCTGCTCGGCGGGGACGAGGGGAAAGGCATCTCCCAGCAGATGCCGCAGTTGCCCAAGGAGCGCATGATCGTTGCCCTGGGCGCGCAGGCCACCATGATGCGCGCGATCGACGTGACCGTGGACTATGCACGGCAAAGCAAGGTGTTCGGCAACGCGCTGCTGGACTAGCAGAACACTCGCTGTTTCATTGCCCGCAGGATCGAGAAAGAGACTTCATAACGCGCGCCCGAACAATGACAATCAGACTGGAGACACAGATGTCAGCCTCACACCTGCGCTTCTGGCCCAAGGGCCTGCCTCATTCGATCCGCACGCCGGAAGTGCCGCTGACGCACTTCCTTGAAGTCGCAGCGCAGCGCTATCCCGACAAGCTCGCTATCGCCTGGTGCGGCACGGAAATCACGTACGCCGCGCTGCAGGCGCGTGTCATGGCGTTGGCGGGCTACCTGCAGCAACGCCTGAATGTCCAGCCCGGCGACCGCGTGCTGCTGCTCAGCCAGAATTGCCCGCAGTACACCACGGCCTTTTACGCCATCCTGCGTGCGGGCGCGGTGGTGGTGCCGGTAAATGCGATGTGCACGACAGCCGAGATGTCGCATTACGTCAGCGACAGCGGCGCCCGCCTGGCCCTGGTCGCGCAGGAGCTGTTGCCCAACATAATGCCGTGCGCGGCCCCGGAAATGGCCGGTGGCCTCGAGGCGGTGGTCACCCACGCCTACAGCGATCTGCTGTCGGGGCAGGAGAAACGGCAGCCCGACCCCGCGATGCCGGCGACGGTGTATGAGCCGCGGCAGCCGCTTGCGGACGCCCGCGTCACGGACATGGAGGCGGCCATCGGGCTTGGCCTGGGCCCGACCGGCCGTGCACCGCAGGCGCACGACCTGTGCGCCCTGTGGTACACGTCCGGCACCACGGGGCGGACCAAGGGCTGCATGCACAGCCATCACACCATTCTGACGGCCACCACATCTTCCATGCTCTGGCGCGGCATGCACGCTGAATGCGTGTTCCTGGGCGCGGCTCCGCTGTTCCACGGCCTGGGCATGCAGAATGGCATGATCCTGCCGATCGTGCTTGGCGCCACCGTCGTGATGATGCCGCGCTGGAGCGTCGCGGCCGCCGGCCGGCTCATGGAACGCTATCGTGTCTCGGTCTGGGTCGCGCCGCCGGCGATGCTGGTGGACTTCTTCGCCGATCCCGAGGCGTCGGCGCGCGACCTGTCGAGCCTGTCGCTGCTGATCGGCGGCGGCGCGGCAGTGCCCGAGGCGGTCGCGCGCACGCTGCAGGAGCGTTTCGGACTGGTCATCAACGAGAGCTACGGCATGAGCGAGACGGCCGCCTTCCTGCACGGCAACCCCGTCTGGCGTAGCAAGCGGCAGTGCCTGGGCATCCCCGGGCCTGGCGTGGACTCGCGCATCGTCGACCCGGCCACGCTGGAGGAATTGCTACCGGGCGAGACCGGCGAGATCGTCACCAGCGGCGGCCAGGTCATGCTCGGCTACTGGCGCAACGAGGCGGCCGACTGCGAAGCGTTCTTCGAGCGTGACGGCAAGCGCTTCTTGCGCACCGGCGATCTCGCCACCGTCGACGAGGACGGCTACTTTTTCATGCGTGACCGTCTCAAGCGCATGATCAATGTGTCCGGATTCAAGGTGTGGCCCGCCGAGCTGGAGGCGGCGATGTACTCGCATCCGGCCATCCACGAGGTCTGCATCATCGGCGTGCCCGACGACAAGCGCGGCGAATCCGTTAAGGCTATGGTGGTGCTCAAGCCAGAGCAGCGGGGCAAGGTGTCGGCGCAGGACATCATCGACTGGTCGCGCGAACGCATGGCGGCCTACAAGGTGCCGCGGCTGGTGGAGTTCCTCGATCACTTGCCCAAGTCCGGCACCGGAAAGATCCAGTGGAAGGCGCTCCAGGACGCGCACCGGCAGCCATGCGCCTGACCAACCTGCGCCTGCCCTTTGCCACCAAGATCATCGGCCGGCGCGGGGCCTGTCTGCTGAACCACGCCCGGCGCAGCCGGCGACTGGAGCGGGGTGGTTCATTCAGGCTGCCCGCCTACCAGCTGTTCCATGTCGAGGTGGAACCCGGTGCCTTGTCGGCGGGGAATGCGCTGCACCTGGAGCTGTCAGCCGCAGACCGGCCGTCGCCGCCTGCAAGTTGGTCGCACCGAGAGCCGGGCCTGCTGACCCTGCGCATCGCCCGGGCGGCATTCGCCACGCCTGAGGCGCCGTGGTCACGCGCGCATGCGGCGGCGGTGCTGGGCCTGTCCGTGTGCGAGCTGAGTGCGCGCCTGCTGCGCGAAGGTGGCGCGCTGACCGACATCGTGCTCGAGCAGCGCCTGATGCGGGCGCTGCTGGGGCTAGCGCAGGGAGAGCCGGCGTCGTGCGCGGGGTCTGCCTCCCTGGAGCGCCTGCATTCCGCCTTCTATGACCGCTTCGGCATGTGTGCCGACCGGCTGGCGGCGATGCGCTGGCATTGCATCCTGAGCTGGTCGGGCGTGCCGGCGGCGCAAGGATGATGGCGAGGTTGCAATCCTCGCGCGAGGATGACACCCGATCAAGAGAGGGCAGCGACGATGGGTACGAGAAGCGCAATGGAGACAGTAGCAGGGGAGGCGCATACCGCAAGCATCGGTGGCTGGCCGGGATCTGCGCGGGCGAGACCATCCTGGCGTTGGCCATCACCGAGCCCGGCGGCTGCTCCGATGTCCAGGCCTGCCTCACCACCGCCGTGCGCGACGGCGACGAATGGGTCATCAACGGCTCCAAGACCTTCATCTCCAACGGCTTCTGCTCCGACCTCGTGATGGTGGTCTGCAAGACCGATCCGGCCGTCGGCGCCAAGGGTGTCAGCCTGACGTGTGGAACTTCCAGAACACCAGGTTCAAGCTGGCCGACGTCAAGGCCAACGCCGTGGCGCTGTGCACCATGGTGGACTGCTACCTTGGCGAGCACATGCGCCGCCACCTGACAAGCGAGAAAGTGGCCATCGCCAAGCTGCATGCCACCGAGACCATGCGGAAGTGCATCGACGACAGAGTGCAGTTGCACGGCGGCTACGGCTACATGCTTGAGTACCCGATTGCGCGCGCCTTCGTCGACATGCGCATCGCACGCATCTACGGCGGCAGCAACGAGGTGATGCGCGAGGTCATCACCCGCAAGATGTAACACCGGCCGTTCCGGTGATTCCCTTTCCATGTATTGAAGCAAGGAGGCTAGCAATGCCCTCGAAAGCAGTAGTAGCCGGGGTTGGCATGATCCCGTTCAAGAAGCCGGGCCAGAGCGACTCGTACAGCGTGATGGGCGCCACGGCGGCCCGTCTTGCGATCGAGGATGCGGGCATCCCCTATGAAAAGGTGCAGCAGGCCTATGTCGGCTATGTCTATGGCGACTCGACCTGCGGCCAGGCCGCGCTCTACAAGGTTGGCCTGACCGGCATTCCGGTCGTCAACGTCAACAACAACTGCTCGACCGGCTCCACCGTCTTGTTCCTCGCCCGCCAGGCGGTGGAGAGCGGCGCTGTGGAGTGCGCACTGGCGCTGGGCTTCGAGTTTATGCAGCCGGGTGCGCTGAAGGGCAAGTGGGACGACCGGGAAAGCCCGATGGACGGCTTCACCACGGTCGGCGCGCCCCTGATCCAGGATGCCATCGACGCCGGCGTGCCGCGTGCGCTGACGCTGTTCGGCGGCGCCGGCCGCGAGCACATGCAGAAGTACGGCACCCGGCTGGAAACCTTTGCCAAGATCCGCGCCAAGGCCAGCCGCCATGGCGCCAATAACCCGCTGTCGGTGTTCCGCGACATCGTCACGGCGGAAGACGTGATGAACGAAAAGGTCATGTGGCCCGGCGTGATGACCCGCTCGATGGCTTGCCCGCCGACCTGCGGCGCAGCCGCTGCCATCATCTGCACCGAGGCGTTTGCGAAGAAGCACAACCTGCGCACCGACGTGCGCATCCTCGCCCAGTCGATGACCACCGACGTGCCCGCCAGCTTCGATCCGCCGTCGATGATCAGCCTGGTCGGCTTCGACATGGCACGCAAGGCTGCCAACGAGGTTTACGAGAAGGCTGGCGTGAGCCCATCCGATATCGATGTGTGCGAGCTTCACGATTGCTTCGCCCAGAACGAACTGTTGACCTATGAGTCGCTGGGCTTCGCCAAGGTCGGCGAGGCCGAGAAGATGGTCGAGGACGGCGACAACACTTACGGCGGCAAGGTCGTCATCAACCCGTCGGGCGGCCTGCTCTCCAAGGGCCACCCGCTGGGTGCGACCGGCCTGGCGCAGTGCTACGAGCTGACCCGCCAGCTCCGCGGCACGGCGGAGAAGACGCAGGTGGATGGCGTGAACCTGGCCCTGCAGCACAACCTCGGACTCGGCGGCGCCTGCGTGGTGACGCTGTATGGGCGGGCCTAAGGCGAGGGAGATCCGAATGGCAGACAAGCGCATGATCCGCCTGGTCCTGTCGAAGGGCTCGGTCGACGTGGAGACGGGCGCGCCTGCGCTTTTTCGCCAAAGCCATTGGCGAGACCGACGCCGTCTACACCGATGAATCCGCCGCGCGCGATGCGGGCTAGGGAGTGGCCAAAAACGGGGGCAAATCCGTCAGGTAAGGGGTCTATTGTGTACTGAGACTACCGGAGACCGCCATGCGCATCTCGATCCAAGCCTGTATTGAGCGGGCGGGCGAACAGCCCTCTAAGGTGATTGAAGTTGCGGTGATTGAGCGCAATGCCGATGTCGCTTCGGCCTCGGGGCTGGGCCTGTTCATTCGCGAGTCGCAAGAGATCCTGCGACAGCTTCAGACTGTGGTCTTGACCGAGCAGGTGGACCAGTTCATCCGGATTACCGGTCGCTGTCAACTGTGCGGAGGCAGGCTTGGCATCAAGGACACAAAATCCTTGGTCTATCGCACCGCGTTTGGCAAGGCGAGGCTGCGAAGTCCGCGCTTTTACTCTTAGAAGGCCTAACAAAATGACTTCCTGAGATGACGCCAGCAGATGATGCAACAGGCGATTTTCAGGAAGGCTTCGTGGATGGTGGCGAGGCGCTCGAAGCGCACGCGCAATCTCTTGAAGTTGTCCAGCCAGGCAATCGTTCGTTCGACGACCCAACGGGTTTTGCCAAGACCACTGCCATGCGGTTCACCACGACGGGCGATCTCGGTGGCGATGCCGGCGGCGTGAAGCGGCTTGCGATATTTGTCGTGGTCGTACCCACGATCACCCTGGACGATGCGGGCTTGGACAATGGACGGCCGCGTTTGCCGCGGATAGGCGGAATCGCTTCGACCAGCGGCAGCAGTTGAGTGACGTCATTGCGATTGGCGCCGGTCAGTATCAGCGCCAACGGTATGCCTTGGGCCTCTGTCAGGAGGTGATGCTTTGAACCGGGTCGCGCGCGATCGGTAGGGTTGGGTCCTGTTTTTGACCCGACCCCACAGCACGAATGGAAGAGGAATCGACGATGACACGTGACCAATCGATGCGGTCAGCCGCACGCAGCTTGGCCAACAGCACCTCGTGCAGGCGGTCCCAAACACCGGCCTCCTGCCAGGCGTGCAGTCGTCGCCAGCAACTCTTTCCGGAGCCACAGCCCATTTCCTTGGGAAGCATCTCCCAAGGAATGCCGGACTGCAGGACGAAAAGGATGCCGGTGAGCACGGCCCGATCGTCTAGCGGCTTGCGCCCGGGATAGCGGGTGCGCCGAGCTTTCGGTGGCGGCAGTAGTGGCTCGATGAGTGCCCACAGTTCGTCGTCGAGTATGAGTTTGGCCATGTCCTTTGCGCTGACGAAACAACGCAAAGGTTAACAAAGATCACTCGAAGTTAACAGCCCTGTAAATTCATTTTTTTAGGGCTTCTAAGCGCGCGGAACAACATTACTTATATGATCGCCTCCCTTTTGCAAGGGATATCGTTGGTGGCGAGTAGGTGGTTGCGGACTTATATCCGGACTCGATTGCGGGCGTACCCGCCGGCCCCGATGGATTTCGCCGCAGAGGTCCTCATCTACGAAACGGACTCAAGGTCCGAGTAATGTTTCAGGTTTGGCTCTGCGCGGTCCGACCTGTCTTGCCATCAATTCAATATCGACCTATGCAACCGTGAAAGGTGGTGTGGATGGTCATTTCATCGAAGTCACGCCGGCAATGGTGGAGCGAAGGGTGTCTGGTACGCGCGTCCATATGCCAGCAGCGCCCAAATGATTCTCGCCATTTTGTTGGCCAGCGCTACAGCGACGACGTTGGTTGGTCGTCGCTGTAGCATGGACTTCAGGTGGTCGGGCACGTGTCGAGATTTTGATATTACAGCTCGCGCCCCGTGGATCAATAAGGTGCGGAGGTACACGTCACCCCGCTTGCTGATGCCGCCGAGTTTGACTTTGCCGCCAGAGCCATTCTGTCGAGGCACAAGTCCAAGATAGGCTGCAAACTCTCGTCCGGACTTGAAGGTGCGGGCATTCCCAATGACGGCGACTGCGGCAGTGGCTGTCAAGCCAACCCCCGGGATGTCGGAGATACGGCGGCACGCTTCGTCACTGCGACGCCATTCCATAATGCGTTGCTCAATCCGTTGGATCTGCTCGTCGAGCGATAGCAGCCCGGATAGTTGGTCTTGCAAGCCATCTGTTAGCATCGCAGGCAACTGGTCTGCCAGATCAGCTAGGGCGATCTTCGCAGCGGTGATTCCCGTGCGGCGCCCCTGTGGCAGCACTACCCAGAACTCATATAACAGTCCGCGCAACTGGTTCACCTGCATCACGCGAAAGCGTACAAGTTGCTGGCGCATGCGGTGGAGCGCCAGCATGGCTTGCTGCTCCTCCGTCTTGACGGCCACAAACCGCATTCCGGGGCGTTGCGCTGCCTCCCAGATTGCCGCGGCGTCTGCGGTGTCGTTCTTGTTGGATTTGACAAACGGCCGCACGAACTGGGCAGCAATCAGCCGGACATCGTGCCCGAGTGCGGACAACTTCCGTGCCCAGTAATAGGCACTGCCACAGGCCTCCATGACGATGCGGGATGGCGGTCGGTTCGTGAAGAACGGCAACAGCTGAGCGCGCCTCATGGCTTTGCTGTGAATCGTGCCAGTGTCTGGCTCAACGAAATGAATTTGGAAAACGTGCTTGGCCAGGTCGATGGCTACTGTGGTCGTTCCATGTGGACTCTCCTTGGCAGGCTGCGACGACAGAATCACCACTGTGACACAGATGGGAGCTCAGCCTTACGAACTGCTCCGGCACGGTCGGCGATTCGCCGAGGCGGGAGGCGACCATTCCATCTACGAATACGTACTGCGATTTACTACAGTTCACGGCGGGGAGCGCCCGTATGCGCCGCGCTTCATCTGGCGAAGCCGTTCGAATCTGTCCATGCTGAACTCCCGGTGGTTGCAAAGGGATGGGGCAGCCCGTCCCCTCGTGCCGGACGGGTACGACGCAAACGGCGATGCCGCGGTCTTACTTGAATGAACGTCTCTTCACGTCTTAACTCATCGGTAAAAAATATTGGCCGATTAGCGTCTAGAACTCCCATCCCTTCCGTAGATGCCATGCTTGCCATGCAGAAATCCTGTGAATTTCAGGGTAAACGTTGCTGCCTTCTTATCGGTTCTTGCATTGACTCAATGGTAAGTTGACTGTATATTTTGGTTACCGACTTCTGGAGGGTAGCCATGTCGATGCGCGATTGCTGAACGCGCTGAACGCGCTGAACGTGATGAAGCGCTGGGGCGCCATGCACTGACTGCGACGCTGGCATACCGGCGCGCAGCAACGGCCCCGCTCATGACGGGCCATCGTCAACGAGGAGGGGACATCCCGTGGCACTACTGTCTAAATACGCCGTTGCGAGCGGCGGGGGCGCGATCGCGCCAACTCCGGCGCCTGCCGCCCTAAGTAGCAAGGCTCGGGCGCAGAAACTCCGCGCTGGCAGCCTTGTCAATGCGCTTCATTGCTCGGCGCAGCGCATCCTCGCTGATTATTTTTTATGCCCAGCGCCTGCGCGGCCACGGCGTCACCCGCGCAGTACGGTGGTGTGCGCATAGCGCCGGTGGCCGGCCACACTTACCGAAACCCGCATTCCACGACACTAATTGGACTCTACAGTAAGGCAATAATTTAACGGGTAAATTTAAAGGTATCCGAAACGAATGCTGGCTCCGATTCCTCAGATGAGGTCTGCCGAGTGCTTGTTGTATGTAGATCCCGACTCTGTCACCGATGTGAGTGATTTGGGGTAGTCATCAAAGCGAGGAGATGGAAGTGCAACTGCTACAACTACTCATGGGCGGGATCGCCCAGGGTTGTGTCTACGGACTGATCGCGCTGAGCTTTGTTCTCATATACAAAGCCACGGAAACCGTCAGCTTTGCCCAGGGCGACATCATGATGGTCGGCGCCTTCCTGGGCTTCGTGTCAACGACCGTCGCCGGCCTGCCGTTCTGGCTAACGATCCCGATCGTGATCGTCGGCACCAGCCTTCTGGGCGTCGTCATCGAACGGGTGGTGATACGCCCCATGCTGGGGCAGCCCGTTTTTGCCATCGTCATGCTGACGCTGGGCCTGGGCTACTTCATCAGGGGGATTGTCACCATGATCCCGGACATCGGCACCAATACGCAGGCATTTCCGGTGCCTTATAAAGACCAGATTATCCGGCTGGGCGGCCTCATGCTGGCCGCCGAACACGTTGCTGTGATTGCCGTCACCGCCGTGCTGTGCGCGTTGCTGTTCGTGATGTTCAAGTACAGCAAGGTGGGCATCGCTATGCAGGCCACTTCACAAAACCAACTAGCTGCCTATTACATGGGCATTCCGGTCAAGCGCCTCAATAGCCTGGTTTGGGGTCTCGCCGGCGCATTGGCGGCTATTGCCGGCATATTGCTCGCCCCGATCACTTTCGTGTACGTCAACATGGGCTTCATTGGCCTGAAGGCCTTTCCGGCGGCGGTGGTTGGGGGCTTTGGCAGCCTGCCTGGCGCCATCGTGGGTGGCTTGATCATTGGCTTGCTGGAGGCATTGGCCGGCTTCTATTTGTCGGAAGGGTTCAAAGACATCGCGCCCTACATCGTCGTGCTGATCATGCTCGCGATCCGGCCCAGCGGGCTGTTCGGCGAAAAACTGCGAAAGAAAGTCTAAGGGGCCTCGCATGCGATTCATATTCAAGACCAACTACAACCAGGACATCCGCCTTTTCAAGAAAGGGCTGGACGTTTTCTGGTACGCCTGCCTGGGGCTTTTTCTGGTCACCGCACCTTGGCTGCTGGGGGAATACCTGATCGACCAGCTGACCTTCGTGCTGATCTATTCGATCATCGGGCTCGGGATGATGCTGCTGACCGGCTTTACCGGGTTGTTCTCGCTGGGCCACGCCGCGTTCTTGGGCGTGGGCGCCTACACCCAGGCCGTGCTTGTCAATGCCGGGTTTCCATTTCCTCTGGCGCTGACCTGCGCGGGCCTGCTGACCGCGGCGGTCGGGATCATCATCGGCCTGCCGGCGCTGCGCGTCAAGGGCATCTATCTGGCCATGGCAACGCTGGCCCTGGGCTTCGTGGCGGAGGAGATCATGGTGCGCTGGGAAAGCGTCACCGGCGGCAACGGCGGACTTTCGCTGCAAAAGCCCATCCTGCTCGGTTGGAGCTTTGAAGGTTCCGGGCAGTTTTATGGGCTGTGCTTGGTTGTGTGTGTGGCCATCACGCTGGGCATTCTCAATCTGATGCGCTCCTCAACCGGCCGCGCCTTCGTGGCCATCCGCGATTCTGAAATTTCGGCGCAAGGCATGGGCATTCATCTGGCGCGCTACAAGACCCTGTCGTTCGCCATTTCGGCCGCATTGACAGGCATTGGCGGCGCCTTGTATGCGCACAAGATCCAGTTCCTGTCGCCCGAGCAATTCAGCGTCATGCAATCCATTGATCTTTTGCTGCTGGTGGTGATCGGCGGCCTAGGCTCCATGCACGGGGCTTTCTTCGGTGCGATCTTTCTTGTGATGCTGCCGCAGCTGATTTCCGAGGCGAAGGATTTGCTGCCACTGGCCATTGGCAATGTCGCCGGCCTGCAGGCATCGGTTTACGGCGCCATACTGGTTCTGTTCGTCCTGTTCGAGCCCATGGGCCTGTATGGACGCTGGCTCAAGATCAGAACCTATCTTGAGCTGTTCCCCTTCTACCGTCGCGGCATGTTCAAACGGCAGAAGTCCTATCAGAAGTCCGATCGCTTGAAGTGACATCTCCATGAACGACGATACCCTGCTTTCGGCCAAGAATCTGAGCGTGCGCTTTGGCGGCGTGCTGGCGGTTAACAACGTGAGCTTCGACGTCAAGCGCGGCGAAGTCTTCACCCTCATCGGCCCCAACGGCGCCGGCAAGACCACCGTCTTCAACCTCATCAGCCGCATCTACATCCCCACCAGCGGCAGCATCGAGTACGCCAGCCCTCAGGGCATGATGCGCTTGAGCGACAAGGCGCCGCACGAGGTCGCCGGCCTGGGCATCGCGCGTACCTTCCAGAACATCGAGCTGTTCGAGCACGCCAGCGTGCTGCAAAACCTGCTCATTGGCCGCCACATCCACCAACGCGCCGGCCTGTGGAGCGAAATCTTCTTCACCCGCAAGACCCGTACCGCCGAGCTGCAGGCGCGCGAGCGCGTCGAGCAGATCATCGATCTGCTGGATCTGCAGCACCACCGCGACGCCACCGTCGCTGGTCTGCCCTACGGGGTACGCAAGGTGGTCGAACTCGCGCGCGCCCTGTGTACCGAACCCCAGTTGCTGCTGCTCGACGAACCCTCCTCGGGCCTGAACGTGGAGGAAACCGACGACATGGCCTTCTGGATCACCGACATACGCGACGAGCTGGGCGTGACCGTGCTCATGGTCGAGCACGACATGGGCCTGGTCTCCAAGGTCTCCGACCGCGTGCTGGCCATGACCCAGGGCGAGGAACTGGCCACCGGCTCGCCCGCCTACGTGCAGTCCGACCCGCGCGTCATCGAAGCCTACCTCGGCACCATCGACGAGGTCTCCAGCCTGCGCCGCGAGCACGGCGTAGAACACCACTCCCGGGGAGCCCAGGCATGACCGTGCCCGTCACCGACAACGCCGTCCTCAAGCTGCTCAACGTCGAGAGCGCCTACGGCCCCATCAAGGCGATACGCGGCGTCAGCCTGCAGGTGCGCCGTGGCGAGATCGCGACCGTGCTGGGCTCCAACGGCGCCGGCAAGACCACCATCCTCAAGACTATCAGCGGCATCATCGACCCGCGCAAGGGCTCGGTGGGGTTCAAGGGCGAGAACATCACCGCCCAGGATCCGGCCTATATCGTGCAGCAGGGCCTGATGCACGTGCCAGAGGGGCGCGAGGTCTTCCCACTGCTGTCGGTGCGAGACAACCTGCTCATGGGGGCCTACACCCGATCGGACCGTGACGGCGTGGCGCGCGACATCGAGATGGTGTTCGGCTACTTTCCCATCCTCCAGGAGCGCGCCGCGCAGGACGCCGGCCTGCTCTCGGGCGGTCAGCAGCAGATGCTGGCCATCAGCCGCGCCCTCATGGCCAACCCCGACCTGATCTTGCTGGACGAGCCCAGCCTGGGGCTGTCGCCCAAGCTGACCAAGGAGATCTTCGAGATCGTGGTGCGAATCAACCGCGAGCGCGGCACCACCATCTTGCTGGTCGAGCAAAACGCCAACATGGCGCTCAATGCATCGGACTACGGCTACGTGCTGGAGAACGGCCGCATCGTCATGGAGGACACCTGTGCCCGTTTGCGCGAGAAGGACGACATCAAGGAGTTCTACCTCGGCATGAAAGAGCAGGGCGTGCGCGCCGAGCGCCGTTGGAAGAAGAAAAAGACCTGGCGCTAGAACGTCGATTGCCCTGCAACCAGAGAGATCAGCAATATGAGCAATCTGTGGGATTTGACCCATATACCTCCGCAGCATGACATCGTTGTTCCAGGCGACACGATACCCGGTGTCTTTTGGAATGCCGCACGAATGCGAGGCGAGAAGGTGTGGCTGCGGCAAAAGGATCTGGGGATATGGAACACCTGGACCTGGAAACAGGCAGCCGACATCGTGCGGGAAATCGCCAATGGCATGATTTCCCTGGGCTTTGCGCCGAGGGAAACCGCCTCGGTGCTTTCCAATACCAAAATCGAATGGGTACTGGTGGATCTCGCGATCCTGAGCGCGGGCGGCGTTTCCAACGGGATTTACCCGACCGATTCGTCCGAGCAAGTCCAGTACCTGTGCGTGGACTCCAGCACGACGGTTCTGTTCGTCGAAGACGAAGAGCAGCTGGACAAGGCACTGGAGGTCAGAGGCCAACTGCCCTTGCTGCGAAAAATCATCGTCGAAGACATGGAGGGCCTGCGCGACTTCTGCGACGCTCAAGTCATCAGCCTGGCCCATCTTCGGGAGCTGGGGCGCGCCTACGGCCAGCAGCATCCGGACGCGCTGGACGCCCGCCTTTCGGCGATCCAGCCCGGCGACCTGGCCATCCTGATCTACACCTCGGGCACGACAGGCAGGCCCAAGGGGGCCATGCACAACCACAAAGGGTTGCTGCATGCATTGTATGGCCTCAACACCCTCTACCCACAAGACGAGAGCGACCAGCGGATGTGTTTCCTGCCGCTGTGCCACGTGGCTGAGCGCCTGTGGGGGGAGTATTTTTCCATGTACACCGGTGCGACGCTCAATTTCGTCGAAAACCCGGACACCGTGCCTGAGAACATACGCGAGATATCCCCCACAGTGATGACCGCAGTTCCCCGCATTTGGGAGAAGTTCTATTCATCGGTGACGATCGCGCTGAAGGATGCCACCAAGCTGCAGCAGGCAGCGTACGCATGGGCCATAGATACCGGCAACCGCGTTGCCGGCCTGGTCCTCGACAGGAAGGCCGTTCCCGCGTCTTTGAAATTCAAGTTCCGGCTGGCACGGCTGCTCGTTCTCGACAACGTCAGGCGCTTCATCGGCATTCACCACGCCAAATTTATCAACACCGGTGCCGCGCCGATTTCGCCCGACCTGGTGCGCTGGTATCTCGCGCTGGGCATTCCCATGCTCGAAGTCTGGGGCATGACCGAAACCGGCGCGGCCGCGACCGCCATGCCAGCGGATCGCATCAAGGCCGGCTCCATCGGGCGGGCCGCCGATTACAACGAGGTTCGCCTGGATCCGGAAACGGGCGAGTTGCTGGTTCGCGGCCCCTCCATTTTCATGGGCTATCTCAACAAGCCGGAGAAAACCGCCGAGGCGCTGGATGCAGATGGCTGGCTCCACACGGGAGACGTTGGCGCGGTCGATGACGAGGGCTTCTATCGAATCATCGACCGGATGAAGGACATCATCATCACTGCCGGCGGTAAGAACATCACGCCCAGCGAAATCGAGAACGAATTGAAGTTCTCGCCCCACATCACCGATGCTGTGGTGATCGGGGACGAGCGGCCTTACCTTACGGTCATCATCATGATCGAGCAGGAAAACGTCGAGAAGTATGCGCAAGACAATAACGTGCCCTTCAGCGATTACGCGTCGCTGACCCGTTCCCCCGAAGTGCAGGCGCTGATTCAGGAAGAAATCGAAAGGGTGAACAAGAAGTTTGCCCGGGTCGAACAGATCAAGAAATTCTGGCTGCTGGACACCCAATTGAGCGCGGAAGACGAGGAGCTGACACCCACGATGAAGCTCAAGCGCAAGCTGGTGCAGAACAAATACTCCGCACAAATCGATTCGATGTACGGCGCGACCTGACTTTTCAACCAAAGGAGACCGGAGTATGAAGACAAAATTCACCGTCGCCGCGGCCATCGCGATGGCACTTTCTTTCCCGGCAGCCCATGCCCAGACGCAAGGGGTGACCAAGGATGAGATCATTCTTGGCACGATCGCCGACCTGTCCGGCCCCCTTTCCGGCCCAGGCAAGCAGATTAGAAACGGCATGCTGCTGCGCATCGACGAAGTCAACGAGCAGGGCGGCATCAACGGCCGAAAGATCGTCATGAAGGTCGAGGACGTGGCCTATGACCCGCGCCGCGCCGTCCTGGCGGCGCAAAAGCTGGTCAATGGCGACAGGATCTTCGCGATGCTTGGGTCGCCAGGCACCGCCCCCGTCACTGCGACATTTCCGGTGATGTTTCCCAAGAACGTCATCAGCTTCCTGCCTGTGACGGCCGCCCGGGAAATGTATGAACCCCTCAACAGGCTCAAATTTGCCTATTTCTCGACCTATTACCAGCAAACGCTTGAGATGCTGCCCAAGCTGGTTCAAAAGAAGGGGGCCAAGCGCGTCTGCTCGATGTACCAGGACGATGAACTAGGCCACGAGGTGCTCAAGGGCGCCGAGGAAGGGCTGAAAACCATTGGCATGAAGCTGGAAGAAACCGCCTCCTACAAGCGCGGCGCGACCGATTTTTCCACGCAGATGCAGCGCCTGGCGGCATCCAAATGCGATCTGGTGGTTCTTGCCGCCGTTACCCGGGAAACTATTGGCGGCATGACCGCAGCCAATCGCCTCGGCTTCAATCCGACCTTCTTCGGCTCCGCTGCCTCCTATGGCGAATTGATTCCCAAGCTGGGTGGCTCGGTGGTCAATGGCCTTTATGCGGCCATGAGCGTCGAAGTGCCGTCCTTAGACTCGTCGTCGCAGCCGGTGCGTTTCTGGGCCAACAAGTACCAGACCAAGTTCAGCGAGGAACCTGGCCTCTACTCTTTGTATGGCTACATCATCATGGACGTTTTCGCCCAGGCAGCTACCAAGGCTGGTCCTGCCCTGACGACCGACAGCTTCATCAAGGCCATGGAGTCGACGGAGCGCCAGACCGATATTTTCGGCAGCCCGCCGCTGAACTGGACCGCAACCAAGCGGCTCGGGAACGATAAATCCCGGCTGTCCCAAATTCAGGATGGTCGCTGGAAGCTGGTTACCGATATCAAGTAAATCACCCACTTTCCTGGTGTTGATTGGCACGCCACAGCGCGCCAATCAATCAACTGGTAACCTCGTTCTTGGAGAACTCTATGAACACAGAAGTGTATGTTGCAGGCGTCGGGATGATTCCCTTTACCAAGCCTGGAGCCAGCGATCCTTACCTAGTCATGGGCTCCAACGCCATCAAGCTGGCCCTCGCGGATGCGGGCATTGATTATTCCCAGGTGGAACAGGCTTACGGCAGTTTCATTTACGGTGATTCCTGCTCGGCCCAGCGTGCCCTGTACGAGGTCGGAATGACGGGGATTCCCATCATCAATGTCAACAACAACTGCGCCTCAGGCTCGACCGCGCTGTATCTTGCGCGACAGGCGGTGGCCAGTGGTATGGCCGACTGCGTCCTGGCCTTTGGCTTTGACCAAATGAATCCCGGTGCGCTGGGTGCTATTTTCAATGATCGGCCATCGGTGTTCGAGCACTTCAATACCTGCATCGAAACCAATGCCGATGTCACCAACGTTCCCATCGCCTTGCGCATTTTCGGTGCCGCAGGCATGGAGCACATGAAGCGCTTTGGCACGAAACTGGAGACTTTTGCCAAGATCAGGGCCAAGGCTAGCCGCCATGCGGCCAACAATCCCCTGGCCGTTTTCAAGGCGCATGTTACTGCAGAGGAAGTCATGGCATCGCCCGTGATGTGGCCGGGCGTGATGACGCGGCTGATGGCCTGCCCCCCGACCTGCGGCGCCGCCGCAGCCATCATATGTTCCAATGAATTTGCCCAGCGGCATGGAATAAACCGTTCGGCCAAAATTCGCGCGCAGGCTATGACCACTGATCGCGCCGTGTCATTCGACGGTCGTGACCTGCGCGAAGTGGCGGGTTTCAGCATGGTGAAAGAAGCCGCACACCAGGTCTATTCCAACTCAGGAGTCGGGCCCGAGGACATTGACGTGATCGAATTGCACGACTGCTTTGCACAGAACGAGCTTCTGACCTACGAAGCCCTGGGCCTTTGCCCGGAAGGCGGGGCCGAGAAGTTCGTGAACGATGGCGACAACACCTATGGCGGAAAGATCGTTACCAATCCATCGGGCGGACTGCTCTCCAAGGGCCACCCCATCGGTGCGACCGGACTGGCCCAATGCTTCGAGCTGGTCACCCAGTTGCGCGGTCACGCCGGCCCCCGGCAGGTACAAAACGCCAGACTGGCGCTCCAGCACAACATTGGCATTGGTGGCGCGTGCCTAGTAACACTCTACGAACGGGCATGACCATGAAAGTTTACGAAACAATTGGCAGTCTTCGATCCTTGGTGGGCCAGGAAATCGGTGCCAGCGAATGGGTGCTGGCTGACCAATCCGCCCTATAAAGATCCTCCCTTTTTAACAAGATTGGTTTGGATGTAATTGCCGGAAGTGTCGCGCTCACCTGGCCGCGCTCGGGCTGGACAAGGTCCGCTTCATGACGCCGGTACCGGTTGGCAAGCGCCTGCGCGCGCATTTCAAGCTGCGGAGCTGGGATGCGCTGGAAGGGGGCGGCGCGCAGATGAAGATCGAGATGACCGTGGAGTGCGAAGGCGCCAGCAAGCCGGCTTGCGTGGCGGAGTCGATCTCCCGGCGCTTTCCCTGAATCCCACGACCCTGACAAGATACCAAAGGAGACAAGACATGAGCATTCGCTTCGACGGCAAGGTTGCCATCATTACCGGCGCGGGAGCCGGCTTGGGTCGGCAGCACGCGCTGGCTTTCGCGACGCGCGGCGCCAAGGTGGTTGTCAATGATTTCGGCGGCAACCGGGACGGTACCGGCGGTTCGTCGGCTGCGGCGCTGGCAGTCGTGGAGGAGATCCGGCAGGCGGGCGGCGTGGCGTTGGCTAACGGCGCCGACGTCTCCGACTACGAGCAGGTTCAGGCCATGGTCAAGCTGGCCATGGACGAGTTCGGCCGCGTGGACATTCTCGTGAACAATGCGGGCATCCTGCGCGACAAGACCTTCTCAAAGATGGAAATGGCAGACTTCCGCGCCGTGCTGGATGTACACCTGATGGGCTCGGTGCACTGCTCCAAGGCGGTCTGGCCGATCATGCGCGAACAGGGCTATGGCCGCATCGTGATGACCACATCGGCCGCCGGCCTGTACGGCAACTTCGGGCAGGCCAACTACGGCGCCGCCAAGATGGGGCTGGTGGGACTGATGAACGTGATCCATCAGGAAGGCTTCAAGAACAATATTCGGGTCAACACCGTTGCGCCGCTGGCTACCACGCGCATGACGGCCGAGCTGCTTCCCGAGGCCGTGCAGGCCGCGCTGCAGCCTGAGCGGGTCACGCCGGCCGTGCTGTTCCTGTGCAGCGAGGATGCGCCGTCCAGGACGGTGATGTCCGCCGGTGGCGGCTCGTTTGCCGTGGCGGCCATGGTTGAGGCGGCACCGGTTCACTTTGCCGACGGCACTTTGACGCCCGAGGCGATCGCCGAACGATACGCGCAGATTGCCGACCTGCGCAGTGCCAAGGCCCATGCCAGCGCCGACCAGGAGATCCAGCGCTTCGTGCAGCAGGCGCTTGGCGCGCAGGCTTGAGCATGGCCTGCGCGGAGCAGGCCCCGTGAGCGAGAGTACGAGAGACCGATGAGCGAGACATTCAAAGACAGGGTTGCACTGGTAACCGGGTGGAGGCTTCGGCATCGGTGCCGCGGTTTCCCGCCTGCTGGCGCGCAGCAGGGCCGCAGTGCTGGTGTCCGATATCAATGCGGAGCACGCCAAGACGGTTGCTGAGCAGATTGTCGCCGGTGGGGGTAAGGCATCCTGCGATGTCTGCAACGTTGCCGATCATGGCTAAGTGAAATGCGCCGTGGAGCAGGCTGTCAGGGAATTCGGCGCACTGCACCTTGCCGTCAACAATGCGGGCATCTCCGGTGCCCCGCTTCCTGCCGGGGAGCTGGCCATCGCCGATTGGCAGACGGTCATTGACGTCAACCACAATGGCGTGTTCTTTGGCTTGCACTATGAAATCCCCGCCATTCTTGCCGCCGGCGGGGGAGCCATCGTCAATGTCTCGTCGGTACTCGGCCTGGTTGGGCAGGCCCTGGGATCTGGGTATGTCGCGGCCAAGCACGGGGTGACTGGCCTTACCAAGGCGACGGCAATTGCTTATGCGCAGCAAGGGGTGCGGGTCAACTCGGTGCATCCGGGATATATCGAGACGCCGATGCTGGACGTGGCACCTCCTGAATGGAAGCGGGCGCTGGCGGCACGTCACCCGGTCGGGCGCCTGGGAACCCCGGAAGACATCGCGGAGGTTGTCGCTTTCCTACTTTCCGATGCTGCCTCTTTTGTGACCGGGGCACAGTACACCGTCGACGGGGCCTACACCGCCCAATAGCCGCAACTGCCTGGGTGGCCCCGGCCGCGACGCGGGTGGCGTGCATCCTGACCGCGCGAAGGACCGGGATTCCCCGTATCTCGCCCGGAGGGAGAGCATGGTCGGGGCACTTCTCCGGCGTCAATTCCGAATAATTTCTGGAAACCGTATGCAATACAGTGCTTACAAGAATATCGAGTTCTCGATGGAGGGCAGCGTGCTCGTTATGCGCCTGAACCGTCCGCAGGCGATGAATGCCGTCGACAAGGCCCTGCATGAAGAACTGTCCCGCGTGTTCGCGGATATCGCCGCCGACCGCAGCATCCACGTCGTGGTGCTGACCGGCAACGGGCGCGGCTTCTGCGGCGGGGGCGACATCAACTGGATCAGCGATATCACGCGGGATGAAGTCGATGCGCTGTTCCGCGAGGCGCGCAAGATCATCATCGACCTGCTGGAACTGCCGCAGCCGATCATTGCAGCGGTCAACGGCGCGGCGGCGGGCCTCGGCGCCACGCTGGCGCTGTTCTGCGACATGGTCTATGCCGCGGATTCCGCTCGTATTTCCGATCCTCACGTTCGCATCGGCGTTGGCGCGGGCGATGGCGGCGCGGTCATCTGGCCGTTGCTGGTTGGCCCGGTGCGTGCGAAGCAGTACCTGATGACCGGGGACAGCCTCACGGCCGCGGAAGCCGAGCGCATTGGCCTGCTCAACCAGGTGTTGCCGCAAGACGAGTTGGTGCAGGCGGCCACCGCCATGGCCCAGCGGCTGGCCAAGGGGCCGCGGCTGGCCATCGCGGGCACCAAGGCGTCCGTGAACAAGATCCTGCGCGACACGGCGAACCTGGTGCTGGACACTTCGCTGGCGCTCGAGAAGGAGAATTTCTTCACCGAAGACCACAAGGAGGCCGTCCGGGCTTTCGCGGAACGTCGCCAGCCCGTCTTCCGGGGCCGCTGAACCGGTCCGCGGTGCCATGCCAGTCTACCAGCTCGGGAAACTTGTTCCTGTGATCGACCAGGGGCGCCTACGTGGCGCCGGAAGCCACCATCATCGGCAACGTGACGGTAGGCCCGGGCTGCAGCATCTGGCCCGGAGCGGTGCTTCGCGGCGACAACGATGCCATCCGCCAGACGTTTGCCGGCGAGTATTTCCCACCGGCACTGGTCAAGTGGCAAGACGGAAACGCGTACCGGGGATGCCCTGCGGGCATCCCCGGTACGCGTTCGCCTAGCGGCCCGCCCACTCCCGCAGCACCGCATCTGTATGCTCGCCACGCTGCGGCACGGGCCCTGGCGCAGCAGGTGGTGTGGCCGAGAAGCGCGGTGCCGGATTAGGCTGCAATACACCATCGTTGCGGCTGTACACGCCGCGCGCCCGCAGGTGCGGATGCTCAGCGGCTTCGTCTGGCGTCAGCACCGGGGCAAAGCAGGCGTCGGTGCCTTCCAGCAGGGCATTCCATTCCGCCCGGGTGCGCGTGGCGAACAGGGCGGCAAAGCGCTCGCGCAGCTGTGGCCAGGTGCGGGCCTCATAGCCATTGTCGAAGGCCGGGTCGGCATCCAGCCCAAGGCGTTGGCGCAATTCCCGGTAGAACTTGGGTTCGACCGAGCCCACCGAGACATAGGCGCCATCGGCGCAGCGATAGGTGTTGTACCAGTGCGGACCGTCCAGCAGGCTCTGCCCGCGCGTTGGATGCATCTGGCCAGCGGCCTGCAGGGCCAGCAGCAGGGCGGTCATATGGGCGCTGCCATCGACAATGGCAGCATCCACGACCTGGCCCTTGCCGGTCGCGCGCGCGTGCATGATTCCCGCGAGCAGGCCCACGGCCAGGTACATCGCGCCGCCGCCGATATCGCCGACGAGGCTGGGCGGCACCAGCGGTGGCTGGCCTGGCTGCCCGGCATACCAGAGCGCGCCGGACAGTGCCACGTAGTTCAGGTCGTGCCCGGCGGCATGTGCAATCGGGCCATGCTGGCCCCATCCGGTCATGCGCCCATAGACCAGGCGCGGATTGCGCTGCAGGCAAACATCCGGGCCCAGTCCGAGCCGCTCCATCACGCCCGGACGCATGCCTTCGATCAGCGCATCGCAATGCGTGGCCAGCGCCAATACGGTCTCCGTGCCGGCTGGCGTCTTCAGGTCCGCCGCCACCGAGCGCTTGCCGCGGTTGGTCAGCGCATGCTTGCCAAGGTCGACATTCTCAGCGTTCTTCTCGACGCGGTCGACAACTACAACGTCGGCGCCGAGGTCTGCCAGCAGCATGCCGCAAAAAGGGGCGGGGCCGATGCCGGCGATTTCGAGGATTTTGAGTCCGGCCAGTGGGCCTTGCCTGTTTGCATTCAAGGGTGTCTCCGTGAATGGTTGGGGCGCTGGATAGCGTCTGTGCATTCATTCTACCCGTAAGTAGAACTAATAATAACCAAAGAACTCTGACGTCAGAACGAAAGAGATCCGTATCGCACCCGGTCGAGGGTGAAATGCGCCAAAGCTTCGAGCCGTTGACATCCTGTTGAACTGGGAACAAAATTGACTTTCGAGTAGAAAAATACATTGCATTGCCCTGTCACCCCGGCAGGCTCATCGATACGAATGGTTGTAAGGAGACACACCATGGCAGATTCATCCACCGCCTTCCTCACAGAGCAGCAGATCATGATCCGCGACTCGGCCCGCCGGCTCGCGAAAGAGGTCATTGCCCCTACGGCCGCCGAACGCGACCGCCTGTCAGCCTGGCCGCACGCGGAGCTGCGGACGCTGGCTGAATCCGGCTTCCTCGGCATGCTGATTCCCGAGGAATATGGCGGCGTTGGCGCAGGCATCGTCGAGTTCTGCCTGGCGCAAATGGAGTTCGCGGCGGCCGATGCCGGGCTTGCCACGATCCTGCATGTCCACAATTTCACGGCCTTGAGCATTGCCACCAATGGAACGGAAGCGCAGAGGCAGCGCTACCTGCCGGGCATGGCGCGCGGCGAGTTGGTCGGCGCATCACTGATCACCGAGCCGCAAGCGGGCTCCGATACTAGCGCGTTGCGCGCCAGCGCACAGCGTGAGGGCGGCGATTTCATCCTCAACGGCACCAAGCAATTCATTTCGAATGGCGACGAAGCCGGCGTGGCGGTGGTGCTGGCGCAGACCGACAAGGCGGCAGGCAAGCGCGGCTGGAGCACGTTCGTCATCGATCCGAAGCAGCGCGGCTATCACGTGGCCCGCATCGAAAGCAAACTTGGCCAGCACACGGCGCATACCGCGCAGATCGTGCTGGAAGGCTATCGCGCGCCTGCCGACAGCCTGCTGGGCGCAGAGGGCAACGGCTACGGCGCCATTCTGAACAACCTGTCCGACGGCCGCATCGGCATCGCCTTCATTGCAGCGGGGGCGGCGCGTGCCGCACTGGAAGCCGCGGTGCAGTATGCGAAGGAGCGCACAGCCTACGGCGAGCCCATCTTCAAGCTGCAGGCGGTGAATTTCGACCTGGCCGATATGGCGATGCAGGTAGACCTGGCCTACCAGTATTCCCTGCACGCAGCCCGCCTGTGCGAGGCGGGCATCGAATGCGCCAAGGAGGCGTCGATTGCCAAGCTCTACGCCAGCGAGATTGCCGAGAAGGTCTGCTCGGATGCACTGCAGATCCACGGCGGCTACGGCTATCTGACCGACTTTCCGGTCGAGCGCTACTACCGTGATGTGCGGGTGACCAAAATCTATGAAGGCACCAGCCACATCCAGAAGCTGATCATTGCGCGCAGCCTGGCATGAGCCGGTGTTTTGCGCCATGGCTGACGGGCGTGTGCCCGGCAACCATGGCGCAGCAGAAGCGATTCGGGGCCGGGTGCCACCGGAATCGGCGTCGCGGCGCCATCACGCGCTCAGGCAGGCTTCCACGAAGGACGGGCCTGCTTGCGTGCCAGCGGACATTGTTAGTATTTCATGGCCTGTCTCTGTCACCAGGACCGTGTGTTCCCATTGGGCCGACAGACGTGCGATCACGTGTGTTGACCGTCCAGCCATCTGCCATCAGCCGAACGTCCCGCTTGCCGGCATTGAGCATCGGCTCCACGGTGAACGTCATTCCCGGCGCGATCTCCAAGCCGGTTCCAGGGCGGCCATAGTGGAGGATTTGCGGATCTTCATGAAAGGCCTTCCCAACGCCGTGCCCGCAGTATTCGCGCACGACGCTGTAGTCGGCCGCCTCGGCATGCGACTGGATGGCATGGCCGATGTCGCCCAGCCTCGCCCCGGGCCGCACTTGCGCAACCCCCTTCCACACGCATTCGAAAGCCACCTGGCTGAGCCGCTTAGCCAGGATTGAACCCTCCCCAACCAGGAACATCCGGCTTGTGTCACCGTAGTATCCCTGGCGTGTAATGACGGTGACGTCCAGGTTCAGTGCGTCGCCATTCCTGAGCACGCGGCTGCCTGGAATGCCATGGCAAACGACGTCATTAAGAGAGGTGCAGGTCGCCCCGGGGAACGGCGGCGAATCCGGTGGCTTGTAGCCGAGCGTCGGCCGACTCTGTCCCCTGGACGTCGCGCATGTAAGCGTGGCAAAGCTCGGCAAGCTTGCCGGTGGTGACGCCTGCTCTGACGTGGGGGGAATGTAGTCGACCACTTCGGAGGCAAGGCGGCAGGACTCGCGCATATGGGCGATGTCGTCCGCGGATTTTATGAGGTTATGCATGGTTTTCGTAGCTCGGGTACAGGCAGTCCGCGAGAACTCCCGGCGCAAGGCCAGCCGGCCGCGGCTGGCCTTGCCTGCAGCGCGCCTCCCGGGCGTTAGCGCCCGAGGAAGCGTGGCTCGCGCTTCTCCTGGAAGGCCGCCAGCCCCTCGCGGATGTCGTGGCTGTGCTTGTGCAGTGCGGTCATCAGCAGTTCCTGGCGAAGCGCCACTTCGACGGGCTGCTCCAGGCCGTCATTGACCAGCGCCTTCATGCGCGCCAGCCCGATCGGGCTCTTCGCCGCGATGCGCCTGACCACGGCCGCCACGGCATCGCCCAGTTCTGCATCATCCACCACCTGATTTACCAGGCCTGCCGCCGCCATATCTTCGGCCGGGGCGAACTCGCCCGTGTACATCAGGTACTTGGCGCGGGTGGGGCCGATTTTCCGGGGCAGGCGGACCGAGCCCCCGCCGCCCGGCAGCAGGCCATAGTTGGCATGGGCATCGCCAAAGCGCGCCGAGCGCGCGGCAATTACCAGATCACAACACAGCACCAGTTCCAGCCCGCCCGCCAGCGCCATGCCGTTGACTGCGGCAATGACGGGCTGCGGGAAGGCTTCCAGCCGGTTCAGCAGGACCAGCAGGTCGTCCAGAAAACGGCTGGAGCTGTCATTGCCGCTTTCCTGCTCGCCGCGGACGAACTTGAGGTCGGCGCCGGCGCAAAAGGCTCGCCCGGCGCCAGTCAGGACGACCGCGCGCACGTCGTCGCGCGCCTGCGCCTCATCAAGCGCCTGCATCACGCCCTGAATCACCCCGGGCGAAATGGAGTTCATGGCGGCGGGGCGGTTCAGGGTGACCCAGATGGCCTCGTCACGGACCTCGGTAAGGACTGCTGCATCTTGCACGGTTGTTTCTCCAATGGGCGGGGCCGCAACGAGCTGCTGCGCCGGACAGTTTTCGGAATGTCAGGCATTAATACTAACCCATGGGTAGAATTTATCCAATGCAAAGCTGTTCAGGTCAATTTCCCTGAGCGTTGCGGGCACTCCCTTGATGCAGCGGCTTTGTGCCACGGTTGCGGGTAAACGTTGGCATTGCGAGGCGCAGTACTTCATTGACGTTGAAGTTAGTGAATCGTATAGTGGTTCACTGATATCACGTGGGAGTAGGAAAAGATATGAGCGAAATTTTCGTGGTCGGAGTCGGCATGACCCCCTTTGGGCGCCTTACAGACCTCACGATCAAAGCAATGGTGCGCCAGGCCGTCGAAGCGGCCCTGAAGGACGCTGGCATCCAGAAGGAGTCCATCGACGCGGCCTTCTATGGCAATGCCTCCCAAGGCCATATGGACGGCCAGCACATGATTCGCGGCCAGATTGCGCTGCGCGACATGGGTATTGGCAGCATTCCGGTGGTCAACGTGGAGAACGCCTGCGCCAGCGGCAGCAGCGCATTCACGCTGGCAGTGAACCATGTGCACGCCGGCGCCGGCGACGTGGCGCTGGCGGTCGGCGCCGAAAAGATGTTCTCCACCGACCGTGAACGCATGTTCTCGGTCTTCGACAGCGCCATGGATGTCTCCACGGCCGAAGCGAACCAGGCCACGCTGATCCGCATGGGCGAGGGCGTCGAGGTGCCGCCGGGTACCACCTCGCCCAAGCCCTACAGCGTCTTCATGGACGTCTACGCGGCCTTTGCCCGCGCGCATATGAAGCGATTCGGCACCACGCAGCGCCAGATCGCGGCCGTCTCCGCCAAGAACCACCAGCATTCGGTGCACAACCCGCTGTCGCAGTACCGCAACGCCTACACCATCGAGGAAGTGCTGGCGGCGCCGCCGATCACCTACCCGTTGACCTTGCCGATGTGCTCGCCGGTGTCCGACGGTGCCGCTGCCGCCATTGTCTGCACGCGCGACGCGCTCAAGCGCCTGGGCATCGACGAGCGGCGCGCCGTGCGTGTGCTGGCGTCGGTGATCCAGACCGGGACTGACCGCCCTTTCGACGATATCGCCAACCACGTGACGGTGCTCGCGGCCAGGCGCGCCTACGAGCTGGCCGGGGTGGGGCCGCGCGACGTCTCGGTGGCGGAGGTGCACGATGCCACCGCTATGGGCGAAATCATCCAGATCGAGAACCTTGGCTTCTGCGAGTTCGGCGAGGGCGGCCCGACTTCCGAGCGCGGCGATACCACCATCGGCGGCCGCATCCCGGTCAACCCGTCCGGCGGCCTGCAGTCCAAGGGGCATCCGGTCGGCGCCACCGGTATCGCGCAGGTACACGAACTGGTGACCCAGTTACGTGGCGAGGCCGGCGCGCGCCAGGTGGACAAGGCCCGCATTGCCGTGGCCGAGAACGGCGGCGGCTCCTACGGCGTGGAAGAGGCAGTGGCCTGCGTGACCATTCTCGGTCGGTGAAGGACAGGGGGGGTGATGGGGGGGCAACCGGTCCCCGCCGCAAGCAATAAAGAATCGAGCAGGTGCCGCCCAGGCACAAGCCCTGCCCACAAGGAGAAGACAATGCGCCTTGCCGACTACTTTGATGCCGCGGTGTCGCGCTATTCGCACGCCCCGGCATTGATCGACGGCGATGTCAGGGTGGATTTTACTGAAGCCAACCGCTTCGTTCACGGCACGGCGAATGCGCTCGCGACCGATCCCCACATCCGCGCCGGCGCGCACGCGGCGATCTACGCGCCGAACGACTATCGCGTCCCGCTGCTGCAGATCGGCATGAACCGCGCCGGCCTGCCGTGGGTGGCGGTGCACACCCGCAACGCCGTGGATACCAACGTCGCCGTGCTCGACTACGCCGATTGCGAGCTGGTGTTCTTCCATAGTGTCTTCGAGGCTGTGGTCCCGGCGCTCAGGGCCGGGCTGCCGAAGGTACGCAAGTTCATCTGTATCGACAGGCCGTCGCCGGAAGGTGAGTTCCTGGAAGACTGGCTGGCGCCACACCGGGGGCTGCATCGCACGGAGGCAGCGGACATGGACGCGCCTTCGCAGCTGCAGCCCACGGGTGGCACCACGGGGCCTTCCAAAGGCGCTTACCACAGCAACCGGTCGATGGAGATGGCGCTGCGCTCGGTGTTCGAGACGCTGCGCATCGACCACACCTCGCGCGTGCTGGCGGTGGCGCCGCTGACGCATGCCGCCTCCATGCTGACGCTGGCGGCCGCGGTACGCGGTGGATGCACGGTGGTATTGCCCGGTTTCGATGTCGCAGCGGTGCTGGACACGATTGCGCGCGAGCGCATTACCCACCTGTTCCTGCCGCCGACCATTGTCTACGCGCTGCTGAGCGACCCGCGGATCGGGCAAGCCGACCTCGGTTCGCTGCAATGCCTGGCCGTGGGTGGGGCACCGATTGCCCCGGAGAAGATGAAGCAGGCGGTGCGGTGCCTCGGCCCAGTCATCTATGAGGTGTACGGCCAGAGCGAATGCAGCTTCCCAGTCATTGCCAAGCGTCCGCAGGATTACCTGCGGCCAGACGGCAGCTTTGACGAAGATGCGCTGCGCTCCGCGGGCAAGCGCGTGGCGTTTGCCGAGGTGGAGATCATGGACGATGACGGGAACATTGTCGGCCCGGGCCAGCGCGGCGAGATCGTGGTGCGGTCCGCCATGGTCATGACGGGCTACTACAAGCGGCCCGAGGACACCGCCGCCGTGTCCGCATTCGGCTGGCATCACACCACGGATATCGGCATTCGCGACGAGCGGGGTTTTATCACCATCGTCGATCGCAAGAAAGACATGATCGTCAGCGGCGGCTTCAACCTGTTCCCGAACGAGATCGAGTCGGTGATCAATGCCCTGCCTGCCGTGCTTGACTGCGCGGTGATTGGCGTGCCCGACGAAAAATGGGGCGAGGCGGTCAAGGCTGTGGTGCAGCTCAAGCCCGGCCAGGCGCTCGACGCCGATGCGGTCATTGACCTGTGCAAGCGGGAACTGGGCAGCATGAAGGCGCCGAAATCGGTCGAATTCTGGCCGGAACTGCCGCGCAGCGCGGTCGGCAAGATCCTCAAGCGCGATATCCGCGACAAATTCTGGAAAGGGCAGTGGCGTTCGGTCTGACACGCCGGAATTGCCAACAGGGCCATTTCTGCCAACTCTGACTTCAATCCAAAGGGTAGCAACATGAATCTGCAAAACAAGGTAGCTGTTGTCACGGGCGCCGCCTCGGGGCTCGGCCTCGCAACCTGCAAGGCGCTGGCTGCGGCCGGTGCAAAGGTGGTCGGATTCGATCTCGATGCGGGCAAGGTCCAGGACGCACTCGGCCCGGACATGCCGGGCCTGGGCGTGGACGTGGCCGACGAGGGCAGCGTCAAGGGGGCCATCGACACGGTGGTGCAGAAGCATGGCGCGCTGCATATCGCCGTCAACTGCGCCGGCATCCTCGGTCCCTGCAAGACGCTCTCGAAGGGCCAACTATTCCCGTCGGATCTCTGGAATCGCGTGCTGGCGGTCAACCTGACCGGCACCTTCAACGTGGTGCGCCACGCCGCGCTGGCGATGTCCGCCAACCCCGCCGAGGAGACCGGCGAGCGCGGCGTCATCATCAATACGGCTTCCGGTGCGGCGAAGGTTGGCCAGATGGGGCAGGCCGCCTACAGCGCCAGCAAGGCCGGCGTGATCGGCATGACGCTGCCGGTCGCACGCGACCTGGCCGAGCATGGCATCCGCGTGGTCGCGATCGCGCCGGGGCTGTTCGAGTCGGGGATGTCCGCTGGCATGCCGCCGAAGGTGTCGGAAGGCATCGTCGAGAAGCTGCTGTTCCCGCGCCGCATGGGCAAGCCGGAGGAGTTCGCCGGCCTGGTACGCCATATCGTCGAGAACGCCTACCTGAACGCGACCACGTTCGATATCGACTGCGGTACGCGCTGAGGCCATTGCGCCCGGCTGCAATTTGGGGCCCGGCGCGGCTAAAGGCGGGCTACCCTTTGCGCGGGCTGGCGGCTGGCTTGCCCGCCGGGGCGCTGGCCGGCGCCAGTCCGCTGAACATGAGCTGCAGGAACGTCTGCGCGATCCCATCCGGGTGGTAGGGACTGCCTTCCTTGTACCAGTGCGGAATCCAGTTGATGGCACCCATGATCCAGGCGATGACCAGCTTCGGGTCGCAGGGTGAGATGCTGCCGTCCTTGATGCCTTCCTCGACGAAGCCGCGCACCGCCTGGTCGAAATCGCGCAGCCGCTGGCGAATGACCTGGCCGTGCTCCGGCAACATGTCTTCCAGATGGCCCCAGATCATGTGGGAGCCATAGTCTTCGGACGAGTACTCAATGTACCGGGACAGGGTGCGCTCCAGCTTCTCGCGGCCCGTCTTGCCTTGCCTGCCATACTCGAGCGCCTCGTCGCCCATGTCGAGCGCGAGGGCCTGCGTCTCATACAGCAGCTCGCGCTTGCCCTTTACGTAGTAGTAGAGCGCAGCCTTGGTGACATTGAGCGCTTCGGCGACTTCGTCCAGCGAAGTCTGGTGAAAGCCCTTGGCCTTGAATGCACGCCCTGCCTCACGGATCAGCGCGGCCTTCTTGAGCTTCTGCAGGTCTTCCCGCGAGGGCAGGGCATCGCGCCAGCGGGTGGCGGATGCCTTGGTCTTCGCTGCGGGCTTCCTGGCCTTTTTTTCAGTAACGGTCATGTTGGATGGCTCGATCCAGATTTAGAGTATCTGAATTTTACCACGGCGTAAAAAAGAGATTCTCCGAGTTGCAAGGTGAGCTTGACCCACTGGAGAAGCCGCATGACCTAGTAGTGGGTACACGGATCTTGCCACGGCATCATGAATTGACTCAAAGGTAGAAATGTGCATGGTGGCCTGCCTGGAGGCTAGACCGCGCGCGCGTCGACCAGAAGCGGCGCATCCGCTGCGCAGGCAGATTCCATGCACTCAATCTGGTCCAGTCTGAGGCGGGTCAGCCGCTGGAAGCGCGCACGGATCTCGGCATCGATCGCGGAAAGCGCCGCGCCGTTGGCCAGCATCACCCGCAGGGTGACTTCGTCACGGTGCGCGGGGCGCTGCACCACGACCTGCGCGTGGCCGATCCCGGGAGTGCCAAGCACAAGGTCTTCGATCTGGCGCGGATAGACGAATATCTCGCGCACCTTCACCGCCTGGCCTACCCGTCCCTGCAGCATGCCGATTTGTCGGACCGCGCCGTCGGCATGCAGCGCGGTGGCGCAGGCCACGTCGCCCGTGCCAAAGCGGATCAGCGGCCATGCCGGGTTCAGCGTGGACACCACGATCTCGCCCGGCTCGTCGGCCGGCAACGGTGCGCCGCTGACCGGATCGCAGATCTGCACGATGCGTCCGTCGTCGATGCGATAGCCCTCCATGTCGTCACACTCATAGCCGATCAGGCCAAGGTCCCCGGTGGCATAGGCCGCAAAGGTGCGGATGCCGTAGCGCGCCTCGAGCCTGCGCCGCTTGCCCATCCAGTCGCCCATTTCCCCTCCCAGCAGGGCGCTGCGCACGCACCAGTCACGCGGCAGCTGGTGTCCCTGCGCCTCCAGCGTCTGGGCCAGCGTGATGAAGAACGCGGTGGAAGCGCAGATACTGGTGACGCCAAGCTCCATCACGATTTGCGCCTGCAGTTCCGTACCGCCGGTCCCGCCGGGAATCACGGTGGCGCCGACCGAGCGCAGTGCATCGTCCAGCAGCAGCCCGGCCGGCACCAGGTGATACGCCCAGGTATTCAGCACCCGGTCTCCCGGCCCGATGCCGGCCTGTTCCAGGACACTGGCCAGGCCGTGCCCGCGCTGGTCGTCGTGCAGTTGGGGTTCGTAGATCGGCCCCGGCGAGACGAAGATGCGGCCAATCTTGTTGGCATCGGCGCCGAGGTAGCCGCCAAACGGCGGATCGGCGCGTTGCCGCGCCAGAAGGGCTTCCTTGCTCGTGACCGGCAGGCGGCTCAAGGCTGCAATGTCGCGGAGGTCGTCGGGACGCATGCCGGCGCTGGCATAAAGCTCGCGCAGCGCCGGGGCGCGCTCGTATGCGCCGCGCTGCATCTGGCGAAGCTGTTCGAATCTGTCCATTGCTGAACTCCCTGTTGGGGCGATGGCTGTAAAGGGTGGGGCGGGTCCGTCGCAGATGCCCGGCGGGTATAAGGCAGGCGGCAATGCCGGGCTTCGGATGAACGCCTCGATCAGATACTAACCCATAAGTAGAAAAACATCTAAGCAGACTCTGTCGTGGATCCTCGCACGAGCTTTGATGGTTCCGCGGCGTGTAACGGCCGTCAATCAATTTTATATCGGCATGTTCAGGGTAAACGCTCCCGCCGTCTCGCTGGTTCCGTCATTGACTCATGAGTAAATAGATTGTATGTTTTGGTTATCAACTTCCGGGGGATTGCCATGTCGACGCGACGTTACGGAACGCGCTGAAGCGCAGGGGCGTGATGCCCTGACCGCGACGCCGGCTGACCGGCGCGCGGCAACGGCCCGCACATGACGGGCCATCGTCAACGAGGAGGAGACATCCCGTGGCACTACTGTCTGAATACGCCGCCGCCAGCGGCGGGGGCGCGCTCGCGCCGACACCGGGGCCTGCCGCGTCGGCGCCGGTGCTGCAGGCACAATGCCTGCGCATGGCATTTGGCGGCATCGTGGCGCTGAACGATGTCTCGGTCGAGGTGAGGCCCGACGAGCTGCTCGCGGTCATTGGCCCGAACGGCGCCGGCAAGACGTCGCTGATGAACTGCCTGAGCGGCTTCTACAAGCCGCAGCAAGGCCACATCCGCTTCAAGGGCAAGGACCTGCGCGGCCGGGGCGTGCACGAGATCGCCGCCGCGGGCCTGGCGCGCACCTTCCAGGGCACGCACATCTTTTCCGGCATGACCGTGGTCGAAAACATCATGGTTGGCCGCCACCTGCACATGAAGGCCGGGCTGGCGCAATCGTTCGCCTGGTTCGGCGCGGCGCAGCGCGAAGAGGTGCGGCACCGCGAGGCGGTGGAGGAAATCATCGAGCTGCTCGAAATCGAGTCGATCCGCCACCAGCCCGTGGGCGGCCTTGGCTACGGCTTGCGCAAGCGCGTTGACCTGGGGCGGGCGCTGGCGCAGGAGCCGGACATCCTGCTGATGGACGAGCCCATGGCCGGCATGAATACCGAAGAGAAGGAAGACCTGGCGCGCTTCATCCTCGATGTACGCGAGGCGCGGCGCATTCCCGTGGTGCTGGTCGAACACGACATGGGGGTGGTGATGGACCTGGCCGACCGCATTGCGGTGCTGGATTTCGGCCGCAAGATCGCCGACGGCACGCCGCATGAGATCCAGAATCATCCGGCGGTGATCCGGGCTTACCTGGGCGGGGAGGGGCACTGATGTTGAAGATGTCGACCCTCCCGCAATTGCTGTCGTGGCGCGCGGGCCAGGAGCCCGGCCGGCTGGCACAGCGCCACAAGCAGCGCGGCATCTGGCGCCAGTACAGCTTTGCCCAGGTGCTGGACGAAGTGCGGGCGTTCGCGCTCGGCCTGGAGGCGCTGGGCCTGGCGCGCGGCGATACCGTGGCCGTGCTCGGTGAGAACGAGCCCGAACACTTCTGGACCGAATACGCCGCGCAGGCGCTGGGCTGCCGCGTGGTATCGCTCTATCCAGACCTGACCGTCGATGAAATCGAGTACCTGCTCAACGACAGCGCGGCGGTGACGCTGGTTGCGCAGGACCAGGAGCAGGTGGACAAGGGCCTGGCCATCCTTGGCGCGGTGCCCAGCCTGCGGCACATCGTCTACTGGGACGACACCGGCATGTGGTCGTACCGCCAGCCGGTGCTACGCACGTTCGCGTCGGTGCAGGCAACGGGCCGCCAGCGCCATGCGCAGGCGCCGGGCCACTACCAGGCCCAGGTCGATGCCGGGCAGCTCGATGACGTCGCGGTGTTGTCCTACACCTCGGGCACCACCGGGCGGCCGAAGGGCGTGATGCTGAGCCATCGCTACCTGGTCGACAACGCCCACCGCCTGGTCGACGCCTGCGGCGCGCGGCCGGGCATGGAATATCTCACCTACATCGCACCGGCATGGGCGACGGAGCAGTTCTTCGGCCTGACCATGGGGCTGGCGTTGCCGCTGGTGGTCAATTTCCCGGAAGGTCCCGAGCAGGTGCAGGCCAATATCCGCGAGCTTGCCGTCGAAGTGGCGATGTTCGCGCCACGCCAGTGGGAAAGCCTGGCCGCATCGATGGAAATCCGCACGGCCGATGGCGGACGGCTGCGGCGCGTGCTCTACCACTGGGGCGTGCGCATCGGCCACGCCGTCAATGTGGCGCGGCTGGAGGGCCGCAAACCAAGACTGCTGGCGCGGCTGGCCTATCCGCTCGCCAACGCGCTGGTCCTGCGCCCGCTACGCGACCAGCTCGGCCTCACGCGCGCCCGCGTGGCGCTGTGCGGGGGCTCGATGATGTCGCCCGACGTGTTCCGCCTGTTTCATGCCATCGGCGTGCCGCTGCGCAATTCCTATGGCTCCACCGAAACCGGCATCCTCACCACGCACCGTGGCGCCGCCTACAACCTGGAGACCGCCGGCCATTGGGTGCAGGCGCATCCGGCGGCGGAGAGCGCGCTGGAATGGAAAGTGTCCGGGCAAGGCGAGCTGCTCGTGCGCGGCGGCACTTTCGCGCTCGGCTACCACGGCAAGCAGGAAAAGTTCGCGGAGAAGATCGAGGAGGGCTGGTACCGCACCGGCGATGCCGTGACGGTCACGCAGCAGGGGGAGCTGGTATTCCTGGACCGCATGGCCGACATGCGCCGCCTGCGCTCCGGGGAATCCTTTCCGCCGCAGTTCGTGGAAACGCGGCTGCGCTTCAGCCCCTTCATCAAGGACGTGATGACCGTGGGCGATGAGCGCCGCGATTTTGTCACCGCGCTGGTCAATATCGATATGGGGGTGGTGTCGCGCTGGGCGGAGGAGCACAAGATCGGCTTTTCCACCTACACCGACCTGTCGCAGAAGCCCGAGGTGGCGGCACGCCTGCGCGAAGAGATCGCGCGCGTGAACCGCTTCCTGCCGGCGCATGCGCAGGTGCGGCGCTTTGCCTGCTTCCCGAAAGAGCTGGACCCGGATGAGGGCGAACTGACCCGCACGCGCAAGCTGCGCCGGGAATTCCTGGAGCAGCGCTACGCGGGCCTGATCGACAGCCTCTACCACCGCGGCAGCCGCCAGTGCGATGTGAGCGTGCCGGTCACCTACCAGGATGGCCGCCGCGGCGAATTGCGCGCCTGCGTCGCGCTGCATGACATGCAGCCGGTGCAGGTATCCGAAACCACCGAAGCGGGCGGCGTCCCGCAAGCGAGGGCAGCGTGATGATCGACTTCCTCAACTACCTGATCAATGGCGCCCTGATTGGCCTGCTGTACGCGCTGATCGCCATGGGTTTCGTGGTCATCTACCGCGCATCCAAAGTGTTCAACTTCGCGCAGGGCGAACTGGTGGTGTTCGGCGGCTTCCTGGTGTGGTGGATGGTGCTGCAGATGAACCTGCCGCTGTATCTCGGGCTGCCGCTCGCGTTCGCCGCCGCGGCGTTGTTCGGCCTGCTGATCGAGAGCGTGTTCTTCTCGCGGCTTGTGGGCGAGTCGGTGTTCTCCATGGTGATGGTGACGCTGGGGCTGCTGATCCTGCTGCGAGGGCTGATCCTGGTGCTGTTCGGGGCGGAAGTGCGTCCGTTTCCGGTGGTGTTTCCGCTCGAGCCGATCTTCATCGGCGAGGTCATGATCCCGCGTTCCCTGTGCTATGGCGGCGCGCTGACGGTGGCGATGGGCTTTGCGCTGTCGTGGTTCTTCAATCGCACCCGCATCGGCCTGCGCATGACCGCAGTGGCGGAAGACCACCAGGTGGCGCTGTCGATGGGGATCTCCGTGCGGCGCTCGGTGGCGTTCGCCTGGATGCTGGGCGCATTGTTGTCGACCGCGGGCGCGGTCATCTACCTGAGCGGCAAGTCCATCAACCTGCTGACCGCCGAGATCGGCATGGCGGCATTGCCGGTGGCGCTGCTGGCGGGCCTGGAGTCGATTGCCGGGCTGTTGCTGGCCGGACTGCTGGTCGGCATCGTGCAGGCGCTGGCCACGGCCTACCTGGACCCCATCGTGGGCGGTGCGGTGGGCTCGGTGCTGCCGTTCGTGATCATGCTGGCCGTGCTGTTCGTGCGGCCGACCGGCCTGTTCGGCTGGAAAACCATTGAAAGGGTGTAAGCCATGGATCCGTCCGGAGTTTTCGCAATCCGCTATGAACAAGACCAGGCACTGGTGCGCACGTCCTGGCAGCGCCTGGCGCTGGTGCTGGCGATCGTGGCGCTGGCAATGCTGCCCTGGCTGGCCGGGCCGCGCGTGGTCGCGGGCGCCACGGTCATGCTGATCACCGGCGTGGTGGCGATCGGCTTGCAGATCAATACCGGGCTGGCCGGGCAGATCAACCTGGGGCAGGCCGCCTTCATGGGGGTCGGCGCCTACAGCACCGGCCTGCTGGTGTCGAAGACCGGCCTGCCGTTCTGGCTCTCCTTGCCGGCTGGCGGCATCGCGGCGGCGCTGTTCGGCGTGGTGTTCGGCTTGTCTGCGGTGCGCATCAAGGGCTTCTACCTGGCCTTGACGACCATTGCGGCACAGTTCCTGTTCCACTTCCTCGTGCTCAACCTGCCGCAGTCGTGGCTGGGCGGCTCCAACGGGGTCACGGTCACGCCGGCGCGGCTGTTCGGCGTGTCGCTGGAATCGGATCGCGCCGTGTACTGGCTGTGCCTCGCGGTGGCCGCGATCATGGTCTGCGGTGCCTTCGGCATCGCCCGCAGCCGGCATGGCCGCGCGTTTGCCGCGGTGCGCGACGACGACGTGGCTGCCGGCATGATGGGCATCAACGTGGTCCGCACCAAGGCCAGCGCCTTTCTCGTCGGGGCCTTCTATGCGGGCGTCGGCGGCGGCCTGTGGGCGTATTACGTGCGCTTCGTGGCGGTGGACCAGTTCACGCTGTTCCATTCGATCTGGCTGATCGCGATGATCATCGTTGGCGGCATGGGCTCGATCACCGGCGCGCTGGTCGGCGTGTTTGCCATCAAGCTGGTGCAGGAGAGCATCACCACGCTGGGGCCGGCGCTGGTCGAGCGCCTGCCGTTCCTCAGCGGCGATGTGGTGTTCGCCGCCATGAACATCTTCCTGGGCGGCATCATCGCGGCCTTTTTGATCTTCGAGCCGCGCGGGCTGATGCATCGCTGGAACAACGTCAGGCAGGCGTACCGGCTCTGGCCGTTCACCCATTGACTAGCGCCGTTCGCGGCGTTGGCGCGCACGACCGCGACGATCCAGCCAAGACGCGCCACCAAAACAGAGGAGACAACATGCAATCCAACAGCTTCAGGCCGCGCCGTCTGGCGGCCGCCGCGGCGGTGCTGGCACTGGCGGGCACCGCGGCCGGCATCGCGCAGCCCGCCTCTGCCCAGACGGTCTACAACATTGCCGGGCTTTCCGACTTTACCGGGCCCTACGCCGACATCATGAAAGATGTCACGGCGTGCCGCCGCGCGGTGATCGAATGGTGGAGCGAGGAGGTGGGCAAGCCGATGGGCGTGAGCTTGCGCATCAAGGACTATGACACTCGTTACGACACGGCGCAGACGGCCAGCCTGTGGCCGGGCATCAAGTCCGAGCTTGCGCCGGTGCTGGCGATGGGCGTGGGCGGACCCGACGCCGCGGCGCTACGGGAACGGTTACCCAGCGACAAGATCCCGCTGATCATGGGTACGGCGGCGTACGGCTACGGCTGGAAAGCCGAACCCTGGATCTTCAACCCGCGCGCCACCTATCCGCATGAGGCGGCGGCGTTCTTCGACTGGTTCCGCCAGAAGCGTGGTGGCGAGGCGCCGCTCAAGGTCGGCATGATCTCTTCCGAGGCGTCGCCGGCATACGTGGACATTGCCAAGGGCCTGGAGCGGTACGCCAAGGACAACCCCAAGGCCATCGCGCTGGTCGAGGTGGTCTATGCCGAGGTGCAGCCGGCCGACCTGACCACGCAGGTCGCGCGCCTGGTGCGCAAGGGCGTGGAGGTGATCTACGTGCCGACCAATACGGCCGGCGTGGTGGCGACCAAGCGCGCCTTGCAGGCATTGGGCAAGCCGCAGCTGCCGGTGCTGATGAGCGCGCACAACAGCCTGCCGGTATCCGGCAAGGTGTTGGGTGCGCTGGCGCAGATGGAGGGCAGCTATGAGGTCTACGGCATGGCCATTCCCACAGAGGAAGCCAGCAAGCCGCGCCAGTTCTACGAGAAGCTGCGCGACAAGTACAAGCTCACCGCCAGCTACAACGTGTCTTGCCTGATGGGGCTGGACGCCTCGCTGGTGAGCGTGCGGGCTATCGAGGCCGCGGCGCGCACCGCGGGACCGGGCAGGGTCACCGGCGCGGCCGTGCGCGAGGCCATGCTGAGCACGCCGATCACGGCCGACCAGACCTTCGGCCAGCTGCCGACGCTGAAATACGACCGGGAGGGGCCATTCCCGGCCCGCGGCATGACGGTAAGCATCGGCACCGTGCGCGGCGGGAAATATGTACTGGCAGACCAGAACGTGTCAGTGCCGGTGCTGAACAAGTGGTAGCACACGGAGAGACCGTGCATGCCGTCAGGCGCCAGCGCGACGGCATGTCCATCCATGCAGAGGATCCATGCTTGAACTCAACAATGTCGAAGTGCTGTACAGCGACGTCATCCTGGCGGTCAAGGGCATCTCCCTGAACGTCGCCAAGGGCAACTGCGTGGCGCTGCTCGGCGCGAACGGGGCAGGCAAGAGCACGACGCTGAAAGCAATCTCCGGCCTGCTTGGCGCCGACGACGGCCGTGTCAGCGCCGGCAGCATCCAAGTGGCTGGGCAAGAGACCACGGATGCGGAGCCGGGCCAGATCGTCAGGCGGGGCGTGATGCATGTGGCCGAAGGGCGGCAGGTCCTTCGCCACCTGACCGTGGACCAGAACCTGGTCGTCGGCGGCCATATGTTGCCGTCCGGCACGGCGCTGCGCCGCCGGCTGGATGAAGTCTATGGCCTGATCGGGCGGCTTGGCGCGCTGCGCCACCGCACCGCCGGCTATCTCTCCGGCGGTGAGCAGCAACTGCTGGTGATCGGGCGGGCGCTGATGGCCAACCCGCAGCTGGTGATGATCGATGAGCCTTCGCTGGGCCTGGCGCCGATGATGGTGGACGAGGTCTATGCCGTGCTGGGCCAACTCAAGGCGGATGGCTTGACCTTGCTGATCGTCGAGCAGAACACGCGGGTGGCGCTGGACTTGGCCGACTATGGCTATGTGATGGAGAACGGGCGCATCGTGCTGGAAGGCTCCTCGGCCAGCCTGAAGTCCAACGAAGACGTACGCGAGTTCTACCTGGGCCTGACCATGGACGGCGAGCGCAAGAGCTACCGTGACATGAAGCACTACCGGCGCCGCAAGCGCTGGCTGGGCTGAGGCGGAAAAGCCCCACGGCGGCGCTGCTACTGGGTGCCTGGACATAGCAAGTGCCTCGAACAAGTCCCCGCCGGCGCCGCCACGGCGCGCAGGTAGCGCAGGTTGGTTCCGACGCCAGCCGCATGTTGCGCAGGGCAGCGCGCAGCTTGCCCATGGCATCGGCGCGATCCCAGCCGGTGACGATCAGCTTGACGAGCATCAGGTCGTAATGCGGCGGCACCTCGGTGCCGGCGCTCACCCTATGGTCCATCCTTTTTGCAACCCTGATCTTCGATGGCGAGTTGGCTTGCCTAAATCTATTCGGCGTCGTTGTGGGGACTACTCCTCCGCGCCACGATGAGATTCGCGCCTGACGATCCTTAACAGTTGGTCGGCTTCGGAAAGTCCTCTCTTGCACTCAGGTTCGTCAGGCCGGTGTGCCGTTCACGTCATCAAACTTCAGCAGTCGGAAAACAATCCGGCGGGGCCGGGCGGGGTGGACCATTCCATTCGTTGGGGAGGCTCCCAGGGAGGATGCTCGAGCATCTGGGCGCCGCGCCGGCTTCGTGCGGAATACGCTGATTGGTATCGCAATGCGGGGAGCAAACCATACTCCACCAGCCGGTGCTCCTCCTTACTTCATCCACGAAGCCAGCAAGCGATCCGCCGCATCGATTTCCTCATCGGCGCCGGCGTCCTTGCGCTTTCCTTTGTTCCCCTCGCGCTTCGCTCGCTTGACAAGGCTTTTCGCTGGCCTTCGCGCCGCCGCGTTGCGTAGTGGCATCTTCAGCAATCCGTTGAGCAGCAGGTCATACAGCTCGCGGAAGGCTTCTTCCAATGACAGCCCGGCCTGCGTCAGGAATTTCGGGCGGCGCAGCCGCAATGCGGCGCCGAAGATGACCTCCGCAACGACTTGCGCGTTGCAGGGCACGAAGATGCCGCGCTCGACGCCGGTCTCGATCATGAGTGTGAGGCCGCTCGTGCGCGCAGTCTGGTAGTCATCGAACAGTTTGCGAGCTTCCCGCATCGCTTCCACATCGTTTAGGAAAGCAACGCTCAATTCCGCAGCGGTTGCTACGCCGACATCGAGATAGGCGGCGATGGCCCTGGCCTCGTCGGGCTGCGCCGCCGCGGCTTCGTGGCCTTGCCGTAGTGCCGTATCGAAGATCCGGCTGGCAACGTAGAGGAACAAATCGCCCTTGGTCTGCGCAATGTCGTAGAGACGCCGCCGCGAGCAACGCAGGCGCTTGGCGATGTCGCCCACGGTCAGCGATGAGATGCCTTCGGCCTTGATCAGGTCACAAAGCTCGCGACTGAACTCTTCGTCGGTGCGGTCGGTGTTCATGATGGTCAGTGGTGGGCATCTTCGGTGAAAACCCTTGGATGGTACCAAAATATTTGACATGGTACCGACGACTGGTTTTAATGGTACCAAACCAAATAATTGGGTACCACCGGAAGAAGACATGAACAAGCAACTGCTGGAAGCGGATGCCAGGCTCGGAGGCCGTGATTCCGGCCATAGCGTCGGCAATAGCGCCGACCATGGCGCCGGCATGGCAGCGGCTCGGCCGGAAAGCAAGGCTGCCGTATCGGCGCGGCCTTTGGAAGAGCGGCTGGGGGCAGTGACGCTGGCTGTGCTGTTGCTAATCACCTTGGCGAACGTCGTGGTGCGCTATCTGACCAGCCAGTCGTTCGCCTGGACTGAGGAGATCTCGGTCTTCCTGCTGCTGGTCATGACTCTGGCGGGGTCGGCCTGCGCGGCAACGGCGGATAGCCATATCCGAATCGAATTCTTCTACAGCCGCGGTTCTATCGGGCGCCGGCGCGCGCTGCTGCTGCTTTCCGCATTGGCGACTGCGGCGATCTTCGTGCTGCTGGCCGTGCTTATGGCGCATGCGGCGCTCGACGAGTTCGACCTGGGCGAGACCACCATGGGCATTGGCGTACCGCGCTGGTGGTACACGGTTTGGCTGCCCGGACTGGCGCTGCTAGTCGGCATCCGCGCCGTGGCGGGTGGCGTGCGCCGCGCTCATGCGCTGGATGCGCAGGCGGGGGATGTATCGGGGGATGCATCGTGACCGGCGCCATCCTGTTTCTAGCCTTCCTGGCACTGATGATCGCGGGCGTGCCGATCGGGGTCGCGCTGGGCGTGGGCGGCGTGCTAGCCATCGTGCTGACGGGCGCCGACGTGCCGTGGTTCGGCCTGTTCACTGCGCACCAAAACTTCGACGCCGGCATCGGCAAGTATCCCTTGCTAGCACTACCCATGTTCGTACTGGTGGGATGCATCTTCGATCGTTCCGGCGTGGCCACGCGCATGGTGAATTTTGCCGTTGCGGTAGTGGGACGCGGCCCGGGCATGTTGCCGGTCGTGGTGATCGTCGTCGCCATGCTGCTGGGGGGCATCTCAGGCTCTGGCGCGGCGCTGGCGGCGGCCATTGGCAGCGTGATGATCGCGGCCATGAGTCGGGCCGGCTATCCGAATGCATTCTCGGCCACGGTCATCGGCTCGGCAACCGCCACGGACATCCTGATCCCGCCGTCGCTGGCCTTCGTGATCTACAGCATCATGATGCCCAACGTCTCGCTGACCGAACTGTTTGCCGCCGGCATGGTGCCCGGCGTGCTGGCGGGCGTGGCGCTGATCGTGCCGGCATGGGCTTTGTCCCGCCGCCATCAGTTCGGCGCGGCCGAGCGTCAGCTGCCGCGGCCGCCGTTCTGGCAGAGCCTGCGCGAGGCGAGTTGGGGTCTGGTGACGCCGGTGCTGATCCTGGGCGGCATGCGCGCCGGCATCTTCACGCCGACCGAGGCCGCCGTCGTTGCCGCGGTGTACGTGCTTGGCATCGGCATGTTCGTCCACCGCACGATTCGCTGGGGCGACCTCTATGGCATATTTGCCACGGCCGCCAAGACCTCGGCGGTCATCATGGTCATCCTCGGCTTTGCCGGCATCTTTGCCTACTGCATCAACACCCTGGGTATGGCCGATCCAATCGTACATTGGTTTGGCTCACTTGGCCTGGGACGGATCGGCACGCTGGTCGTCGTGCTGGTTGCACTCAAGCTGATCGGAATCTTCCTGGACGGGGTGTCCATGTTCATGGTGTTTGTTCCACTGCTCGCGCCGCTGCTGCGTACCTTCGGCTGGGACCCGGTCTGGTTCGGCGTGCTGGTGACCATGGTGATGGCACTCGGGCAGTTCACGCCGCCGCTGGCCGTGAACCTGCTGGTGGCGTGCCGGCTGGCCGAGGTGCCGGTCGAGAAGACGGTGCCCTGGGTGGGCTGGTTCTTCCTCAGCTTCGCGCTGGCGGTGGCGGCGGTGCTCGCCTTTCCTTCGCTGGCGCTCTGGCTTCCCAAGGCCATTGGGTACTGATCCGTAATCCCCGGACACGTACGCAACAAAGAACGCATCAGTCAAGAATTTTTCACGGAGACATCGCATGCTGACTCGCCGCACTCTGATCAAGTCCGCTTCCGCCATGGCGCTGGGGGGGCCTTTCTTGTCATTCGCACAGACACGGTACAAGCCGGAATACCGCCTCTCGCTCGTAGTCGGTCCCGGCACGGCCTGGTATCAAGTAGCGGATCGCTTTGCCAACCTGACGCGCGAGCGCACCGGCGGGCGCATCAATATGAAGCTCTACCCGGGGTCCAGCCTGGTGCAGGGGCAGCAGGACCGAGAGTTGGTCGCGCTGCGGCAGGGCGTGATCGATGTGCTGGTGGGTACCTCGGTCAACTGGTCCGGCACGGTGAAGGACCTGGGCGTGTTCTCGCTGCCCTACCTGATGCCCGATAGCAAGGCTGTCGACGCTGTGCTGGCTTCCGATGCGCTGAACAAGGACTTCTACGACGTCCTGCGCCGCATCGGCATGGAGCCCCTGGCCAGCGGCGAATACGGGAATGTCCAGTTGATCAACTCGAAGCATCGCCTTGCCCGGCCAGAGGACGTAAAGGGCCTGAAGATGCGGGTGGTGGCAACCCCGATGCAGCAGGAACTGATGGTCGCAATGGGCGCGAATCCGACCACCATGAGCTGGGCCGATGCGCAGGCTGCACTGGCATCTGGCGCCGTCGACGGGCTGGCGCTGACCACCGAGCAGTTCCTGGCCTACAAGCTGCACACGCTTGGCCAGAAGCACCTCACCCGCTGGAACCTCTACAACGAGCTGATCCATCTCTCCGTAGCCAGTCCGGCGTTCAAGGCGTGGACGGCGGAGGATCAGGCCATCGTGCGTCAGGCAGCCAAGGACGCCGCCCGCGAACTGACCGACGGCGTGCGAAAGGCGCAGGCCGCCAATGTGGCGGCGCTCAAGGGCCTTGGCATCGAGGTATATGACCCGAGCAAAGCCGAACTGGCGCAATGGCAGGCCGCGGCCGCGCCGGTGTTCGCGCGCTGGAAGAACGCCACCAACCCGACTCTGGTGGACAAGCTTGTCGCCGCCGTGAAGCAGTCCGCCACTGCCTGAATACTTGGGTGTCAAAAAACAGGAGAAAATGACCATGGAAAGCAAGACCTTCGTCGCCGGCGTTGGCATGACACCTTTCAAGAAGCCCGGTGATCATCCTTCGTACGACGAGATGGCCGCGCAGGCCGTGCGCGATGCGCTGGCCGACGCGGGCATCGGCTACGAGCAGGTGCAGGAAGCCTATGCCGGCTATGTGTATGGAGACTCGGCCTGCGGCCAGCGCGCGCTCTATCAGGTGGGGATGCACGGCATTCCCATCATAAACGTCAACAACAATTGCGCGACCGGCTCCAGCGCCCTCTTCCTGGCCCGCAAAGCCGTCGAGAGCGGTGCGCTTGATTGCGTGCTGGCGGTAGGTTTCGAGCAGATGCGGCCCGGTGCGCTGAGCAGCCACTGGCCGGATCGACCCTCGCCGCTAGGCAAGTTCAACGACGTTTCCCGCTCGCTGTTTGGACACGACGACCTGCCCGAGACCCTTCGCTACTTTGCCGGCGCCGGCGCTGAGCATATGCGCCGCTATGGCACGCCGCTGGAGACCTTTGCCAAGGTGCGTGCCAAGGCCAGCCGGCATGCGGCCAACAATCCGCTGGCGTTGTTTCGGAAGGTCGTGACGCCGGAGGAAGTGCTGGGCAGCCAGACCATCCTGCCCGGATTCATGACACGGCTAATGGCGTGCCCACCCACGTCGGGGGCGGCGGCTGCGGTGCTGGTGAGTGAAGCGTTTGCCCGTCGCCACAATCTGGACACGAAGGTCCGACTGTTGGCCCAAGCGATGACGTCGGACAGGCCGTCGACCATGGAAGGTTCCATGCTCTCTCTCGTGGGTGTGGAGATGGCACGCGAGGCCGCCCTGCAGGTCTATGAGGCCGCTGGCGTGGCGCCGGCCGATATCGACGTTTGCGAACTGCATGACTGCTTCGCGCAGAACGAAGTGCTGTCGTACGAAGCGCTCGGCTTCTGTGCGCCGGGCGATGCGCAGAAGTTCGTGGAAGATGGAGACAACACCTATGGCGGCGCAGTGGTTGTCAATCCCTCCGGCGGCCTGCTTTCCAAGGGGCATCCGCTGGGCGCCACGGGGTTGGCGCAATGCTACGAACTGACCCATCAGCTGCGCGGCACAGCGCAGGCGCGGCAGGTGCCGGGCGCGCGCCTGGGGCTGCAGCACAACGTTGGCCTGGGCGGCGTTGCGGTGGTGACACTCTACGGCCGGGCGGACTGACGGCGGGAATCTTCGAAGCGAAGACTCAAAAAACTGAAGAACAGGAGGAGGAAAAACCATGTCCATTGTGCAATGCCTGGATCGAGGCGCCGTGTTCAACCCCGACGGCGATTGCCTGATCCAGGGCGAGCGGCGATGGAGCTATCAGGAGGTGACGGCGTTCTCCCATCGCCTGGGCAACCGGCTGCACGCGCTTGGCCTTGGCGTTGGCGACAAGGCCGCCGTGCTGTCGGCCAACGATGCGCGGGCGTTCCAATGCGTGTTCGGCTTCGCGCGGGCCGGCGTAACCTGGGTGCCGGCCAACCCCCGTCTCAATGTCGACGACAATCAGTACTTGCTCGACTTTTTCGATTGCCGCGCACTTGTCTTCCACAGCGACTTCATCGACATGGTGCGCCAACTCAGGGCGCGCCTGCCCAAGCTCTGCCATTGGATCTGCCTGGACCGCGCGGTGGATGACATGCCGTCGCTGGAGAGCTGGCTGGAGGGCACGGATGATACGCGGCTGGATGTGACCGTGCAGCCGGATGACCTGGCGGTGATCGCGCCCACCGGCGGAACCACGGGGCGTTCGAAGGGCGTGCAGCTCACCCACCGGAATGTCCGCACCATGGTGGCGCTGCATATGCTGAGCCTTGCCTACGGACAGGGCGAGCGCCCGGTCGACTTGGCGGCGGCGCCGCTGACGCACGCGGCGGGCTTCGCTAGCTTTGCCACGCTGACGCGCGGCGGAAAGATCGTGATCCTGGACGGTCCCGACCCGGCGGACGTGGCCGAGGCCATCGAGCAGCACCGTGTGACCGAGCTGTTCCTGCCGCCCACGGCAATCTACCGGCTGCTGAGTTATACGGGCATCCGCCGGCACGACTTCAGATCGCTGCGCTACTTCATCTATGCGGCAGCGCCCATGTCCATCGAAAAGCTCAAGGAGGCCATCCAGGTGTTCGGCCCTTGCATGACTCAGGTATTCGGGCAATCCGAAGCGCCAATGATGTGCACCTACCTGTCGCCGCAAGAGCATCTAGTCGACGGCAAGCTTGCTCCCGACGAAGTTCTGTCGAGCTGCGGCCATGCCACGCCGATGGTCGATTTGCGCATCCTGGACGAGTCGGGCATGGAGGTGCCGGACGGCGCGCATGGCGAGATCTGCGTGCGCGGCGACCTCGTCACGCCCGGATACTACAAGCAGCCCGAGGTCACAGCCGCCACCATAGTTGACGGCTGGCTACATACCGGCGACATCGGCTACAAGGACGCGGCCGGCCGCCTGCATATCTGTGACCGGAAAAAAGACATGATCATCTCCGGCGGCTTCAACATCTATCCGCAGGAAGTTGAGCAACTAATTTGGTCCCATCCCGCGGTGGAGGATTGTGCGGTGATCGGCGTGCCCGACGACGACTGGGGCGAGGCGGTCAAGGCCGTGGTCGAGCTCAAGCCGGGCGCCACTGTGGCGGCCGACGAGCTCATCTCGCTGTGCAAGAGGACATTCGGCAGCCTGAAGTCGCCCAAATCGATCGACATCATCGACAGCCTGCCGCGCAGTCCCAACGGCAAGGTGCTGAAGCGCCATTTGCGGGAGCGGTATTGGGCCGGGCAGGCTCGGCGGGTTTGAGGGGAGGGGGCAGCACAGTTACTCCTCAACGCGGGCAATGGGCTCGCCGCGCCTGCGGCAGATTCTGCAGGCGCCGGTGTTCGGTAAGCAATGGCATGGACGCCCCCACCCGACGACGGCATTAAATGATACGTTGTATTCGTGGTTCATCCGAGCTGAGTCTGTGGATGCTGTCATGGCCGGCGCTGCCCGGAATAGAGCGAACGAGATCTGCGTTGAATCACGGTTCTTCCTTCTTCGGGGTGCCCCAACCAATTCGATGCCGCTCCTGCGTGGCTTCATGGCGGGCATCCTCTTCGCTATGCAGGTAGCGCAAATGTGCTGCAACACATTTGGCAGAGGATTTCTTGTTTAGCGGTCGCGGCTTCGAACGTATGAGCCGAACCGACGGGGTTGGTCCGCGAGCGGTAAATAAAAAATCGTTTGTGCTAAACCGCTCCACGGGCAATGGCATCTATGGGCATTGAATGGTGGCCACAGTGATTCGGGATGCCCGGCGCGTGGCCATTGCACGCGGGTTCAGAGCGATTGCTTGAAGCCTGCGGAGTGAACGCGGCGGGGATGTGAGTTTCAACGGACAGGTAAGCCGGAGTTTCAGGGGATGAGGGTTGGCCGCTATTCGTGAATATCTGAAGCTTCAGATATTCACGATTACCCACACCGGCAGATTAGGCGAAGCAACGGCCAGGGAGCTGTCTGGAGCACGGAAACCCCGGCCGTTGCGGTGCGCATAATCAGAGGGTTTCGAGGAACGCCATGACCTTGTCGGTTGCGTGAAAACGCGGCGTACGCTGCCCGGCAGGCTGCAGGCGACCTAGCGCTTCTTCCTTGTGCGCAAGATTAGACATCCATGTAGATGTGCGTCGTATCGATGCTTTCATGGCCCAGCCACAATGCGATGACACTGATGTCGACGCCAGCCTGCAAAAGATGCGTCGCCGTCGCGTGCCTTATGACGTGCGGCGAGATGTGCTTTTTCGACAGACTCGGACAGGTATGCACTGCGCCGGCGATCGCCTTCTTCAGGAGCAGATACGCGTCAAACTTGCAGAGGAATTCGGCTGCGCTCGTAATTGACAGCGCAAGCGTCGCGGGGTCCTCCTTGCCGCGCGCCAGTTCAGACTGCGCCATTATCTTCTCCTTGCCGGCCACCATGGTCGGTAGGAAAAGTTCAGGACATTATGCGAACCATTGCCACACAACTCAGCTCGCGCGATCCAGCGTGAACACGGGGGTGTCGCCGTCGTCTACATGGTGCTTCGCCTAATCTGCCGGTGTGGGTAATCGTAAAAAATCCGCCACATCTCCGCTAAGTGGCTGATTTGAAAAGAAATTCTATCGTTGGATCGAGTGGCGGAGCCCGTCTCTGGAGGTCCAGCAGGTAGTCCCCGAGCCGATTGATATGCTCGCGCCGGTATGGGGAAAGTACCTTCAGTACCTCGGCATCAACGGGATGCCCCTTCTCCTGCAGTTCCTTGAGCTTGCGCGACATCCACTGGACGTTGTAGAGGATGACCATGTTGGCGACGAGATGGTTGTACTTGATGACCTTGCGCTGCTCGTGCCGCACGTTTTCAGCAATGGTGCCGTCCCCGCCGAACATCAGCCACTGGGCGAAGTCATTGAACTGCTCGCTCTTGTTCGTCGCCGCGTGAATTGTGCGACGCAGCTCCGGCTCGTTCAGATACTTCAGCAGGAACAGCGTGCGGACGACGCGACCGAGTTCGCGGAATGCAAAGTACAGCTTGTTCTTGGCGCTTGCCGTGCCGACCAGGCGGTGGAGTCGAGCACCGCGCAGCAGGGAGACGGCAATCGTGTCGATGTCACGAAGAACGGTGCCTACAACCGGGCGCTCGTCGGGCAGTATGGGCAGGACAACCAGGCATATGTCAGCCAGACCGGACTCGGTGGCGCGGTGTTGGTGCCCCAGTTTGGCAACAATATGACCGCCACCATCAGTCAGCGCGGAGGGCGCCAGGTTCGTTGTGCCCGGTCGAGCGGGACGAGCCTGATTGCCCATGTCAAACGTCTTCAGAACAGATGCTTGATGCCCGCATAGGCCATTCGAGCACGAGCCCCCGCGTCCGCCGTCGACAGCTGGGAACCCGACTTCAGTCCGCCAACCCAGAAGTTATATCGCCCGTTGCGCTCGTTCCGCAGCTCCACATAAGAGATATCGAGTGTGGTGCGCTTGCTCAGGCTGTACTGATAGCTTACGGAAAGCATCTTTGCGCCGGTGTCATCCACCGTATGGCCGTTTTCGTGCATCGAGAACGCCTGCCCCCAAGTCAGGGCGACCAGGTGCGGGCCAAAGCTGTACCCAAGCGGGACGGCATAGGCGATCCGGTCCTGCCGCAGATTGGTTGCACGGTTGGTCACGCGGTTACGGTCAACCACGACGCCCACGCGGAAGCCGTTCCACGTGTAGCCAATGGCCAGCTTGTCGGCCGTCTGGTCCAGCGAGCCGACGGTCTGCAGAGGCAAGGTACCCTGGCTGTCACGCTGCATGTGGAAGTAGCCGGCCTTGAAGCCGCCGTTGGTGTACGTCGGACTGACGTACCAGGTATGGTTGCGGCCAGCGCCCGGCTGTTCGGCGTCAAAGGAGTAGGATACCATTCCCGAGAAGCCGGCGATGACCGGAAACTCGTAGCGGACCGTGTTGTTCAGGAAGTTGCCGGCGAAATTGGCGCCGTTGATGGTGCCGAGGACATTGAGCGAGTTGGCGGCATTGGGCGCTGCGTCAAATGAGCCGTGCGTGTCGTTGATGAACCAATGGTGGCTGAAATAAACCGACTGGCGGCCGAGTTTCAGGCGCCCAAAGCGCTCTTCGTCAAAGCCGACGTAGAACGTACGGCCGGCACCCTGGACGCCGGTGTCAAGCGCAAAGTCCCATTCCAGATGATACAGGGCCTTCAGGCCCGGCGCCAGTTGTTCCTTGCCGTCGATGAACCAGAAGCTCGTGTTGTTCGATTCGCGGTAGGCGCGGGCGGACGTGCCTCCTGCGCGGTCGGCTCCGCTGATGGACGTCATGTCGAGGCCGAGCTTGAGCTGGCCGCCGACCAGCATGGTGGTCTGCGCGCTGGCGAGTGCCGGTGTGCAGAGCAAGGCTAGCGCAGCGGCGCGGGTGAGGGATTGCATGGGTTGTCTCCGTCCTTTCAATGGATTGGCTGGACCTCTGCGGGTCCTGCCGCGGTGCCGGCGCGCCCCGGGGCGCCCACGACTGGCTCAGTAGTTGCCCTGCAGGGCGGCCTCGAAGCCGGCTTCGAAGCCGGGCAGCATGTGCGGCGTGGCCCAGAACGCGTGCGCGCCGGTGGGCACCTGTTGCGGCAGCACGATCCGTGCGACGGGTCCCCGCGTGATGTCACGTGCATCGAAGATGGCGCACTCGCCCTTGCCGGTATTGAGGTTGGTCAGGAAGGTGAGGAGGTAGCCGTCGTCTTCCGCAGTGGCGCCGCGCCGTTGCGCGAAGGGCGCCTCGCTGAGATAGCAGCCTTGCGGCAGCATGTAGGTCTGCGTCTGGCCGGTGAGCAGGTCATACTTCTTCAGGCCTTCGAGCAGCCAGAACCCCTTGTTCGGGATGGCGTTATAGCTGTAGCGGTAGGAGCGTCCGTTGTGCAGGCCGTTGACCATCGGGAACTCCGTCACCTGGTCGTCGAGATCTTCCTCGCGTGTCTGCCCGGTGCGCAGGTTGAAGCGCCAGCGATGCATGCGGGCCTTCTGCAGATGCAGGTCCAACATGGCCTTCAGCCGCTCGTAGCCTTCGGTCGGCAGGCCGGAAAGGTCGGGCAGCGGGTTGGTCTGGATGCAGCCGTCCATCACCACTTCGTCTCCATCCTCGAAGGTATTGGACAGATGCAGCACGTAGCAGGGCTCGGCTTCGAACCAGCGCACGTCGGCATTCGTGCCGAACCGCGGAATGACGCCGAAGCGTGACGGAATGTCGCGCCAGAACCTGAGCCGGTGCGAGCCCTGGCGCAGGCGTTCCGGATCGAAGAACAGCGGCAGGTCATGCAGCACGCAGTAGTTCTCGGTCATGCCGAGGTCATGCGGCCAGCGCGGGCCGGGCAGTTCGATGGGCTCGAAGTGGATGAGCTGGTTGTCGCGGTCCACCACGCCGTAGTTCATGTAGGGCGGGGTCTCGCCGAAGTTGAAGAACATCATGTGGCCGGTGTGCTCGTCGACCTTGAAGTGCGAGCAGATGCCGCGCGGGAACAGCGCACGCGCCCAGTTCGGCTCCACGCCGGTGGTTTCCAGGCTGAACGGCGACATGCGGTACGGCTCCGAACACTGCGACATGGCCGCCAGGATCTTGCCGCCGTGGACGATGATGTCCGTCCCCGCGTTGTCTTTCATGGCGCCGATCGAGCCCCAGCCGCGCAGCGCGGCCTTGCGCGGTTCGATGATGCCCGGCCACAGCGACTTGCCTGCCGCCTGTTCGGCCAGGAAGCCCACCGTGCGAACCCAGCGGTTGCGGTACTGGACCTTGCCGCCGTGGAAGGCCATGGCGTGCACCATGCCGTCGCCGTCGTACGGGTGATAGCGTCCGATGGACTCGTGCACCGGGTTGTGGCCGTTGCGGACGTACAGGCCGCTGAGGTCGCGCGGGATCTCGCCGATGACCTCCAGGTCGGGCGAGGTGGCGGTCCACTCGGTGTCGACCGGACGCCAGGCATCGTTCAGGTAGGGATTCTCGTTCGGCCAGACGATGGTGGGACTGGCCTGGAAGCTGGTGGTTTTCATGGTGGGAACAGGAGTCAGTCGCCGATGCGACGTTGGAGAAAATCGAGCAGGTGCCGGTTGAAGGCCTCGGGTTGTTCCGCCCAGGCGAAATGGCCGACATCGGACATGCAGACGAACTGGCCGCCGGGCAGCCGCGCGGCGAGCTTTTCCATCACGGCGGGCGGCGCGGCGGAAAGGTCGTGTTCGCCGGCAATGCACAGCACCGGCACCTGCATGCGCGGGAGGATGTGACGGCCGTCGAAGCCGACGATGGCGTGAATCGCGGCGCGGAAGGTTTCAGGCCGCATGGCGGAGACCACATCGATGACGCGTGCGACGCCAGGGCCGGCGGCGCCCGGAGCCATCATCCTGCGCAGCATGTCGGGGCCGAACTCGGCGATGGCCTTGCCGGCATCGAGCGGCGCAACGCGGTCGCGCACGAACTTCTGCTGCCATTCGCCTTCGGACTTGCCGAACGCGGCGCTGGTCGCCGACAGGACGAGACCGTGGATGCGCTCGCGGCGCAGGTCGAACGCGGCCTGCGCGATCATGCCGCCCATGCTGTGCCCGAGCAGCACGTTGCGTCGGCCGCCGACGGCGTCGATCAGGCACGCGAGCGCGGCGGCGGCAACGTCCACATTGAACGGATCGGGCAGCGGGCTCATGCCGTAGCCGGGGGCGTCCCAGGCCACCACGCGGTAGCCGCTGGCGACCAGCGCGGCGATCTGGTCGCGCCAGTAGTCTTTCGCGCCAAAGGCGCCGTGGAGCAGGAAGACCGTGGTGTCACCGTCGCCGGTGACGCTGTAGTCGGGGAGTCGTGTCTCGGTCATGGTTTGTGATGGATGTGGAAGGCGGTCAGGGGGTGGCGTCGATGGCCTGCTGCGCCAGTTCGCGCAACGGAGCCTTGAGGATCTTCCCGGCGGGATTCCGGGGCAGTTCGGCAACGATCAGCAGGCGCTGCGGCAGCTTGAAGATGGCGACCTGGCGCACCTGCAGCAGGTATTCGCACAGCGCCTGCAACGTGGGGGGGGCCTTTGCAGCGGATGGCGCCGGCACGATCACGGCGCACACCTTCTCGCCGAGCTTGTCGTCCGGATACCCGACCACGGCTGCGCTCTCGACTGCAGGGTGGCTGGTCAGCAGCGATTCCAACTCCTCCGCCGAAATGTTGATCCCGCCGCGCACGATGATGTCCTTGGCGCGGCCGACGAACTCCAAGTACTCGCCGTGCTCGCCCGCGATGCGGAACAGGTCGCCGGTGCGATAGAAGCCATCAGGAGTGAAGGTGCAGGCCGTGACCTCGGGCATCTTGAAGTAGCCGGAAAACACATTGGGGCCACGGAAACACAGCTCACCGGTCTGGCCCGCCGTCTCGATGGTCTCGCCGGTGCCGGGGTCGATCAGCCGCGTTTCGACATACCTTGCCGAGCTCTGGGTCGACACGCACTGTGGCGAGCCATAGCGCGGGAAATAGCGGCCGCGCAGGCTAGGGTCAGGCAGGTCGAGCGCCGTGGCGGCCAGCGACGCGCCTTCGCTGGAGCCGAAGAAGTTCAGGATCTCCACGCCATGCCGTTCGCGGAATGTGCGTACCACGTCTTCCGACAGCGCGGCCGATCCGGAGCTGATATGGCGCAGGCGCGAGAAATCGATGCCCTGCAGCAGCGTCTCGTGTTTGAGCAGTTCATGCAGCATGGCGGGTGGCGCACTGGTGAACTCGATCTGCTCGTCCCGAATCTGCCGCAGGAACACATCGAGCGTCATCGGCTGATGCAACACCAGCCGCGCGGCGCGGTCCAGCCACGTCACCACACTGCCCGAAATGCCGCCCATGGTGCTGAGCAGGCGCGGCGAGAGAATGTGGCAGCCAGGCCGGAGGCCGGCGGCATCCGTCATCAGCCGGCGCGACACCAGCCACTGGTTGTGTGTGCGTGGTACGGCCTTCGGCCGCGATTCTGTGCCGGAGGTCCAGATGATCGTGGCGATGGCGTTGGCGTCCACCGGATGCCGGGTCTCGTGGCGTGCCACATGTGCCCTGTCGGCAGGCTGGCGCAGGCCGTTGTCCAGGCTCGTCATGCCGGGCGGGACGTTGTCGCCGAACAACAGGATTTGCGTCAACGTGGCATGTCCTTCTGCAAGCGCGGCGGCCACGGAGGCGTGGCAGGTCTTGCCGAGGCGCCGTACGCCGATGTAGGCGCGGGCGCCAAGGTGGTCAGCGATCTGGCGCAGTTCATGTTCGCGATACTGCATGGGCACTGGCGAGATGATGATGCCGAGCCGCCAGCAGGCGAGGTAGACCAGCGGGAACTCGCTGGTCGTCGGCAACTGTGCAACGACGATGTCATCGGGGCGCAGGCCGGCGTCAAGCAGCACGCAGCAAAGGCGGTCGACGCGGTCCGACACGTCGCGCCAGGTGAGGCGCAAGGGGGCGCCGTCGGTGAAATCGAGGCGATTGGGCGGGTCCACCAGCGCAATTGCATCTGGTGCGGTGGAAGCGGCGGCGCAGAAGACGTCGTACAGTGTCTCGTGGCCCCACCAGCCGGCGCCCGTGTACTGCTCGATGTCCTGTTCCGGAGTGATGATCATGGTGCGTCCCCGGTCCTGTTCACAGTTGGCCGGCGCGCGCGCCGTTGCTCCAGCGGTCGTCGCTCAGTCGCGCTACGGCCTGCCGGTACTCCGCGCGCAGGCGGTCGATCACGCTGGCTGTCGATTCCACGGCATGGACCTGGCCCACGCCGTGCCCGGCAGACCACAGGTCCTTCCACGCCTTGGCGTCCTGCTCGCGGTTGCTCAGATCGAAGCGGTCGCGTGGCTTCAGGTTGTCCGGATCGAGGCCGGCCGCCACCAGGCTGGGCCGCAGCTTGTTGGCCCAGGCGCCGGTGATGGCGTTGGTGCAGACGATGTCGGCGAAGCCGCTGTCCACCACCATCTGCTTGTAGGCTGGGACTGCGTGGCTCTCCTCGGTAGCGATGAACCGCGTGCCCATGTAGCCGAAATCCGCGCCCATGGCCTGCACGGCGCGCAGCGACGTGCCGTCGCACAGGCCGCCGCCGACGACGATGTACCCGTCGAAGAATTCGCGTACCGCGCTGACAAAGGGTGGCGCCGCCATCGGGCCGGTGTGGCCACCGGCCCCCGAGCAGACCAGCACCAGGCCGTCCACACCGCTGGCCGCTGCCTTGCGTGCGTATTCGGGCGTATTGACGTCCGCGAACACCAGGCCGCCATAGCCGTGCACCGCCTCCACCACGGCACGCGGACCGCCGAGCGCCGTAATGACCAGCGGCGCCTTATGCCGCACGCAGATCTCCAGATCAGGCTGCAGTCGCTGGTTGGAGGTATGCGCGACCAGGTTGACGGCCCAGGGTGCGCACGGCTGGCCGGCCGACAGGCGCGCGTCGCGAGCCGCGGCGATTCGGCTGATCCATTCGTCGAGGATTTCCGGTGTCCGGGCATTCAGGGAGGGCAAGACGCCGATGGCGCCATTGGCGCATGCGGCGTTGACCAGTTCGACCGAAGACACCAGAAACATCGGCGCGACGATCAGCGGCAGACGCAGGTGCTCGAACAGGGAAGCTGTGGGGGCGGATGGCTTCATGATGGGGCGTTGTACTTGTCCTATTACTTCAATATATGAACCATATGGGCAAAGCATTGCCACATCCCTGACGAAAGAACTCCGCCGGATGAGCATGGCACGCTCGTCCGGATTCAGGTACGTGGCATAGACTTCAACATATGAACCAATATATTTGATGGGCCGGTAGTGGTCAAGTTTCGCGGCTCAGGGTCTTCCCTGGCTCAGTTGCCGATCCGGGCGCGGAGTGATGCCGCGGGTACAATACGCAATTTTTCAACGAATCATTTTCATGCCAGTGACTCAGCGGCACATCGCCAACAGCTCCGTGGTCCGAGCCCTAGCCATCGTCGGTGATGGATGGGTCCTGCGCCTGTTGCGCGAAGCCTTTCGCGGCGTCCGGCGTTTTTCCGACTTCCATGAGCGGCTTGGGATTCCCAAGGCGGTGCTCACCAAGCGGCTCAACTATCTGGTGGAGTCGGGGATGTTCGTGCTGGAGGAGTACCAGAGCGTGCCCCAGCGTTACGAGTACCGGCTGACCGAGATGGGCCTGGATTTCTGGCGCGTGCTGCTGACCATGTGGGACTGGGAAGTGAGCTGGGATCCGGACCCCAACGACATGCGTTTTAGGCTCGAGCACCTCGACTGTGGCCATGTGATCCGCCCGGTGTCGTCATGCAGCCATTGCGCGCAACCCTTGCAGCTTGCCGACATCTCGCGCGGTCCAGGGCCCGGGCAAGGCACCGAGCCGATGCTGCCGCCGCGTTCGCGGCGGCGCATGAACGCCAGCAGCGTTAAGAGCCCTGGCGAGCACGCATTGCGCTCACAGATTATCCAGTCGGTGGGCGATCGCTGGACGCCGATGGTGATGGGGTGCATCTTTCGCGGCAGCCGCCGGTTCAACGAGATCGAGGCCGAGCTGTACATTCCGCCCTATATCCTCGGCCAGCGTCTGGACGAACTGGTGGGGCTGGAGCTCATCGAACGCCGCCGCTACCAGGACTCCCCGCCGCGCGACGAATACCTGCTTACTGCCAAGGGGCTAGCGCAGCACCACTACACCCTGCAGCTCATGCGCTGGGGCGACCGTTGGCTCGCCGGCGACAAGGGCCCGCCGCAGATCATGGTCCACAAGATGTGTGGCCATGCCTTCCATGCCGACCTGCGCTGCAGCCACTGCGGCGAGCTGCTGGAGCGCGAGCGCGTCAAGCTCTTCTAGGGTTCCAGGGGCGTTCTAGGGAAAACACCAAGGCCAATCTTCTTTACATCGTCATTACATGGTTCGTATATTGAAGTTAATATGACCGACAGCAAAGGAGCAAGGAATTGGATGCCTTTATCGTGGACGCCGTGCGTTCCCCGCGCGGACAGGCACGCGCAACCGGTGCGCTGGCTGGCGTCAAGCCCGTACACCTGCTCGCGCAGATGTACGAGGCGCTGGCCGCGCGCACTGGCATTGACACCGGCGCGGTGGAGGATGCGGTGATCGGATGCGTGTCGCAGTCCGGCGAGCAAGGGTCGAATATCGGCAAGATCGCTGCGCTGTACGCGGGGTGGAACCCGTCGATGTCCGCGGCGACCATCAACCGCTTCTGCAGTTCCGGCCTGTCGGCCGTCAGCCTTGCGGCCTTGCAGGCTGGTGCGGCTGAGGGGCTTGCCGTCGGTGGTGGCGTGGAGATGATGTCGCGCGTGCCGATGTTCAGCGACAACGGCGCGTGGCGCAACGACCCCGAAATTGCCGAAGCCACGCATTTCATGTCGCCCGGCATCGGGGCGGACCTCGTGGCGACGCGGTACGGCTTCAGCCGCGAGGCTTGTGACGACTACGCCGTGTTGTCGCAGCAGCGCGCGGCGGCCGCCCGGGAGGCAGGGCGTTTCACCGCCTCCATTGTGCCGGTGCGCGACATGGCCGGTGAAATCCTGCTGAAGCATGACGAGACCATCCGGGCCGGCACCACTGTCGCGAAGCTCGCATCCATGGAACCGGCCTTCGCCGCCGAGGGCGAAGCGGGCGGCGATGCCCGGCTACTGCGCCACTTCCCGGAACTCGACGTAATCCGCCACGTTCATCACGCCGGCAACTCGCCGTGCATGGCCGATGGCGCGGCGCTCGTGCTCGTGGCATCCGGCAATGCACTGCAACGCCACGGTTTGCGGCCGCGCGCACGTATCGCGGCGGTAGCGGACGCCTGCGTGCCATTCGTGCAGACCGGCGCGGTGGAGGCCACGCAGAAGGCGCTGCAGCGCGCCGGGCTGAACCTGGCGGATATCGACCTGTTCGAGGTCCGTGACTCGTTTGCCGGCGTCACGCTGCATTTCATCGATACGCTCGGCATCGATATCGAGCGGTTCAACGTCAACGGCAGTTCGATTGCGCTTGGCCATCCGATGGGCGCCACCGGCGCCATGCTCGTTAGCACGGCACTGGACGAACTCGAGCGCATCGACAGGCGGTACGCGGTGGTGGCCATTCCCGGCGCTGCCGGCGTTGCCGTGGCGATGGTGATCGAGCGTACCTGAGCAGAAGGCGGAGTCCTGTTACGCCGCCTATAAGGTTCATCTATTGAAGCAATAAAGGTCGCAAGCAATGGGTGACGCGCTGGCGACTGACAAAATAAGCGTACTCGCAGGAGACAACTATGAAGCGCCTCTATGCCGCCTTGCGCGTTGCCGCGCTGGGCCTGGCTGCCTTTGCTGCCGCCGCCGTACCGGCGTACTCGCACGCCGCGCCGCCGTGGCCAAGTCGCCCGATCACCGTGATCGTGCCGTTCCCGCCCGGACCCGTGGATGCCAATGTGCGCATCCTGACCACGAAGGTGTCGGCCATCCTGGGTCAGCCGCTGGTGCTGGAGAACCGTCCGGGCGCGGGTCAGCGAATCGGTGGCGCGGCGCTCGCACGCGCGCCGCGCGACGGCTACACCATCGGCGTCATCACGCAGGCCGGCGCAGTGGTTGCCCCCGTGCTGGACGCGACCGCCCAGTACGACGTCCGCAAGGATTTCACCTATCTGACGATGGGCTACGAGTCGCCGTTCATTGTCACGACGCCGGCGTCCAGCGGCATTCGGACCCTGCGCCAGCTGGTGGACCAGGCCAAGGCAAAGCCCGGTGCTTACAAGTTCGGATCGACCGGCGCCGGCACGGCCTTCCATATCTGGGGCGAGGCGTTCAACAGCACGGCAGGGATCAAGCTGCTGCATGTGCCCTACAAGGGCGAGTCTCCGCTGCTGCAGGACCTGGTCGGCGGGCAGGTCGACATGGCCTTCTCTTCGCCGACCGTGCGCAACCTGGTGGAGTCGGGCAAGCTGGTGGCGCTCGCCACTACAGGCGATACGCGCGCACCGCAGTTCCCCGACGTGCCTACCGTGCGTGAGCAGGGCGTGCCATTCAGCGCCGTGTCGTGGCTTGGCTTCGGTGCGCCGGCGGGAATCCCCGATGCGATACGCGACAGGCTCGTCGCGGCATTTCATGAAGCCATGCGCGATCCGCAGGTGCAAGCCACCTTCCTGGCCAACGGCCTGCAATTGCAACCGACTAGCCCGGAGCAATTCCGCCAGCAGGTGAACAGTGAGACGGCACGCCTGAAGAAGATGGTGACCTCGCTGGGCATCAGACTGGAGTAAGCGCTTTTGCCGGCGTTCCCGTGCCGGCCCTTCCATTCCCGCGGCCCTCACTGCGGCCCAGTCCGGAGCACACCATGAATCAACCCACCACGCTCGCCGGCGTCCATTCCGGCGGCGAGCTGGCTCACAGTCGTCTCAACGCCGAACACTACCGCGTGCTCGGCCTTTCCACGCTGGGCGGCGCGCTCGCGTTCTACGAGTTCATCATTTTCATCTTCCTTGCGCCGATGCTGAGCGCGGTGATGTTCCCGCCCGAGGTGCCGGCGTGGCTCAGCCAGCTCCAGACGCTGGGCATTTTCGCCGCCTGCTACCTGGTGCGGCCGCTTGGCGGGCTGGTGCTGTCCGTCCTAGGCGACAAGCTGGGCCGCAAGCGCATGTTCGGCGTGACGCTGATCCTGATGGCCGCGCCCACACTCTGCATCGGCCTGCTGCCAACCTATGCTCAGGCCGGCGCCGTGGTGCCGCTGTTGCTGCTGTTGTGCCGGCTGTGCCAGGGCATGGCCATGGGCGGTGAGTTCCCGACCGCCATCACCTTCATCGCCGAACACGTGCCGGAACGCCGGCTCGGCTTTTCGATCGGCACGCTCGGTGCGGCGTTCACGCTGGGCACCATCCTTGGCATCTTCGCAGTCATGGGAACGGGCGCCTTGTTCGACAAGTCGCAGATGGCCAGCGTGGGCTGGCGGCTGCCGTTCATCGCGGGCGGCGTGTTCGGGCTGATGTCGGCCTGGCTGCGCCGCCACGTCAAGGAGACGCCGGTCTTCGAGGAGATGCGCCGGCGCAAGGACGCTTCCGAGGTCATGCCCCTGCGCACGCTGTTCCGCCGCCAGCCGCGCGAAGTCCTGATCTGCCTGGCCGCCAGCGCCATGACGGCCGGCGTTTTGTCCGCGGCGCTGCTCTTTCCTGTGACGTACCTGCAGGTGGAACTAGGCTTCTCGCGCGAGGTGGTCCATCACGCACAATTGTGGATGACGCTCGCGCTCCTGGCGGGCACGCTCGTCGGCGGCGCGCTCTGCTGGACCGCTTCGGCTGGGTGCCGGTAATCACGCTGTTCGCGCTTGGCACGGCGGTCGGCATCTACTGGGCGTTTGCCGCGCCCGATCCCCAGACCTTGCGCTACGCCTGGGCCATGGTGGGCTTCGGCGCGGGTTCCAGCTGGATTCCGGAGTGACAGACTTGCTCCGTTCTACGCCGGAATCGCTCGTCTCGATCTTGTGGAAGCTCAAAGTAGCGAATGCCTTGTCAGGTGTCGCTGTGATGCGGTTGATGAGGTTGGACATCGATCCCTACGAGAGCCTTCCGCCGAAGAGGGGATTCGTCGATATCGTTCGGCTGAACGAAGCGCTGGGCTTACTGTTGCCGATCGCTATTTCCGCCAGCGGTAACCGGTTTATCCGCTAGCAATCACATCAAACTAACTGATTGATCCGTAACGGATTTCTCATCTGCTGTGACGTGGACCACCGTTGCTTGCAGACAACGCGTTTTGAGGCGCCGCATCCACTAATTCCGCCAGCGTAGGTCGCCGTTCAGTAAAGAGGAGGCCCTTCGGCTCGCAACGCAGCCGGGCTCGGAGATTCCCCCAGGTCATCTTGTGGCGCGGTGTCCGATGGACATTGTGCAGATTGATCACACGCTGGCCGATCTGATCCTGGTTGATGATGCGAGCCGACGCCCAATTGGCCGGCCATGGCTAAGCGTAGCCCTCGACGTTGGAGTGCGTGCGCCCGCTTATCCGCGAGCAATTGATCGCTGCGATGTTGCCGGCGGAGCGGGAAATGATTGTGGGCTGTGCCGCGCTGATTTGCCTTACTGGTTATTTTGCCCGGCACGAACGCAAGTACGGCGAGGGCGGCTATCGCATGCTGGTCGCGGAGGCTGGTCATCTTTCGCAGAACTTGATTCTGGCGGCTACCGCGCTGGGACTCAGCGCGCGACCGTTCGGCGGCGTCTTCGACGCGATTCTCAACGACGCGCTGGGGCTTAATTCATCGCAGGAGCAATTTCTGCTGACGGTAGCGCTGGGCCGTCGTGCTATACAGAACCCAACATGCTGAGCCGCCCAATCGTGACACATGGTCCGCAATGAATGACGCTTCGCTGGATGAAATCAACGTCCGGATTCTCGAAGAACTGCAGCGCGATGCGTGCTTGACCAATGTCGAACTGGCGAGCCGCGTGAACCTTTCCCCGTCGCCCTGCCTGGCGCGCGTCAGGTCGCTGGAGCAGCGCGGGCTGATCAAGCAGCGCGTGACGCTGCTCAGTCCCGCGAAGCTTGGCCTGAAGGTGAACGTCTTCATCCACGTCTCGCTGGAGCGACAGGGCCCGGGAAGGCCTGGACGCCTTCGAGCGCGCAGTGCGCGCCTTGCCCGCCGCGATGGAGTGCTATCTGATGTCAGGCGACGCCGACTACCTAATCCGCGCGCTGGTGGCTGATGTACAGGCTGTGGAGCGGTTGATTGTCGACGAGATCACGCGCATCCCGGGCGCCGCTAGCATCCGTACCAGTTTCGCGCTCAAGCAGGTAATGTACAGCACTGCGGTACCGCTGCGTCGCTAGCCACGGGGTGCTGTTACGCCGCAGCATCTCCTCGAGCCCGTGCCCACTGCGGGATCATCGGCCATGTGTCGCCGTGCACGTATCGACCTTCCCGCAGCCGTTATGACCGTGGCTCCGCGGATCTCTCTGCGCGCAGTTCCTTCGGCGCCGGACCATACTTCGAGGTGAAATCGCATCTGGCCATCCGCTCGATCATGAACTGTGTGAAGGCTCGGATCTTTGCGGGCTGAAGCGACTTGCTTTGGTACGCCAGGTTGATCGTGAGCATGGGCAACTCCCAGTCCTCGAACAAGGGGACCAGTCGGCCGTCCCGGATGTCGCGATCGACGATGTATTGCGGTTGGATCAGGATGCCCGCGCCGTTGACTGCCGCTGTTCGGATCACCTGTCCGTCATTGCACTCGAAGGCTCCTCGAATCGACAGACGCTGCTGCTCGGGACCGCGCGTCAAGTGCAGCTCTGATGCTGTCGTGGCCAACGTGTACAGAAGCAACTGATGGCGCGATAGGTCATCAACGGAAGACGGTGTGCCGTGATTCGCAAGATACGTCGGCGAAGCAGCTATCACCAGCCGGGTTTCCGTCAGGCGTCGGACGGTGATTCCGGAGTCCGGCTCAAACTGCCTGGTACGGATGGCGACGTCGATTCCTGCTTCGATGAAGCCAGGGTATTTGTTCTCGACCAGAAGCTTGACCTTCAGCCGCGGATAGGTGCCTGCAAATTCAGCAAGCGCTGGGGCTATGTGGTTAATCGCGAAGGAGACGGACGTCGTGACGCGCAGTTCGCCCATCGGCTCAGCCGACGCCTCGCTGATGGCCGCATCCCCTTCTTCAAGGGCGGCAACAGCCGCTTCGCAGTAGCGCAAGTATGTGTTGCCCGCCTCGGTGAGCCAGAGCCTGCGGGTCGTTCGCTCGATCAGGCGAATACCGGCGCGCCGCTCCATATCGCTTAGATAGCGACTTGCCGCCGCGTTCGAAAGCCCGAGGTCATCGGCCGCCTTGCTGATGCTGCCAAGGCGCGCGATACCCAGAAACAGTCGCGTTTGCGTCCACCTATCCATTTGTTGATTTTACCATTAGGTGGAAAAAAGATTCAATCCAAGGCGGGTTTTTCACTTCATTTTGCCAGCATAAACTCCAATCGCTTAGACAACTGAGACAAGCGAGAAGCGCATTCTTGCGATTTTCTCGATCGGCTTCGCGCGACCCTGCACCGCGCGAGCACAACAAGGACCTGCAATGACCACCTCTTCTTCCAATCGCTGCGCCGCAGCCTTGGCGCTCTTGTGCCTTTCTCTTTGCTTGAGCAATACGTTTGCGCAAACTTATCCAACCAAGCCGATCAAGGTTATTGTGCCGTTCCCTGCGGGCGGGCCCGTCGACCTGGTGGCCCGCCGCATTGGCGACACGCTGAGCAAGCGCCTGGGCCAGCCCGTTGTTGTTGACAATCGGCCTGGCGCGAGCGGGATCGTTGGCGCGTCGGCGTGCAAGTCGGCGGCCCCGGACGGCTACACCCTTTGTGTGTTCCTCAGCGACACGCTCGTCATCAATCCATCGATCTACAAGAAGATCTCGTACAGCGCCAAGGATTTCGCTCCGATCGGCGAGCTCGTCAAGGTTGACTCCGCTGTCGTGGTTTCCTCCTCGATCCCGGTGAAGTCGATGCAAGACCTCGTGAACTACGAGAAGAAGAACCCGGGCAAGCTCAACTGGGGACACTTCGGCACGGGCAGCTCTTCGCATCTGTTCATGACGCAGGTCAACGAAAAGCTCGGCACCCGCTTCGTGGACGTCCCCTATCAGGGTGGCGGCGCCACGGTGACGGCATTGATCTCCGACCAGATTCAGGTGTCGCTCCTGTCGTATGGCCTGGTTGGACAGCACATCAAGCTGGGCAAGGTCAGGGCGATTGCCGTGTTGGGCGACAAGGAATCGCCCAGCTTCACCAGTGTGCCGCTGCTAAAGAACCAGGGCGTTGGGTTTGCGAGGAGCGCATGGATCGGCGCTTTCGCACCCGCGGGCACGCCTGAAGCCATCACGCACAAGTTGAATACTGAGATCCAGGCAGCCCTGCGCGAGCAGGATCTCCGCAATTCGTTGAACGCCCAAGGCCTCGTCCCCACTGGCGCCAGCCCCGAGGACCTTGCAGCCCTCGTCAAGACGGAGTCCCGGGAATGGGCGTCCATCGCGCATGCCGCAAAGGTGAGCCTGGACTGAGACGTCCCATTCGTCTACTTCCATTCGTACAGAGAGAGAAATGAGCAAATCAGAAGTCATCGTTGCCGGGTGCGGCCCCGTCGGCCTGATCGTGGCACTCGGGCTGGGGCGTGCGGGCGTGCAGGTCACGATGGTAGAAGCAGAAGCCGAGCCATCAACCGCACCCCGGGCACTTGTCTACCACTGGGCTGTGATGAAAGGCTTGAACGAGTTGGGCATCCTGGGGAGTGTCATCTCGGCGGGCCTCGTCAAGCACGACTACAGCATGCGCGTCCACAAGACTGGAGAGACAGTACGCTGGTCGGTGCGTGCGCTGGAAGGCTTGGTTGAGTTTCCGTTCAACGTGCACCTGGGTCAGGATGTGTTGACCCGCATCGTGCTAGACCATATCCGTCGACTTCCGAACGTGCAGATCCGCTGGGGCACCCGAGTCGAGAAGATCGAGCGCAACGCCGACGACATCGTCATCGCTGTGGCCGGCCCGCAGGGAAGGGAAGTCATTACCGCGAACTGGATGGTCGCGGCAGACGGGGCCCGTAGCCCGATTCGCAATGCATTGGGCCTGTCTTTCGATGGGATGACCTGGCCGAAGGAAATGGTCGCTACCAATGTCGTCGCCGATCTTGATTCGCTCGGGATGGACCGTGCGACATTCGTGATCGATGAATCCTACGGTGCGATCATCGTGAAGATTGACTCGGGAAGCCGTTGGCGTGTTACCTATTGCGAGCAGTCGGGGCTGGACCCCGCTGGCATCGTCGATCGGATGCCCGAAATGTTTGCAAAGATCCTGCCCGGGCTCAGCGGCCGCTATGAGCTGCTTCAGTACTCGCCTTATCGGATGCATCAGCGCGTCGCCGAGAAATTTCGAGTCAACAGGGTGCTGTTCGCTGGTGACGCCGCGCATATCACTAATCCGGTCGGCGGCCTGGGTTTGACCGCGGGACTTTTCGACGCATTTGTCTTGCACGAGGCCTTGGCAGCTGTCGTTCAAGACCAGGCGCCCGAGCACATCCTGGACCAGTATGCCAGTGTACGGAAGGCCAACTTTGAGACCTACACGTCGCCGCAAGCGACGCTCAACAACAAGCTGCTCTTCTATACGGGTGAGGATCAACTTGAACAGGAAATGGTGAATGTTCGGCGTCTCGGGTCCGATCGCCAGGCCGTGCTCGTACGAACTCTCTTTGTCGGCAAGCTTGAAACGCCGTCGCTGGTGACAGGGCAGCGTCTCAATCCCCAGTTGGCCATCGCCTGACATGCGCTACTCCCCGCAAGCCCTTGTTGAGCGAAGCAATGGGCCGCTTTCCTTGGCAGCACACGGTGGCTTCTTTGCTGGGACGGAGTTGCGACGAGTCGACGGGAACACCTACGCAACAGGGCAGACGTACGTCGAGTACCTCATCCCGACGGAACTCACTCAACCTTGGCCAGTACTGATGATCCACGGCGGTGGCAGCCAAGGCCTTGACTTTCTGAGCACCCCGGACGGGCGGGAAGGCTGGGCGCATGCCTTCGCCCGGCGCGGCTTTGCCGTGTACGTCCTCGATCGTCCTGGCTGTGGCCGTGCAAGCCAGCATCCTGAGTTCGATGGGGGCTTCGCATTTCCCACGTCGGTCGAGCGCATTACAAGGTTGTTCTCCAACGTCTCAGCTGATCCTGCCTGGCCGGCAGCTGTCTTGCACTCTCAATGGCCTGGCACGGGTGATCTCAGCGATCCAGCCGTGACTCAGTTCGCGGCTCGCCTGGGATCTTCCAGCGGATCCATGGAATCCAGCCATGAGCATGCCGCGCGCATCGCGCGATCGCTGCTTTCCGAGATTGGCCCCGCGATCGTGCTGACGCACTCTCTTGGCGGTCCCTGGGGCTGGATCTTCGCTGATGCCAGTCCGACCCACATAAAGGCCGTGGTTGCGGTCGAGCCATTCGGTCCACCTTATGCGAGTCATGCTACAGGAGCGCTCACGTGGGGACTGACAGCGACCCCCCTTCAGTTCAGTCCACCGGTTGACATTCCTGAGCAGCTTCAGGCCGACTACAAGCGCGATACCCACTTGTCGCCGCACGAGTCGGAATCAAGATCTCTGGCCAAGCTCACCATGCCGATCCTGGTCGTGACCGCCGAGGCATCCTGGCAAGCGCACAACGGCGGAGAGGCGGCTCAGTTTCTGAGGCGGTTTGGTGCAGATGTTGACCATCTCTCGCTGGCGGATGCTGGTTTGCACGGGAACGGTCATGCGCCCATGATGGAGAAAAACAGTGCCGAAGTCGCTTCTGAACTGATGGCCTGGCTCTCGCGGCGCGACCTGGCGAGTAGCGAAGCGAAGGCGAGATATGAAGAGCCGCGGAGGTAAGCCCCGGAAGGTCGCCCGCCATGCGTCCCGCAACTCAAAGATGTGGAAGAATTCGTCAAACCACTTCCAAGCCATCCCATGCGATTCAGCATATCTCTCACTGAAATGTCGCTCTTTGTCGCGGTCTACGAGGAGCGCTCGATCACGGCCGCGGCAACGCGGGAGCATGCCACACAGTCTGGCGTGTCTCAACACATCCGGAAACTGGAAAGCAAGCTCGGTGTTGAGCTGCTTCTGGTAAGCAAGGAGGCATACTGCCCACTCCGGCTGGGGAAACGTAGGCGGATGTTCGCTCGTGCATCAAAGTGGACGACACAGTGCCTGGTATCAAGGAGGGTCGAGATGCGGGCATGTGGACCGTCGGCTTGACGCGGACCTTGGTGCGTTTCCGGCGTTGACCAATTGTGGCTGGCTTCTATTCCCCCGATGGACGAGCAGGCACAGTGCCGCCTTGCGCTGCTGACTCATATTGGTTTCCAAAGGCTCGAGGCACTTGAAACACCTATGGCGTGGGTGTCAGACCGAGATCAGCTCCTTCTGAATCCCGTCGACGTTTTCTCGCCGCGCTGGAAGCGGGATTGGCTGGATCCGCACAAGGCTGTCTGCCAAGTCCTTGGCCATAGGCTGAATACGCTCCTGCCATGCACGCTACGCATCTGCCGCAAACCTCACTGCGGTGCTCCGTGCGATCAGCAAGCGACAGCGCAATGGTAGTAAAAGCGTTGAGATCTCCAATTGGCGGAAATAGCGAAATGCAACACATGCGGCGGTCGATGCGGCCAAAGCGGCCAGGTACAGGGCCCGTCGTTTCCTCACATCAATTCCATCTCCTCTTGCATCAGGCGAACCAGTCATGTTCCCGCAGGCTTGCCGGCATTGGTTTGCGCTGGTCCCTTAGTGCATTTCCTTATACAGAAGTCATGACTCTTCGCGCAGTGCCTGAATGGTGAGCGCGGCGTCCATGGTTCGCTGCATGCCGATCCAGATCGTTTTGGCGCCGGGCTCACCATCGCTCTTGCGCCCAAGGAACCCACCCAGGGAAGCCACCAACCGAATCATCTGATTGAGTGTGACAGGTGTCTTCGGGCGGGCCTTCTTGGCGAGCACGTATGCCCCCCGAATTTCGTCGGCATCGAAGAACAGGGACGCATCCAGATCGGGGCAGGTTCTGCCCAACCGCATCAGGCGGGCAATGCGCCACGCCACCACCATATACAACGCCAAGGCCCTCTCCACACGATCCATGTGCGATAGCTGTAGCGCTTCGACCTTGCAGCCGGTCTTCAGGATATGGAAGAACATCTCCACTTCCCATCGGGCTCGGTCCCATCGGCCTGCACCGCCAGCATCAGGCAGGAACGCGCGGCCACGCCGTCCACCCGCACCGTGCACGCGCCGCAGACGCCGTGCTCGCAGCCGACGTGGGTGCCGGTGGCGCCGAGTTCATGGCGCAGGAAGTCGGACAGCAGCTCGCGAGGCGCGCACGAGGCGCTGAGTTCGGTGCCATTCAGGGTCACGGTGACACGGTGGCGCTCGTCACGCCGCATCACCGGGGGCGTACCCGAAGGTGCGCCGTGGGAGGGCTTGCTCATCTTGCCTCCTCGATTGCGCGCATGCTCAGTTGCCGCACGAGGTGGCGGCGGTACTGCGCGCTGACATGGGCGTCGTCCTGCGCGCCCAGCTTCCAGCTGAAATCGTTGATTGCCTCGGCCAGCGCCTTGCCCTGCAGGCGTGGCCAGGTCTCCAGCACCGGCCGGTCGGCGACGCCGCCCACGGCCAGCGCAATGGACTCGTCCGTGACGATGGCGGCGCACGCCAGCGCGAAGTCGCCATGCCGGGCGTGAAGAGTAATAAGAGCGCTACCTCAGAGACTGACAGGGGCTGAGCACAACGTCTATCAAATCAATAAGTTAGCGTTTCTTATGTGGGCGTCCGTACCAACATTGCGACGATTTTTCGAGTAGGAATCTTGGTACTCTCTGACTGCGCGAAGTAATGTTGAAACTCTCGCTCGTCGCTTGCTTCGTAGCATCATTACTACTGTGTCTGATGTCGACCCGGATCCCTCACGCCAGTACAGCCGTCCACTAGCCTTCGCCCGCAATGGATGGCGGCGGCGAATTGAGGTGTTCAGCCCAAAGCTTGGGCGTCGGCTGAGCCTCGGCAGCTATGACGCTTATCGGACCTGGCTGATGATCGAAGCCAATCCTGCAATGGAAACGTTCACAGAGCGTCCGGCCCGGGTCGGCGATGCCGGTAGCGCAGTGATTGATTTCTGGGTTCGATCCCGAGAAGCGACGGCCGGGGAGTTCTGGCTGATAGAGCGTCGTCGTGCGGAGGATGATAGCGAGCCAGAACCTGATGAACTCCTGGTTGAGACCAATACCTTGCATGGTCTCCATGTTCGCGTCATCCATCAATCTGAACTACAGACCTTGTCGGTGCCGATTGCCAACTGGTCGCGCATTGTCCCGTACCTCGTCAGCTACCGGCAATTCCGTGCCCCTGTGCTCGAGCAGGCCATCGTGGTCTACCTGAATCAACCGAGGGCGTTGGAGGCGATCCTTGAGCGCTTCCCCGAACACGACCCGGCGAGTGTGGAGGCCTCGCTTTTTGCCTTATTGGCATCCGGCCGCATAGTCAGTCCTGACTTGGTGGTAGCGGCATTGAGCGGAGCGACTTCCTTTCAAAGGGCATAGGGGGGTGTGCAAATGGCCGAGTCGTCTCGCCGAATCGATCCGAATGCAATTCGTTTGTCGGATTGGCCCCAACTGGACGACCGAGCTCTCAACGACGAAGCGCGGACGACGTTTAGACAGCGTCGCGACGCGATTGAGGCCTATACCAGCGGTAGCTCCCTTCTGCATATCTACAAGACTTGGGGCATTCACCGTTCCACGCTACACCGTTTGGTCCGTCGAGCACTGAGCGCACACCCGGACGGTCGCCTGTGGGGCTATCGCGCATTGGTGCCGCATGTCCACGTACAGGCCTATGAACGAAGCAAGGCGCCTCATGCGATTGCGCACGGCAAAGCGGGAAACGCAGGGGCCTTCGGACAGTTGCTGCAGCGTCACCATAATCTGGCCAAGCAGTTGCGCAAAGAGATCGAAACGAGAAAGGTCCATTTGCAGCCCGGTGAGAAAGGCCGTCTGGTTGGCCTCAAGGCAGTGATACAGCGCTTCCACCAGTCCTGCCGTGAGTTGGGCCTCGGCGCTGGCGACTATCCGCTGAACCAGCATGATAGAGCTGTTCGTTCCTTGGCCCGCACACTCAGGGGATGGTTGCAAGACGATTTCGATTTGGCTGCGCGCGCAGCCGGCCAAAGGATCAAGCCCGCATCGGCGCTGCGGCAGTTGCCTGAGCGGGGTAGCGCTGACGCGTTCGATACGGTCGAGTTTGACGCCCATAAGATGGACGTGCGCCTGAAGGTAATTGACAACGATCCACTAGGCGGCGAACAAAGCTATGAGATCGAGCGCGTATGGTTGCTGGCCATCATCGATGTTGCTACGCGCTGTCTTTTGGGCTACACGATTTCGTTCTCGCGCGAATGTAACCGCTTTGACGCCATCGAAACCTTCAAACGTGCCGTGACGCCGGCGAAGGTCCCCGAACTCACGCTGCCGGGCCTGCGCCTGCTGCCTACCGGTGGTCTCGCAGGCCTTGGAGCAAACTCGCTACGCCTGCTGGCGACAGATTCGGCTAGACAATGCGCGAGCGCACTTGGCGGCTACCAGCCTCGATGTCGTCTGCGAGGCGTTGGGTTGTGCGGCCGATTTCGGTCCGGCGTATCAGCCCGATGACCGACCATTCATCGAGCGCTACTTTGGCACGGTCACCGCAACACTTTCGCGGCGGCTCCCCGGGGCGATACGAGGAAAGGATGCAGCAAAGACCTTGCTGAAACGTCTGCGCGACCCGGACGACTCCCTGCGGTTACTCGTCACCACCCAGGAACTGGAGGAGCTGCTGCATGTGACGGTGTGGAACTACCACGGCACGCCTCACGCTGGCCTGGGTGGTCTCACCCCATTGGAGATGATGCACCGGCACGTGCTTGGCATCGGTCGCGACGCGATCCGATTGCGCCGGATCCCCAAGCCGCTACGGGAACATCCCGAACAGCTGCATGACCCGGTAATGTGCCGCGTCCATGGAAACCTCGGCCGCGGTGAACGACCGTACATTACCTTCTATCACGTCCGCTACACGAGCGAAAAGCTTTCCCGAAGCAGCGGCTTGATTGGCACGCGTCTGCGCATCCACTATGATCCGTCAGACTTGCGACGGCTGTGGGCCAGTACTGAAGACGGCCACATGTTGGGCAGTCTGGTCGCTAGCGGCAAGTGGCGCGACGAGCCGCATTCACTGCGGGTGCGCCAGCAGATCTTCAAGGCCAAGCGGGCGCGCGAGCTCGACTTCGGCCCAGGCGACAATCCCATCGAGGTCTTCCTTGCCCTCAGACGCAAGCAGGCCGCGAAGCGTAGGAGGGCAGCCAGCGATATCGCGCAGGTGCAGCGCGAGCGCCGGACAGCAAAGCCCCCTCCCACTGATTCCGCAAGTGAAACCGTGACACCCGAACAGCCGCCTTCGCCACTGGCCACGGGTCCCGTTAAAGGCAAGGCGTTGCACATTGCGCGGGGGTACTCCCGCTAATGATCGGGACGCGCTCGCGTAAATGGGCGCAGGCCGGGCCCGCCGATTGCCGGCCGTGAAGGGCGAGGAGGAACTGATCTCGCCGGCAAGGAGCAGGCATGAACGAGAAGACCACCACGGCCCCGAAAGGCGCACCGCGTGCACGTGTCAGCGCGACCCGAGTCCGCTCAGCCAGCCGCACGCCTCACGCAACGACGGTGAATCCGGCAGACCTGACGGTACACAATCACCCGCTCGCTCGCCGTCACTATCGGGTGGCGACGGCAGCGATCGAAGGTTTCGTCGACCTCGTCGAACACTGCGTGCGCGTATTGATCCCGGGCGCGCTAATCTACGCCCGTCCTCGTATGGGCAAGACTCACGCCATTGATTACTTAGCATTGCATCTTGGCAGGAATCGGGGTGACATTCTCGTGATGAGAATGTCCTGCGAATATCATCGCACCGACTACGAGGGGGCGTTCTTTAGTGCATTGTTGAGCGCCGCTGGCATCAGGGACCCACAACCCAGGTTCATTGCCGACAAGCGCTTCGCTTTGATGCGTCGGATTAACGAACAACTACAAATGCGCTCGGGTCACATTGTGGTGCTCTTTTGCGACGAAGCACAGCGACTGTCCAAGCACGCACTGGAATGGCTGCGCGACGTCCATGATCAGCTCGCCCACCACGGCGTGCGCCTGATCACCTTTCTGGTTGGGCAGCCGCAGCTGATGCAGCAGAAGGCGCAATTTCAGCTCTCCGGTGACGAGCAAATCGTCGCTCGCTTCATGATCGAGCAAATGCACTTCAGAGGCATTACAGGGGCCGTTGAAGCAGCAACCTGCCTGGCTAGTTACGACATGACGCGCTATCCAGAGGACACTGGGAGCACCTTCACGGCCTTTTTCTATCCCGACGCGTACGCTGCCGGCCTAAGACTGGAGCAATCGGCCGCAGCGCTGTGGAATGGCTTCGTGAACGCCCACACGGTCGCGCAACTGGCTGGGCCGATCGAACTGCATATGGATTACTTTAGTCGTGCCGTTGAGTCGGTGCTACTGAACGGTCCCCAGTGGGACAGTGCAGGATTGATACTAGATTCGGCGCATTGGGAGCGAGCCGTGTGGGAGTCCGGGTACGTCGCCGCGCAGCAGACCGTCCAACCGGAGGTATAGAACATGGTGTTGCCGATCCTTGTGCCGGACCTGACCGAGTCCACCCCAGCGAAGGCGTGGATACCACGACCGTCCAGTGATTCCGCCAAGTCGGTTGCTCCGCTCAACAAATCGCCTCGGATGCGTAGGACGACGGACATGAACATGGCAGTGAGAGCTGTCACGGAGCGAGAACGGGCGATTGTGAGGATCTTACGTCCGCTGGGGATTGGTCCCCTCTCGCGTGAGCGAGCTACGAAGGCTGGGGAATTGCTTGGGCTCCATTGTTCTTCTGTGTATCGCTTGCGGCGGCGCTTCCTCGCGAATCCTGTAGCGAGCGCGTTGATACCGCATAGCTCGGGACCCAAGGCGGGAGATCTTTGTTTGGCAGCGACGGTTGAGAATATCGTGAAAGAAGTGCTAACCGATTGGCTGCCACGCCAGCCTTATTTCACACATCCGCTTCTTGAGATCTGCGTCGAGATCCGGAAGCGATGCGCGGGGGCGAGTGTTTGTCCGCCCAGCAGAGCTACCATTTCGCGACGCTGGGCCGCCCATCGGAAGGCAGAGGCGGCGAGCAATGCCAGAGTCAAACCTCCGCCCAGCAAATCGTCTCGGGCGGGATTGAACATGACGGACACGAATGCAACGGAGCGCGAGCGGGCGATTGTGAGGGTCTTACATCCGCTGGGGAGGGGGCCTCTCTCGCGTCAGCAAGCCAAGAAGGCTGGCGAGTTGCTGGGAGTCCATAGGCGAGAAAATCGTGAGTGAGGTGCTTACCGATTGGCTGCCGCGACAGCATCATCTCACGTATCCGCTTCTCGAGCTCTGCGTAGAAATCCGGAAGCGATGCGCAGGGGCAAGTGTTAGTCCACCAAGCCGACCCACCATTTCGAGGCGTTGGGCCGCCCAACGGCAAGCGGAGGCCCAGAGCAGTGTGAGAGTCAGGGTACATCGGAGAGTACGACAGGAGGTATAGGCCATGGTCTTGCCGATCCTTGTGTTGGAGCTGTCTGAGCCCGACTCCGCGTACGTGCCGATACCGCGCAAACGGGAGGCAGCTTCCCAGCCAACGCCAACGAGTAAGCGAGATAAACTCATTCGTTACTGGCGCCAACTCCTGGCCCGCCGAGCGTCTATCGCCAGCGGCTGGCGCCATCAGGCCCGTGCCTCGAGCGACTGGACCTACGAGGCGATGGCTTGCGGCGATTCGAGTGCGTTGCTGCACGACAGCGAGCATTTGACCAGATTATTGCTGCGCCGGGCGTGGGCAAACGTGCCGCGTCGCCAACGGATAATGATTCGTCGCGCCGTTCGACGTTTCGATCCGAACAAGCCCAACATCAAGGTTGCTGCCGCTCAAGTCAATGCTGTGGCGTGGTTGCTCGCAGCGATGCACTGGAACGGCTGTCGGCATCCCAACGCGCTGTGGTGCAAACCTCTGCATCCCCTGACCGGAGTGGTGCGTTGGCTCAGCGGCTTTGACGTTGTCGAACAGCATGAGCATTCGCGAGAGCTCCTCATGATGCTGGCGGAAAGGGTAGTGCGGGTCGAACGGCAAAGCCGCCAGCTCGTTGCTGCGATGAAGGCCGAACGGCAAGTTGTCGCGTTGCTGCCTGAACTCCTGCAGTGACGATTCTTAGTCGTGAGCGAAGAAATGAGCGCTTCCCGCGTCGCGGAGCAACATTCCTACGTAAACGTACCGCGATTACTACAGTTCACGATTACCGGCGCCGTCGAAGCAGCAACCTGCCCGGCTAGTTACGATCTGACTCGCTATCCAGAGGACACCGGGAGCTCCTTCACTGCCTTCTTCTATCCCGACGCGTACGCCGCCGGCTTAAGACTGGAGCAATCGGCCGCGGCGCTGTGGAACGGCTTCGTGAACGCCCACGCGGTCGCGCAACTGGCTGGACCGGTGGACCTGCCCATGGACTATTTCACCCGTGCCGTCGAGTCGGTGCTACTGAACGGGCCCCAGTGGGACAGTGCCGGATTGGTACTAGATTCCGCGCATTGGGAGCGAGCAGTGCGGGAGTCCGGGTACGTTGCCGCGCAACAGACCGTACGACTGGAGGTAGTGACCATGGTCTTGCCAATTCTTGTGCCGGAGCTGACCGAGCCCACTCCAGCGAACGTGCGGATGCCGCGCTCGTCCACTGATCCCGCCAACCCGGTTCCTCCGCTCAGTAAATTGCCTCGGGGGCGTAAGACCACGGTCTTGAACACGAGGATTGTAACGAAGCGCGAGCGGGCGATTGTGAGGGTCTTACGTCCGCTTGGGACGGCTTCTCTCACGCGTAAACAAGCTGAGAATGCTGGCGAATTGCTTGGAATTCATTGGGCTACGGTTTATCACTTGCGCCGGCGCTTCCTCGCGGATCCTGTGGCGAGCGCGTTGATACCTTATGACCGAGGTCCAAAAGTGGGAAGTTTGCGTCTAGCAGAGGCTGTCGAGCAAATCGTAAGTGATGTCCTGACCGATTGGCTGCCGCGACAGCGTCATCTCGCTCATCCGCTTCTCGAGCTCTGCGTCGAAATCCGGACGCGGTGCGCAGGGGCAAGTGTTCGTCCGCCTAGCAGATCTACCATTTCGCGACGCTGGGCGGCCCGTCGGAAAGAGGCCGCGAGCAGTGCAAGAGTCCGGGTACGCCGCGCAACAGACCGTACGACTGGAGGTAGTGACCATGGTCTTGCCGATCCTTGTGCTGGAGCTGTCCGAGCCCGCCCGCGCGTACGTGCGGATACCACGCAAACGGCGCGCGGCAGCTTTTCAGCCGCTGCCAACGAATGAGCGCGATAAACTCATCCGCCACTGGCGCCAGCTCCTGGGCCTCCCGGCGCCAATCGCCAACAACGGGCGCGGTCAGGCCCTTGCTGCGCCGGAAGGTTTCGTCTTCGGCGACTTCCCAGCGGACGGTCAGCGGGCCCTGCAGCGGCGTGGTGCCCTGGGCATCGGCCCGGGGCGTGCCCGGGATGGTGCCATCGAGCCGGCGCGTCCACAGCACGAAGCCGTCGGCCGCCGGTCGCCACGCCCAGCGCGAACAGGTCGCGCTCGCGCAGCGTGGCCGTCCTGGCCCAGCCGGGCTGGTGCGTGGCAAGTCCGGCAGATGCTGCCAGCTTCAGGAAGGCTCTTCGTTGCATGTCAGTTCCGTGGCGGCGGCGAAATGAATTCGGCTGGATGGTGGCGGCATCATATCGCCCATTTGACAATGCCTTACAGGCTCTGCCGGCGAAAGGGAAGGGAATAACAGGCTACGTGCTTGTTTCCCTTCCCTTGCTGTTGGCTCAGGATTTCCTCCATTGACAAGCCGGCATTCAACCGCAGGACCAGGTATCCCGGGGCTGCGGGGATTCCGCGCGGGGACTGGTCCTATCGAAATCAGAGAACTGGACCTATCGAGCCCAGAACCACGTCGCATATAAGACCAAGGACGGCGACGATTGGCGCACGGCAGACGCCAGGCGACAAGAAGATCCACCCGACCGTAGCACAGTCAGAGACATCCCCCGCCGCCTTGCAAGCCGGCGGCACTTTGAGCCTTGCTTTACCGGCGCTTTATGCCGGCATCCTGCAGTGAAGGGAGAACCGATGTTGACGTGTTTCAAGTTCTTGGTGCGCACTGGTGCACATTTCGGCAGCGCTGCATTGCTGTTGTCAGGCGCCGCCCAGGCGCAAAGCCCCGAGGTCGTCCGCGGCGGCAATCTCAATGTCCTGTCGGTTTCCGCCATCAATTCGCTGAACCCGGCGATCCAGTCAGGCGTGGCCACCGGCGTGCCGGCGGCGCAGCTGTTCGCCAGCCTGCTGCAGGCCGACGCGAAATGGCAGTTCAAGCCCTACCTGGCCGATAGCTGGAGCGTGTCCGCGGACGGACTGAGCTATACCTTCAAGCTCAACAAGGACGCGAGGTTCCATGACGGCAAGCCCGTCACCTCGGCCGACGTCGCGTTCTCCGCCGAGACCGTCAAGGCCAACCACCCCTTCGGCCCGGCCATGCTGGCCGCGCTGGACAAGGTGGAGACGCCCGACGCCCACACCGCGGTATTCAGGCTCAGGCAGCCCAGCCCGGCGCTGCTGCTGGCGTGCTCCACGCCCGCGCTGATGCCGATCCTGCCCAGGCACGTGTATGGCGAAGGGCCGATCCGGCAGAACCCGAAGAACAACGCCCCGGTCGGGTCCGGTCCCTTCCGCTTCGTCGAATACAAGCCGGGCGAGTACCTCACGCTCGCGCGCTTCGACGGCTACTTCCGCAAGGGCAAGCCCTACCTGGACAAGATCACCTACAACATCGTGCCGGACCGGGCCGCGGCGGCTCTCGCCATGCAGCGCGGCGACATCCACTATGTCGCCTTCGCCCCCTTCCGCATCGCGGACGTGGACCGGCTGGCGGCGGACCCGAAGCTGACCGTCTCCCGCAGCGGCTATGAGGGCGTGGGCTCGCTGAACTGGCTGGCCTTCAATACGCGCGAGGGCCCGCTGGCCAATGTCAAGGTGCGCCAGGCCATTTCCTATGCCATCGACCGCGACTTCATCTCGCAGAAGCTGCAGCGCGGCCGCTCGCAGCCGGCGTCGGGGCCGATCCATCCGGCCAGCCCTTTCTATAGCAAGACGCTGGAGCCGTACAAGGTCGATCTGGCACGCGCCAACAAGCTGCTGGACGAGGCCGGCTACCCCAGGAAGCCGGACGGCACGCGCTTCCCGCTGCGGCTGGACTTCCTGCCGGGTGCGCCAGACACCTCGCAACTGGTGGCGGAGTACCTGCGCCCGCAACTGGCCAAGGTCGGCATCCAGGCGCAGCTGCGTCCCTCGCCGGATTTCCCGACCTGGTCGCAGCGCATCGCCAGCTGGGATTTCGACATGACCACGGACTCCGTCTTCAACTGGGGGGACCCCGTGATCGGCGTGGCCCGCACTTATCTGTCCAGCAATATCAAGAAAGGCGTGATCTGGTCCAACACCCAGGGCTATGCCAACGCCGACGTGGACAAGCTCCTGACCGAAGCCGCGGCCGAGACCGATCCCGCCAAGCGGGCCGCGCTCTACGAGCGCTTCCAGAAGATCGTCAACAGCGAGCTGCCTGTGGCCTGGCTGAACACTGCGCCGGTCAGCACGGTGGCCAGCAAGCAGCTGCGCGGCCTGCCGAACGGCATCTGGGGCGCTTTCACACCGTTCGACGAGGTGTACTGGGCGAAGTAAGCCTGCCGTGCAGGGCAAGGGGCGGGCATGCCGCGCCAGCGGCGCCACCGCCCCTGCCGGACCAATCACGCAGTCCCTCAACTTACTGGGCCGTTCCATATGCATACCCTGCTCTACCTGTCGCGCCGCATCGGCGCCGGCGCCCTGATGGTGCTGGCCGTGGTGGTGCTCAACTTCCTGCTGCTGTCGGCTGCGCCCGGCGACGTCGCAGACGTGATCGCGGCGCAGTCCGGCGGCGCCACCGCCGAGCAGATGGCCGCGCTGCGCACCCAGATGGGGCTTGATGTCGGGCTGCCGCAGCGCCTGCAGGCCTACGTCGGCAATGTGATGGCCGGGCGCCTGGGCGACTCGTTGTTCTTCCACCAGCCGGTGACCACGCTGATCTTCGAGCGCGTGCCCAACACCCTGATGCTGGTGCTGCCGGCACTGCTGCTGGCCGTGGTGATCGGCACGCTGCTGGGGGCGGTATCGGCGCACCGCCCGCGCGGCGCCGTCAGCGGCATGGTGACCTTCCTATCGCTGGCGGGTTTTGCCGCGCCCGTGTTCTGGAGCGGCATGATGCTGCTGATCGCCTTTGCCTACTGGCTGCCGATCTTTCCCGCCTCGGGCATGTACACCATGGGCCAGCGCGCCGAGGGCTGGGCGCTGGCCGCCGACGTGCTGCACCACCTGGTGCTGCCGGTGGTGTCGCTGTCGCTGATCTACCTGGCCCAGTACAGCCGCCAGGCACGGGCCACCATGCTCGACGTGCTGGGCGCCGACTATATCCGCACCGCGCGCGCCAAGGGCATGAGCGAGCGGGTGGTGGTCTACCGGCATGCGCTGAAGAACACGCTGTTGCCCATCGTCACCCTGGCCGGCCTGCAGTTTTCGCATGCGCTGGCCGGCGCGGTCCTGGTCGAGACCGTATTCAACTGGCCCGGGCTGGGCCGGCTGGCCACCGACGCGGTGCTCAACCGCGACTACCCGCTGATGCTGGGCATCCTGCTGATGTCCAGCCTGCTGGTGGTGGTGGCCAACATCCTCACGGATTATCTGTACAGCCTGCTCGATCCACGTATTCGCACCGGAGACTGAGATGAACACCGGATGGAAGCTGTTCCTGCACAACCGCGGCGCAGTGCTTGGCGCGCTGGTGCTGTTGCTGATTGCGCTGGCGGGGCTGATCGGCCCGGCCCTCTACCCCGTCAATCCCCAGGACGTGGTGGCCGCGCCGCTGTCGCCGCCGGCGGCGGAAGCGCCTCTGGGCGCAGATTATCTCGGCCGCGACGTGCTGGCGGGTCTGCTGCACGGCGCCGGCATCACGCTGGCGATCGGCCTGGCCGCGACTGCGGCGACGCTGGTGATCGGCGTGCTGGTCGGCGCGCTGGCCGGCTACCACCGCGGCTGGGTCGACAACGTGCTGATGCGCCTCACCGAGTTCTTCCAGGTGCTGCCGCCCATCCTGCTGGCCATGGTGCTGGTGGCGGTGTTCGGCGCCAGGATCGGCACGGTGATCCTGGTGATCGGCCTGGTCAGCTGGCCGCCGCTGGCCCGGCTTACCCGCGCTGAATTCCTCAAGCTGCGCGAGCGCGAGTTCGTGCGCGCCGAACGTGCCATTGGTACTGGCGGCGGCAACATCATCTTCCGCGTGATCCTGCCCAATGCCTCGCCGCCGCTGATCGTGGCGCTGGCGCTGAACGTCGGGGTCGCCATCCTGTTCGAGTCCGGCCTGGCCTTCATTGGGCTGTCCGACCCGGACATCACCAGTTGGGGCTACATGATCGGCAGTTCGCGCGACCAGATCTTCGAAGCCTGGTGGTCGGTGGTGTTCCCGGGCATGGCGATCTTCTGCACCGTGCTGGCCATCTGCCTCGTGGGGGACGGCCTCAACGATGCACTCAATCCGAAACTGCGCCAGCGATAAAAGGAGAGCGCATGCCGCTGCTAGAAGTCGAAGGGCTGTGCGTGGACTTCCGCACCGCCAAGGGTTCCGTCCGCGTGCTGGACGATGTCAGTTTCCACCTCGAGGCCGGCGAAGTGCTGGGGATCGTGGGGGAATCGGGTTGCGGCAAGAGCATGACCAGCTTGTCGCTGCTGCAACTGGTGCCGCCGCCGGGCCGCATCAGCGGCGGTGCGATCCGCTACGGCGGCCAGGACCTGCTGGCGCATTCCGCCGCGCGCATGCGCGACGTGCGCGGGCGGGACATCGGCATGATCTTCCAGGAACCGATGACCGCGCTCAACCCGGTCTTCACCGTGGGCCAGCAGATCGTCGAGACCATCGTGCGCCACCGGAGCCTGGGCGCCCGCGCTGCCCGGGCCGAAGCGGTGGCCTTGCTGGACGCGGTCAAGATCCCGGAGCCGGCCCGTCGCATCGACCAGTATGCGCACGAGCTGTCGGGCGGCATGCGCCAGCGCGCCATGATTGCCATGGCGCTGGCGGGCCAGCCCAAGGTGCTGATCGCCGACGAGCCGACCACCGCGCTGGACGTGACCGTGCAGGCGCAGATCTTCGACCTGCTGCGCGACGTGCGGCGCCAACTCGGCACCGCCATCATCCTGATTACGCACAATATGGGCGCCATCGCCGAGCTGGCCGACCGCGTCATGGTGATGTACGCCGGCCGCAAGATCGAGGAGGGAGCTGTCGAGACGGTGCTGGCCCAGCCGTCCCATCCATACACGCGCGGCCTGCTGGATTGCGTGCTCCATGTGGATGCCGCCAAGGCCGTGCATGACGCCACGCCAGCGCCGCTGCCGGAAATTCCCGGCGTGGTGCCGGCGCTGGACCAGCTCGGTGCCGCCTGCGCTTTCGCGCCGCGCTGTACACGGGCGGCAAGCCGCTGCGGCAGCCGCCCGCCGCTGTTCGACAACGGCGGCCACCTGGCCGCCTGCTGGCTGCGCGAATCCGCCGATGCCGCGCCGGCCGCCATGTACGGGGAGGGTTGAACCATGTCATTGCCATCCAGCCAGGACGTCCTGCTCGACGTGCGCGACCTGCGCGTGCACTACAGCCTGCGCCGTCCGAATCCCTTCGCGCCCGCGCCCAAGGTCTATGCCGTGGACGGCATCAGCTTCCAGGTCCGGCGCGGCAGCGCCTTCGGCATCGTCGGCGAGTCGGGCTGCGGCAAGTCCACCACCGCGATGGCCCTGATGCAGCTGATCCAGGCTACCGACGGCCATGCCTCGCTCGACGGCATCGACTTGCTGGGTGCGCGCGGCACGGCGCAGGCACAGATGCGCCGCCAGGTCCAGATGATCTTCCAGGACCCGTATTCCTCGCTCGATCCGCGGCAGCGGGTGGAAGCCATCATTGCCAAGCCGATGCGCCAGTTGACCGGCATGGATGCGGCGCAGATCGCCGCCAGGGTCGATGAACTGATGGGACTGGTGGGCCTGCGCCCGGACCAGAAGCAGTTGTTTCCGCACCAGTTCTCGGGCGGGCAGCGGCAGCGCATCGGCATCGCGCGGGCCCTGGCGGTGAATCCGTCCCTGGTGGTCTGCGACGAGCCGGTTTCCGCGCTGGACGTGGCGATCCAGGCGCAGGTAATCAACCTGCTGGCACGCATCCAGCGCGAGCGCAACCTGACCTACGTCTTCATCTCGCATGACCTGGCGGTGGTGCAGCACCTGTGCAACGAGGTGGCGGTGATGTACCTGGGCCGCATCGTCGAGCGCGGCAGCCGCGCCCGCTTGTTTGGCGCGCCGCTGCATCCGTATACGCATGCGCTGATGTCGGCCGAGCCGGCCAGGAACCCGGCGCAGCGGGCCAGCCCTTCCCGCATCCGGCTCGACGGTGATCCACCCAGCCCGCTGAACCCACCCGCCGGCTGCCATTTCCATACGCGCTGCCCGGTCGCCGAGGCCCGCTGCCGCATCGAGGCGCCCGCCCTGCGCCAGTTCGGCGCCGACCATGCCGTGGCTTGCCACCGCGTGGAACTGGTCCAGGGGCTGCCACGCTCGCCAATGAGCGGCAGCGCAGCGGCAGGCCGGATAGCGCTGGTCGCTGCCTGAGCGCGCACGGCTTTGGCTTTGGCGACTTCCTTTCGCAATCGCTTTCAAACCAGGATCCGGCAACCCGGATCCACTCGGAGACCTGATATGAGCCAATCGCCCGTCACCGTTTACGCGGCGCGCAAGATCCTCACTATGAACCCCATGCAGCCGGTTGCCACCCATGTCGCTGTGCGCGACGGGCGCATCCTCGGCGTGGGGCGTGCCGAAGACCTGGCCGGCTGGGGCGCGGCGACACTGGATACCCGCTTTGCCGACAAGGTGCTGATGCCGGGCCTGATCGAAGGGCACTCGCATCTGCTCGAGGGCGGCATGTGGCAGTTCGTCTATGTCGGCTACTACGACCGGCGTGGCCCCGATGGGCGTTTGTGGCCCGGTCTCAAGAGCTTCGATGCGGTGGTGGCGGGGGGGGGGGG